>JBAUEL010000001.1:0-1648 GCA_049678585.1 Dehalococcoidia bacterium
CATCAACCTGGCTGCTGCCGAGGGCCACCCCGCCAGCGTCATGGACATGAGCTTCGCCAACCAGGCCCTCTGCGTGGAGCACCTGGTGCTCCAGGAACGGCGGCTGCCCATCGATGTGCACACCGTCCCCAGGGAGATCGACGAGGGGATCGCCCGCCTCAAGCTCGCCTCCATGGGCGTCAGCATCGACACGCTCAGCGAGGAGCAGCAGCGCTACCTGGCGAGCTGGCAGGCGGGAACGTAGCTGGAGGAACTAGCGAATGACTTCCACCTTCATGACATCGCCATCCCTGCTCCTTACCTCAGAGTCGGTGACGGAAGGACACCCGGACAAGCTCTGCGACCAGATCTCCGACGCCATCCTCGACGCCATCCTGGAGAAGGACCCGCTGGCCCGAGTGGCCTGCGAGACCGCGGCCACCACCGGCCTGGTATGGGTCATCGGAGAGATCACCACGGAGTGCTATGTTGAGATTCCCCAGATCGTCCGGGAGGTGGTGCGGGACGCCGGCTACACCCGGGCCAAGTACGGCTTCGACTACGAGACCTGCGGGGTCGCCGTCTCCATCAAGGAGCAGTCCCCGGACATCGCCGTCGGCGTGGACCATGCGATGGACGCCGAGGAGGCCGAGAATGCCCTGCTGGAGCTGGGCGCGGGAGACCAGGGGATGATGATCGGCTTCGCCTGTCGGGAGACGCCCGAATACATGCCCCTGACCATCTCGCTGGCACACAAGCTGTGCCGGCGGCTGGCCGAGGTGCGAAAGGAGCACATCCTGGGCTATCTGCGACCGGACGGGAAGTCCCAGGTGACGGTGGAGTATGAGTTCGGGCAGCCGAGGCGGGTGGAGGCGGTGGTCATCGCCGCGCAGCACGACAGGGTGGTCTCTTACGAGCAGCTGGTGGAGGACATCCGGAAGGAAGTCATCGGCTATGTGATCCCGGAGAACCTCCTCGATGAGCGCACCAGGTACTTCATCAACCCGACGGGGCGCTTCGTGATCGGCGGGCCCATAGGCGACGCCGGGCTCACCGGGCGGAAGGTCATCGTGGACACCTACGGGGGCATCGCCAGGCACGGCGGGGGCTGCTTCTCGGGCAAGGACCCCACCAAGGTGGACCGCTCCGGGGCGTATGCCGCCCGCTATGCGGCCAAGAACATCGTGGCGGCGGGCCTGGCCGACCGGGTGGAGCTCCAGCTCTCCTATGCCATCGGGGTGGCCCATCCGACGTCGATGGCCATCGAGACCTTCGGGACGGGGCGGATCGAGGACGAGCGCATCCTGGCGCTGGTGCAGCGACACTTCGACCTGCGGCCGGGGGCGATCATCCGCGACCTGGGCCTGCGGCGCCCCATCTACAGGCCTACGGCGGTGTACGGGCACTTCGGGCGGGAGGACATCGACGCGCCGTGGGAGCGCATCGACAAGGCAGATGTGCTGCGGGAGGAGGCGGGCCTGGAGGCGGAAGGGGCAAGGGCCAGGGGTCGAGGGTCAAGGGGCAGGGGCTAGGGGCGAGAGGCGTTTGATTGACCGTTTGTTTGTGAAAAAAGATCCCGTCGCCATCGGGAAAAGGGGCGTTTTTGGTTGATTGATGTCCGGCGGGCGGCGGTGGAAGGCGGGGCAAGAGCCTCGCCTTTGTGGTATAT
>JBAUEL010000002.1:0-1598 GCA_049678585.1 Dehalococcoidia bacterium
GCCCACCACCGCCAGGTTGCCGGGCGCGCTGGCCGGGGCGAGGGCCGGGGCGAGAATGGGTACAGCGGACGGTAGGGCATAGATGGCGACGATAGACGCCTCCGCGCTCTGGGGCTCGATGCCCGGCCGGAACGCTCCCAGCATCAGGGCCACGGCCGCCACCATCACCAGTATTCCGAGCTTGGTTACTTTCAAGTCGCTAGTCCTCCTTTTGCGGAAATGCAGCCTCAGCAGCTCGCCTGCGCAGGCATCGTACCGGGAATACCAGAACGGGCCGCGAGATCATACTCTCGCGACCTCTCCCTGGCTCCGGTGAAGCCCGGCTCGCTGCTGCACTCCTCTGCACTCCGCTTTCAAGCTCTCCACTGACGAGGTCTCCTGGGCGTGCCCAAACAGACCTTCGACCGGTTTGCTACATGCAATTCCCCCTCTCCTTCCTCGCCGCCCTTATCGGGCCCGGCGGGCCTATTTACCACTTGAACCAACCCGGAAAAAAGATTTAAGCTGCTTCACCTCGCGCAGCTACACACGGTCGCGCGAGAAAGGGCCTCTGAGAATGTCTGGAGAACAGTATAACCAATGCCGCAGGTGGCCACTACAACCGTTAAAACGCCCCAGGATGGAAAAGGTTAACTGCGGTGGCCCCCCTGTTAACCTTTCCCCGCCCCCGACGTTCTGATTATTGACGGTTCGGTCATCACGGGCGAAAGGCCGGGCAGGTAGACCGGCGGGAAGAAAACGACTATCATGTGGGCTGATCGGCAGCGCTGGCACCAACATGGAGGGAGAGCCTGGTGGACCTGCCTTTTCCGCCCCAGGGCCTGCCGGAGCATGAGGAACGGCAGATCGTCGATTGTGCTCGCTCCGGCGACGTCCGGGCCCTCGGCCAGCTCTACGAGCTGTACTTCCCCAGAGTCTACCGCTACGTCCACGCCCGGACCGGCAGCGTGGCTGAGGCTGAGGACGTCACCGAGGAGATCTTCCTCCGGATGCTCACGGCCATCGGCGACTTCCAGTGGAGGCGGGTGCCCTTTGCTGCGTGGCTCTTCCGCATCGCTCGAAACTACGTTATCAGCCACGTGCGCAAGAACGGCGTCCGCCGCAACGAGGCGCCCCTGCCTGAGTTCATGGCGGACACTGCCCCAGACCCCGTCGTCCTGGTGGAGACCAAGCTCTCCTTTGAGGAGGCTCTCCAGGCTGCCCGGGGCCTGTCCCACGCGCAGCGGGAGGTGATCTGGCTGCGATTTGCCGTGGGCCTGTCAGTGAGCGACACGGCCCGCGTTCTCGGAAAGAGAGAGGGCAACGTCAAGGTCCTCCAGCACAAGGCTATCGCCAACCTTCAGAAGCTCCTGGCCTCCGCTGAGTCGGAGAGGGAGCCGGCGGATAAACGGATAAGAGATGAGCCGGCAGTTTGAAGACGCCCTGGCTGACTGCCTGGAGGCGATAAGGCAAGGGCAGCGCACCGCCGACCAGTGCCTGGCTCTCTATCCCCAATGGGCCCGGCGCCTGGAGCCGCTACTACGGGTAGGCGTGGCGCTGGGTGAGGCCTATGAGGTCGAGCCTTCATCCGCCCGCCAGGCCGAGACCCGTCAGCGCTT
>JBAUEL010000003.1:0-20779 GCA_049678585.1 Dehalococcoidia bacterium
GGCCAGGACCATCCAGAACGCCGACAGCAGCAGGAGCCCCACGTAGGCTGAGAATACCTCCAGGTAGCTCCCGCTGACATCGAACGCCCAGCCCGCCAGCAGGGGCCCCACCGCGTTGAAGGCCATCTGGATGGGGGCCACCGCGCCCCGAATGCTCCCCAGAGACCTCCTTCCGAAGTACTCCGCGTACACCACCATCATCATCGTGACCATCGACCCGAAGGCCAGGCCGTACCACACGCCGTAGAAGTAGGCCAGCCCGACGTTGTCCGCGTTGATCAGCACCACCAAGCCCGATGCCGTCCCCACCAGGGACGCCGCTAGCGTCCAGCGGGCGCCCAGGCGGCGCTGGATCAGCCCACTCAGCACGCCGCCTATCCCGCCGAAGACCGCGAAGGTGCTGATCACCCCCACGGCCACCGTCGACGAAAGCCCCTGGTCCACCAGATGGGGCATCTGATGCAGGTTCACCGCGCCTCCTACCAGAAAGATCTGGGAGGTGGCCAGGGTAAGGAGCCAGAGAGCGGGGGTCCTGGCGGCCTCCCTGAGGGTCCATTCCTCTTCCAGGTCGTCCTGGGCGGGTTCGTCGGTGTCGCCCGCCGAGGCGCGGTCGGGGAGTCCGTCCGGCAGCAAGCCCATGTCCTCGGGTCGATGGCGCAGGAAGCGCAGGCTCGGCAGCACCGCCAGGCACAGTACCATCACTCCCAGCATCCCGAAGGCGGCCCGCCAGCTCACCGCCAGGATGATGAGCTGGGCGCTGAGCGGGAGGAGGGCCATCGCCGCCCGCGAGCCCAGCAGGGTGATGCCCAGCGCCACGCCTCGGTTCCTGACGAACCAGTTGGAGATGACGACAGTGACGCCCAGGCTGGTAATGCCTACCGCCGTCGCTCGGCCAACCGAGTAGAAAAGGTAGAACCACCACACCGAAGGCGTGAAGGCGACGGCCAGCAGGCAGACCCCCATCAGGGCCCCGCCTGCCGCTATCACCAGCCGCGAGGCACCCCGATCCAGCAGAGGCCCGATCAGGGGCGAAGCGATCGCACCGCCCACGCTACCGATGGTGATGGCGGCGGCGATGGTCGCCCGGCTCCAGCCGAACTCCTCGCTCAGCGGCTGGACGAAGACCCCCAGGACGGGGTTGAAGAAGCTGACATGGGAGAAGGCAGTGACAGCGGCCACTCCTACGATGAGCCAGCCGTAGAAGGGCCGCTGCATGGCCTCCCGCAGGCTGGGCCAGGGAGTGGCGCGCAGGACTTGTCGGATTGGTCTCGTGAGTTGCTCCTATCGGTTACGTCCCGGGCAACGGGCCGAGCGCGGCTGCCGAGAGACCTATAGCAGCCCCGGCGCTACCTGGCAAATCCTCAAGCCCTTGTGCGCGGCATGCCCCTCACGTAGCATGAGCCTGTCCGCAGAAGCAGACTGCGTCCGGGAATAGCGCCGCCATGACCTCACCTGCTAGCGGCCCTCTCCGCCCGTTTCTTCAGAGCCCCCGCCCGCTGGCGTTCGCCCATCGAGGCGGCGCTAGGCTCTGGCCCGAGAATACCATGACCGCCTTCCAGGGGGCGGTCGACCTGGGCTACCGTTACCTGGAAACCGATGTCCACGCCACCCGCGACGGTGTGCTGGTCACCATCCATGATGGGACCCTGGAACGTACCACCGACGGCTCGGGGCCCGTCTCTGCCATCACCCTGGAGGAGCTCAAGCGCCTCGATGCCGGCTATCGCTTCTCTCCTGATGGAGGCCGCACCTTCCCCTTCCGGGGCAAGGGGATCACCGTGGCCACCCTGGCGGAGGTGGCCGAAGCCTTCCCCGACGTGCGCCTGAACGTCGAGGTGAAGCAGAGCGAGCCCCCGCTCGTGGATGCAGTGGCTGCAGCGGTCGCCCTCATCGAAGAGCGCGCCCTCCACGACCGCATCCTGGTGGCCTCCTTCGATGACCGGGTGATTCAGGAGTTCCGCCGGCGCATGGGGGACCACGTGGCCACCTCCTCGGCCACCTGGGAGGCGACCCGCTTCTGGCTGGCCAGCCGCGTGGGCCTGACCCGCTGGCTGCGCCGCCCCTACGACGCCCTCCAGGTGCCCCCTCGCCAGGGCCGACTGACTGTGGTGGACGGCCGTTTCGTGCGGGCTGCGCACCGCCGCGGCCTCCAGGTCCACGTCTGGACCGTGGACGAGGCGGAGGAGATGCGCCGGCTGCTCGACCTGGGGGTGGACGGCCTCATGTCCGACCGGCCCGATCTCCTGCTGAAGGTGCTGAGATAAGGATGGGTAGAACCCGGCCACGCCCCTTGGCCGGACGGCGCCGCTAGGCGATCACCTTCAGGCGCTCGCCGATGAGCTCGAAGGTGGCGGGCAAAGTGCCGATGGGCTCGCCCTCGGTCTCAATCGGGACCGCTGCCTCCGCCTCCATCTCCACCCGGCGGGCGGTCAGGTAGGTCACGTGGGGCCTGTCCACGAAGGCACCGCTGCGCAGCTCCCGGAACTGCGTGAGCTTCTCGAAGAGGCTGAGGTGGCCCATCTGCACCACGTCCAGCAAACCATCATCGAGGCGTGCCCGCGGGGCCATGCGGATGCCCCCACCCGAATACTGGCCGTTGGCCACCCAGGCGTTGTCGAGGAGCACCTCCTCGGCGGGGTCGCCGTCGAGGGCCAGGCGCACCAGCTGGCTTCGATAGCCGGGCACGGTCCGGAGGATGCCCAGGAGGAAGGAGAGGCGCCCCCCCAGGCGCTTAGAGCTGCGGTTGACCCGTTCGCAGACGGCCGCGCCCATGCCGATGGACGCCTCGTTGATGAAGTAGCGCACGCCCTCGCCCCCGTCCGGGCGACGGTAGCGGACCTTGCCCACGTCTACCTCGCGCGCGGTCCCGGCGGTCAGCCGCTCTATCGCTCCCTCCAGGTCGTGGGTGATGCCCAGGGTGCGCACGAAGTCCGCCCCCGTGCCCCTGGGGATGATTCCCAGGGCCAGGTCGGGGCGGACCGGGCGGTCGTCCGCAATGAGACCGTTCACCACCTCGTTGACCGTGCCGTCGCCGCCCAGGGCTACGATCCGGCCATAGCGTTCCGCGGCTTCCCGGGCGATGATGGTGGCGTGGTTGGGCCGCTCGGTGAAGGCCAGATCGAAGGGCGCAGGCAGACGCGAGCGCAGCGTGCGCTCGATGGCGGCCCAGCGGCGACCGGTAGAGCCGGCGGCGGACCGGGGGTTCACGATAATGAGCAGGTCCGCCATCACGCTCCTTCGGAGGCAGAGCCTGCTTCCTCGGCGGCGAAGGCGGTCATGCGCGCCACCGCTTTACCATAGCGGCTCACCTGCTCGCGGCGCTCTCGCCAGCCCCATCCGAGGACCTTGCCCATGAGGCGGGCTGCTTCGCCCGCAGCGTCCAGGCCGCGGTTTCCGTCGAAGAGCATCAGCTCGGTCCGACGGGCCATGAAGTCCTCCAGGGTGAGGGCCATCTCCTCCTCCGCCGCGTGGAGGGCCTCCGCCCGCAGCACCGGGCAGCCTGGAGCCAGCGGCCGCAGCAGCCGACGGTCTCGCAGGGCGTACCCCAGCACCCTGACGTGCTCCGTCCCGTAGGTCCGGAGCAGCCGCTGGCTGACCGCGGGTGACAGGCCCCAGGACTCCTCAAGGGCCTGGGCCGTCGCCTCGCAGTACTGCTCAAACCCCTCCAGCTCGCCTCCCACCAGCGGCCTCTCACCTGTCCGGCAAGGCCCGGGCGACCAGCCGAACCGCTTGCCCTCCCGGGCCACGATGCGGTTCACGAGGTCCTCGGCCATGGCGCGGTAGGTGGTGAGCTTTCCCCCGGCGATGGACACCAGCCCCTCGGGTTCCATCCGGACCTCGTAGTCCCGCGATACGTCGGAGGGGGCAGGAGCGCCCTCCTCGGCCACCAGGGGCCGCACGCCCGCCCACGTCGAGATGACGTCCGCCGCCTCCACGTTCGCTCCCTCGAAGGCAGCGTTCGCCGCGTCCAGGATGTACTCCACATCGCTGGCCTCGGTCCGTACCGCGTCGGGGTCATCGCGGTAATCCGTGTCGGTGGTTCCCACGTAGGTGCAATCGCCCTGGGGAACCGCGAAGAGCATGCGACCGTCCCGGGCCGTCATCATCACCACGCTGGAGAGCGGCAGCCGGGAGCGTGGCACCACCAGGTGGATGCCCTTGGTGGGGCGCAGTATGGGGGCTGCCCCGCCCATCGCCCGCAGTTGATCTACCCAGGGCCCTGCCGCGTTGACCACCAGCCGAGCGCGCAGCACCCCGGTCTGCCCATTCAGGCGGTCCCGGAAGCGAATCCCTGTCACCCGCCCGTCGTCCCGCTCCAGATCGATAGCCTCGACGTAGCTCACAGCGGCGGCCCCCTGGCGGGCAGCCGAGAGCACCGTCGCCAGCGTCAGCCGGGCATCGCTTACCAGACAGTCGAAGTAACGGAAGCCCCCACGAAGACCTTTCCTGCGCAGGGCGGGCTCGGTTCGCAGCAGCTCCTCTCGGGAGAGCATGACGTGATGCTCCAGCAGTCGCGAGCCCGCCAGGAGGTCGTAGCCTGTCAGGCCCACCTTCAGCTTCAGGCGGCTGTCCCTGGAGCCTTGGTACACCGGCAGCAGGAAGGGGAAGGGGTATGCCAGGTGTGGAGCGATCTTCAGCAGCACTTCCCTCTCCCGCAGGGCCTCTCGCACCAGGCGCACCTGGCGATGCCTGAGGTAGCGGAGGCCACCGTGGATCATCCGGGAGGAGCTGCTGCTGGTGCCCGCCGCGAAGTCGCTCTTCTCTACCAGTGCCACCGACAGCCCCCGCATCGCCGCATCGCGGGCGATGCCCGCGCCGGTGATGCCCCCACCCACGACGGCCAGGTCGAACGTCTCTCGCTCGAAGCGGTCCAGGTAGGCAGCGCGCGTGCGCGCAGAGAAGTTGCCGGAGGGGCTGGCCCGCCTAAACACGCTCTGACTCCTCGCCCGAGGCTACCAGCTTGCCCGGGTTCATGATGCCCCGCGGGTCCAGGGCCTCCTTGAGGGCCGCCAGCACCCGGATCCCGCCGGAGCCCAGGTAAGCGCCCATCCAGGGCCGGTGGTCAGTACCGATGCCGTGGTGGTGGCTGAGGGCGCCGCCACCGCTGACGATGGCCTCGCTGGCCGCATCTTTCACCCGCTGCCACTGCTCCAGCTCGCTGCCCTCGCTCTGCCGCGCCAGGAACGTGTAGTAGATGGAGGCGCCGTCCGGGTAAGAGTGAGAGAGGTGAGCCATTACGATGCCCCGCTTGTCCATGGCCTCGACCATGGCCTCCTGAACGCGCCGGTGGAGGCTCAGGTAGCGGTCCCAGGTGGTGGCGGTCTCCAGGGTGTCGACCATTATGCCATGGTCGAGCAGCGTGTCTCTCAGATAGGGGAGCTCGAACCGGGAGCGCTCCCAGGCCTGCCCCGGGCCCGATCCGAGGGGCTGCCCTTCCTGCCGGGTCAGGAGGGGCTCGGCGCGCTGCCAGTCAGCACGCACCTGCTCCTCCTCCCCCGCGAAGCCTACGATGAGCAGACCGGCGCGCACCCCCTCGGGGCCGCCCTGCATGGCGACGTTGACCTCAGTCTCCGCCTCGTCGGAGAGGCGCAGGATGGCCGGGCGCAGCTCCGACTGCATGACCTCGCGGGCCGCCGTAACCCCCGCCTCGAAGCTCGGGAAGAGATACCCCCGGTAGTCCGACGCCGCGGGGAGGGCTGCCAGGCGGACCGTGGCCTGGGTGATGACCCCCAGGACGCCCTCGGAGCCGGCGATAAGCTGCGTGAGGTCGGGACCGGCGGCCGCGGCCGGCACCGGTGGCGTGGTGATGGCGCCGCCCGGAAAGATCAGGCGGACGCCCTGGACCCTCTCCTCGATCTTTCCGTAGAGGGTAGAGTTCTGCCCCGCCGAGCGGGTGGCTATCCAGCCTCCCAGGCTGGAGTACTCGAAGGACTGGGGGAAGTGCCCCAGGGTGAACCCCTCCGCCTTGAGCCGCGCCTCCAGGGCCGGGCCAAGGATTCCCGCCTCCACGATGGCCGTGCGGGCCGTCCGGTCCAGCCGTAGCACCCGGTTCATCTGTCTCAGGTCCAGGGTGAGCGCCGGCCCCTCGCCGACCGGCTCCAGCCCCCCTACTACCGAGGTCCCCCCGCCGAAGGGGATGACCGCCACGCCTCGCTCCGCCGCCTCCTCCAGGATCGCCGCCACCTGTTCCTCGCCCTCCGGGTAGATCACCGCATCCGTGGGATTGGGGACCTCGCCTCTGCGGATGCGCAGCAGGTCGCGGTAGCCCTTGCCCAGGCTGTGGACGGCCCGCTGCGGGTCATCGGTGCTGAGGCCCTCCTTGCCTGCGGGACGGCGCAGGGCTTGCAGAATCTTCGGTGTTAGGCGCGAGGGGCGCAGGGCGATCCGCTCCAGGGATTCGATGCGCTCGCTGACGCCCGTCCCGCCCAGGCGGCTGCGCACGAACTCCCAGAATCGCTCCGGCTCCGGCAGGGCAAAGGTCTTGCCCTCTTCTCCCCAGCCCCACCACTTCATGGCCATGGACGACCTCCTGACGATACGCAGACGACACCACGGACGACGTGGGCCGTCCGCGAGAGATTGTACCATCGGCCTGGCTTACGCGCGCCGGGGGTCGGCCCGCAACCGGCCCAGCCGGGAACGGCCCCCCGCGTCCTCCTAGGAATGAGCGGGACGCTCCGCCACGATCCAGATGTGGTTGCAGAACCAGCGGTTCAGCGGGGGGTAGAGGCTGAGCGGCCGCAGATAGCGGATGAAATCGAGCAGCTTGACCTCGAGATTGAGCCGCCGCGATGCGTAGAAGGGCGCACCAGGCGGCTCCCAGAAATCCAGGCGGCGAACGCGGAACCCGTGCCGATCTACCAGCGCTGCCAGCCCTTGTGGGCTGTGCGCATTGACGTGGAGCCGCCGGTCGAAGTCAGCGTGAGGAAACTGCGGCGCCGTCGGCAGCATGGTCGGGTTCAGCACGCCGTCATGCAGGCGCAGCGCGCTCGACACGGCCAGGACCGCCCTGTGCACATGGCGGACGTATCGCGGATAGACCACCTGCTCGAACAGCGCGTTGGGTGACGTGTGGATGATAAGCTTTCCCGAGCCCTTGAGAACCCGGAACGCCTCGTCCAGGGCCCGGTCTAGCTGGGCCGGGTAGAGGTGCTCCACCAGGTCCAGCATGAACACGACATCGAACGTCCCGCTGCCGAATCCCAGTGCGGCGGCGTCCATGCGGTGCACGCTGGCCCGGCTGCGTACCGGGTCGGGGAGGGCGCCAAGCGCCGACCCGGCGAGCCGGACGGCCGCCGGCGCGTAGTCTACGCCCACCGCGCGAGCGCCGAGCAGCGCCACGCCTGTAATGATCTCGCCGCGCCCGCAGCCAACGTCAAGCACCCGCTCGCCCGCACGGATGCGAGCCAGCTCCAGCGCCCGGCGAAAGCGGGGGCCCATGGATCGGCCGCCGCAGGCGGTGAACCGCTCATACCCCTCACATGCCGTCAGAAAGTACGTTTCCGTGTACTCGCTGGCGTCTACTCGTGGCTGTTCGGCAGCCTTCGGGCGCTCCATCATGGCGTTAGCTTAAGCGCATCCAGGCAGGGTCGGCAAGCTCATGCTACATCAGCCGCCCGGAGGCGGAGACGATGACCGCGACGCTGGTAAGGATAAGCACGGCCAGGACGACGGTCCGGAACACCTCCTCATCGATCCATGCGCGCATCCATCTTCCCAGGATCAGCCCCACCGCCACGGCCGGCAGGGCTATGGCGCTGGCCCGCACGATCTCCCCGGTCACCTGTCCAGCCAGCGTGAGGCCCGCAATCGTCACCACGCTCGCCGGAAGGGAGAAGGCCAGCAGCGTCGCTCGAAAGGACTGCATGCCCTTTTCTGCGCCCAGCAGGTAGAGGACCGCGGGCGGCCCGCCCATGCTGGTGCTGGCCCGCAGCACCCCGGCGATCATCCCCACCGCCACGGGAGTAGACCCTCCCGCCTCCGGCCACGTGCCCTGGCGGGCGGAGTAGAGAAGCAGGCTGGCGACGATGACCACCGCGCCGACCAGGACCTTCAGCGCCTCGGGGTCGATGCGATCCAGGAGCACCACACCCGCAGGTATCCCCAGCAGGCTGCCCGCGAGCAGCCTCGCCGCCCGGGCCGGCCGGACGTGCTCTCGCACCTCCAGCGTCAGCGGCAGGAGGATGACCGTCCCCAGGAGGGTGCTGGTCACCACCGCCGGCTTCACCTCCCAGGCCAGGGACAGCAGCGGCACCATGACCAGGGCAAAGCCGAAGGCCGTGAGCGACTGACAGGTCGCGGCCAGCAGGGCGATGACGATGGCTCCGGTCAGGGCCAGGCTGCTCAAGGGAGGTCACTCTCCCGGTTCTCCATGGCATCCTCCTCCGGGCGCTTCGCGTGGAACCCTCCAGTGCGCCTGCCTATCGTCACTTAGCATACCAGCCCGTCGTGGCTGAAGCTGTAGGGCCGCGATGTCCAAACCCCATACCGTCGTTGACAATCGAGAATCAGGCCCGTATCCTGCGCGGGACGAGTAGAGGGCCCCGGTTCGACATGCAAGAACTCCTACGGAGGTGCCCCAATGAAGGAATGCCCGACCTGCGGGGCGGTGACCGATGCGCAGTGGTTCTGTCGGAACTGCGGTGAGTTCCTGCGGGCGCCGGGGACGGACCGGATGGCGGCTGGGCTGTGGCGACGCTTCTCTGGCGAGCTAATAGACATCGTCTTGTTCTGGCTGCTCCTGATCGTCGGTTGGTTCATCTGGTTCGGCTTCTTCAGCGCGCGCCACGGCCAGACGCCGGGGAAGCAGATCTTGGGCCTGCGGGTCATCCGCCTCGACGGAACCGCAGCAACGGCGGGCACGATGTGGCTGCGCGAGGTGCTGATCAAGGGGATTCTCTGGAACCTCACCGAACCGCTGTCCTACGTCGCCTACATCTGGGCCTTCTTCGACAAGGACCGCCAGACCGTCCATGACAAGATGGTGGACACCTACGTCATCTACCACCGCGGCCCCGTGGATGCGCTGACGCCCGTTCCGCTTGCGCCCGGCGAGCAGTTCGGCCCTGCCGTTCAGCCGAGCGCGCCTGTTGAGGATATCGATGCCTCCCTCCGCCGCCTGGCGAAGATGCGTGACGACGGGCTGATCACCAACGAGGAGTACGAGGAGAAGCGTCAGGCCCTAGTCAAGCGGCTCTGAGCGCAAAGGGCCGTTGACAGCGGCGAATCAGGTGCGTATCCTGCGCGGGACGAGCAGCGGCCGCTGGTTCGATATGCAAGAGTTCTTAGGGAGGTGCCCTGATGTGTGAGTTCTGTACTCAACACGGCGAGGGGAAGAAGTGGTATCTCCAGGCGAAGAACTATAGCGAAGAACTGCTCAACGAAGAGCGAAAGCGCTTCAACACGGACTTCTTCGGGAACTTCGAGCAGTTCGTGCGCGACAGGATCGGCGCGCTGGACAAGCTCATGGCCGCCGACCCTGCTGCCGCCAGGGCCATGTTCCCTTCGGCGGTGGAGGAAGCGAAAAGGGATCATTACGGGCAGGTCGTCCCCATAGAGGAGATCGAGCAGATCGTCGACATGAGCCTTTCTCTGGTGAGACTACCCTGCGCCTGCCGCAGCACCCTTCGGGGCTTTCGTGAGGCTCGATACTGCTTCGGCGTGATCACCTTTGAGTCGGACTTCCTGGGGGCAGCTCAGTATCCAGATTTCTCCTCAGGTCTAGAGGTGCTCAGCAAGGAAGAGGGGAAGAAGGCCATCCAGAAGCTCGACCGCAACGGCCTCGTGCACACGGTGTGGACGATGATCACGCCCTATATCGGGGGCATCTGCAACTGCTCCGTCAATGAGTGCCTGGCCTTGAAGACCCGCACGCGGCTCGACCTGCAAACGTTGTTCAAGGCGGAGTACGTAGCCACCATTGACTGGGACGAGTGTAACGGCTGCCGCGACTGCATGAAGCTGTGCAACTTCGGGGCCATCGGCTACTCGGCTTATGCCAACAAGTGCTCGATCAATCAACTCCAGTGCTATGGCTGCGGCGTCTGCCGAGCGCTATGCCCTCGCGACGCCATCAGCCTGCTGGACAGGAACGCGATTCCAGCGCTGGCAAACGAGTGGTGATGCCATGATGCAGATAACGTGGGATGAGAAGAAGTGCACCTCCCCGCAGGAGTGCCTCAAGTGCCTTGAGGAGTGCCCACAGGCGGTACTTCATATCTATCCCCGGGATGGGCGAAAGCCGGGCCAAGCGACCGAGAACTGGGCCATAGCGCCGCTCTACCTGAGCCTGTGCACCGGCTGCGACATCTGCGAGGAGGTATGCCCTCAAGACGCCATCACGGTGAGCGTCGCACAGTAGCAGGCAGCGTATCAACCGTCGCAGAGGTTGGCCGCCATCCACGGCGCCACCCCGGCGTTGATCCTGTACCGCTTTCCAAACTCCAGAGCGCTGTTGACAACTGCGAATCACACGCGTATCCTTCGCGCACGGCGGTGGAGGGTTTTCCCTTATCTGGCTGACGGCCCGTGACACGACCTTTGCGGGGCCACGCTACCCTCGAAGGAGGCGAGGGCGAACCTCGGCCCGCCAAGCGTCGAGGTTGTTCATTCCCGGCCTGGGCACTCCGAACGAGGAGGGAACGTACAGAAAGGAGAGGCAAGAGGCCATGTCTATAAGAAAGCGGAGGCTCATAGCGTGGGGGATACTGGCGGTGGCGGCGGTGCTCCTTGCGGGCTTCTGGGGGCCTCAAGATGCCGCGAGGCCTGCCAGGGCTCAGGTCGACGAAGGCGAGATCGTCGTCATCGAGGAGGGTCTGGCGCCGGTCGACGCCGGGTTCGCCGAGGCCAACGGCGCCCGCCTCTGGTACGAGGTCTACGGCGAGGGCGAGCCCCTGCTCCTCATCTCGGGCCTGGGCGGGAACCACCTGGGCTGGGCAGACCAGGTTCCCGTCTATGCCAGCGAGTTCGAGGTCATCGTTTTCGACAACAGGGGCACGGGTCAGAGCTCCTTCCCTGAGGGCGTCGACCTCACCATGCCCCTACTGGCCGATGACCCTGCTGCTCTACTTGATGCCCTGGCCGTGGACGCCGCGCATGTGTATGGCGTGTCCATGGGAGGGATGATCGCCCAGGAGATGGCACTGCGACACCCCGAGAAGATTCGTTCCCTGATTCTGGGCTGCACCACGCCGGGCGGCCCTCAGTCCGTCCCGGCCCAGCAGTGGGCCGTCGAGGCCCTTTTCGCGGCCGGAGAGCAGGGTATTGCAGACTCCGGCATCCTCGAGGTAATGTTCTCGCCGGGCTATCTGGCCGAGCATCGCTCGGAGGTTATTGAGGGCTTTGAGAGCTTGGCCGACTACCCAGCGACTCCCGCCGAGGTGTTCGCGGCCCAGATCCAGGCGATCGGCGGCCACGACACCTACGACCGCCTCCCTGGCATCACCGCTCCTACGCTGGTCCTCCACGGCGCGGACGACCCCTTGGTGCCGACCGCCAACGGCCGCATCCTGGCCGAGCGCATCCCAGGGGCAGAGCTGGTTCTGCTGGAGGGGGCCCGCCACGGCTACTTCATTGAGAAGCAGGCGGAGACCGACGCCGTGGTGCTGGACTTCCTGCGCGTGCCCTCCTGGGAAGCGGCGGTGCCCGCGCCAGCGATGCCAGCAGCCGGCAGCAACGGCCTTCTGGCTAAGGAAAAGAGCGGCGTGGCGACCTGGTGGTACGCGCTAGCGGCGGGCGGCGCCCTGCTAGTGATGGTTGGCCTCGCTGGCCTGAGCACGGCCCGCAGCCGGAGATAGAGTATCCATAGAGAACGAGTCGAGAGGGGCGACTGCCTGGTTGCCCCTCTCTTTGTCGCCTCGTCGTTGACGTGGCCCCTGGGGTCCACATCCACCCTATCTCGGGGCTCCCTCTCGCCTACAGTGGACCGCTGCTCCCCTGGTGCTAGAATGGGGCTGCCCGTATGAAAGCTAGCACCATCCTGGAGGGCCTGAACCCCGCCCAGCGAGAGGCGGTCGAGCTCGCCGAGGGGCCGCTCCTCATCCTGGCCGGCCCCGGCAGCGGCAAGACCCGCGTCATCGCCCATCGCATCGCCTACCTGGTGGCGGAGGTGGGCGTGCACCCCTATCGCATCGTGGCCGTCACCTTCACCAACAAGGCCGCGCGGGAGATGCGCGACCGGGTCGTGGCCCTCCTGGGCGAGTCGGCGCACTCCCTGATGCTGGGCACCTTCCACTCGGTCTGCGCCCGTATCCTGCGCGCGGACGGCGAGAAGATCGGCATCGGCCGTGGCTTCGCCATCTACGACGAGGCCGACCAGCAGGTCCTCATGCGTCAGGCCATGGCCGACCTCGACGTGGACCCGCACCGCTTCCAGCCCCGCGCCGTCCTCGCCACTATCTCGCGCGCCAAGAGCGAGCTGGCCTCCCCCGCCGCCTACCTCCAGAGCGTCCGCGACTACTTCCAGGAGGTTGTGGCCCGCTGCTACGAGCGCTACCAGGCCCTCCTGCTCGAGAACAACGCCCTCGATTTCGACGACCTCATCATGCGCACGGTGGGCCTCTTCCGCGAGAGCGACGAGGTCCTGCGCAAGTATCAGGAGCGCTTCCTCCACGTCCTCATCGACGAGTTCCAGGACACCAACGTGGCCCAGTACGTCCTGGCCCGGCAGCTCGCCGGGGGCCACGGCAACATCTGCGTGGTCGGCGACCCCGACCAGTCCATCTACGCCTGGCGCTCCGCAGACCTCCGCAACATCCTCAACTTCGAGCGCGACTACCCCGAGGCCCGCGTGGTCTACCTCTCGCAGAGCTACCGCTCCACCCGCAACATCCTCGATTCCGCGCACGCCGTGATCAGCCTCAACCGCCAGCGCAAGGAGAAGGAGCTGTGGACCGAGAAGGATGCCGGCCCGCCCATCGCGGTCTACGAGGCCTACGACGAGGCGGAGGAGGCCGACTTCGTGGCTGCCGAGGCGCAGGCCCTGGTCAGCGGCGGCGACCGCCGCCACGGCGACATCGCCGTCATGTACCGGACCAACGCCCAGTCGCGCGCCCTGGAGGAGGCCTTCCTGCGGGAGGCCATCCCTTACCGGCTGGTGGGAGGCACCCGCTTCTACGAGCGCCGCGAGGTGAAGGACATCATCGCTTACCTGCGGCTGGTCCACAACCCCTACGACCGCGTCAGCGTCGCCCGCGTCATCAACGTGCCCGCCCGGGGCATCGGCCAGAAGACGCTGGCGGAGATGGAGGCCTGGGCCGCCTCCCTGGAGAGCCCGCTCTACGGGGCGATGCAGCGGGTCGCTGAAGCCGTCTCCCGAGAAGCCTCGGCCGGGGACGAGGCGGCCCCGCACCCGCTGGCGCCCCGCTCGGCCAAGGCGGTGGCCGCCTTCGTGGCGCTGCTGGAGGGGCTGAGGGAGGGGGCCGGCAGGCTTTCGCTCTCCAGCCTCGTGACCTCGGCGTTGGAGCGCACCGCTTACCGGCAGTACCTGCTGGACCATTTCGACGACGGCGAGGAGCGCTGGGAGAACGTGCAGGAGCTCCTCACCGTAGCCTCGGAGTACGACGGCCTGGCCCCCGAGGCCGCCTTGCTCTCTTTCCTGGAGGACGTGGCCCTGGTCACCGACATCGACGAGTACGACGAGAAGGCCGACGCGGTCACACTCATCACCCTCCACCAGGCGAAGGGGCTGGAGTTCTCGGTGGTGTTCATCGTCGGGCTGGAGGAGGGCCTGCTGCCCCACATCCGCTCGTATGATGACCCCGCCCAGATGGAGGAGGAGCGCCGCCTCTGCTACGTGGGCATGACCCGGGCCGAGGAGCGCCTGTACATGGTGCGGGCCTTCCGCCGGCATCTCATGGGCATGAGCGCCGCGAACCCCGCCTCGCGCTTCCTGAAGGACCTGCCGCCGGACCTGGTCACCCGGCGGGAGGCGGTGCAGGAGGAGGTCGAGGCGGTGCTGCGGGGCCCCGGCCGTCTCCGCAGACAACCCGCTGTTCCCAGCGAAGCCGCCTACGCCGCCGGCGAGCGAGTCCGCCACCCCCGCTTCGGCGAGGGCATCGTGGTGAGCTGCACGGTCAAGCCCTCGGACCAGGAGGTGGTGGTGGCCTTCCAGGGGGAGGCGGGCATCAAGAAGCTGCTGCTGAGCTTCGCCCCCCTGGAGCGGATCCATACCTAGCGAGCTCGTTCTCCAAGGAACTCTCCGGGACAGTACCCTCGACCTCTCGCAGGGTTTCGGTATCATTGGGGCAACCACCCGGCTCATGAGAGAAGGAGGACTCCATGCGCGATTTCTTCGCTGACATCAACTGGGACCGCTGGTCGGAGACTATCTGGACCCATGGCCTGCGCATCATCCTCATTGCCGTGGCCATTTACGTGGTCCTGCGCATCCTGCGCCACCTTATCGATCCGGCGGTGCGTGCGGCCGTGGTCAAGCAGATGCAGGGCGAGCCGGAGGTGGAGATCGAGAAGAGGGTGGACACCCTCGCCCGCGTCATCCACCGGACCATCATGCTCGTGGCGGTGGTCATCGGGCTGCTCACCATCCTGCCGGAGCTCGGCGTCAACATCGGCGCGCTGCTGGCGGGCGCCGGGCTGGTGGGCCTGGCTGTGGGCTTCGGCGCCCAGAGCCTGGTCAAGGACATGATCAACGGCATGTTCATCCTGGTGGAGAATCAGTACGGGAAGGGCGACGTCGTCAACGTGGCCGGTGTCGGCGGCCTGGTAGAGGACGTGAACCTGCGGCGGACTGTACTGCGCGACCTCGACGGCGCCGTCCACAGCATCCCCAACGGCGAGGTCCGCACCTCCAGCAACCTCACCCGCCAGTGGTCGCGGGTCAACATGAACGTGAGCGTGGCCTACGGCGAGGACCTCGAGCGGGTGATGGCGGTCATCGACCGGGTGGGCGAGGAGCTGGCCCAGGACCCCGATTTCGCGCCCCTCATCATCGGCGCGCCGCGCGCCCTGCGGGTGGACGGCTTCGGCGACTCCGGCATCGAGATCAAGATCCTGGGGGAGACCCAGCCCATCCGCCAGTGGGATGTCATGGGCGAGCTGCGCAAGCGTTTGAAGAAGGCCTTCGATGAGGAGGGCATCGAGATCCCGTTCCCCCACCGGGTGCTGGTAACCCGCGGAGCGAAGGCCACTGAGGTGGCCCGGCGAGTCACGAGAGCGAGAAAGCCAGCCGAGGCGCCGCCTTTCCAGCCCGGGCCACCGGAGGAGGCAGGGGGCGAAGAGGAGGCTGATAGCTAGTTATGGCATCGATCGCCATCTCGCGGCCACCCAGGTCGACAGACAGGCGGCTGGACGTGAACAATTCGGTGGAGGGCGCCGATGGCGTCGCACAAGGTGTCCAGGAGAGCCCTGTGCGTCTGATTGCGCTTTATCGATGCATCTCGGGCGCACACTCGCTCCAACCAGACGCGCTTGACAAGCGATCGCAGCCTTGCTAAAATCACGCCAAGGCCAAATGTGAAGCAAAGTCCGCCATTTATAATTCGGGAAATGGAGTGCATGTAGAAAGGAGGCGACTGTATGACGGAAGAGCGGAAGGGTATTGTCCAGTCGGTGAAGGGCAGCATCATCGATGGTATTCGGGGGGTCGGCGAGATAACCGATGCCGTGGTAGACACGGTGAGCGGCACCTTGGTGAATACCATCGAGAAAACGGGAGCGGTAGGGGCGGCTCTGACCTCCGCCATCACGGACGTAGTCCGCGGGGCTATCCAGGGCGCCGCGGCGGTCGGCGGCGATATCGGCAGTGCCGCCAAGGGCGCCATGCTTGGAGTGCTGCGTGGTACCAGGGAAGTGACCACCGAGACCATGGACACCATCGGCACGAGCGCTGGTGCTGTGGTCAAGACCACCGCGGAGGTAGGAGGCGACGTGGGTGCGGCGGCGAAGGGCGCTGTGGAAGGAGCCATCGTTGGGGCCAAGGAGCTAGGCCTTGATGCAGAGGAGGCCGCTTCGGCAGCGGCCACGGGAGCGCTCAAGGCTGCTGGCGATGTCAGCTCTACCGCTGTCGAGCAGGTGCGCGAGGCGGTGACTGGCACCATCGCCGGCGTGAAGGTGGTCCTCAAGGAGCCCTTCAAGGGCGAGGAGAAGTAACCAACCGCCCGACTGGGCGTGTTCCTGCTTGCGGACGCCATTGCCCAACAGCACATAGGCCCGCCGCCCCAATCCGGGATAGGGCTCACATCCAGGCCGTGTGCCCTGTGCTACTGGTAGATCACCACGGACGGCGGCGGCCTCAGCGAAAGCACGGTCTCCTCTGACATCAGATCCGGATCGCGCTCGAAAAAGAGCTTGACGCCCGCGTGGTGTGCGTATTCGCGGGCGGCGAAGTCGCTGTATCTCAATGCCTTGATGTCCGGGGGGCCAATCCCGTCCATATCGATAACGAGATCCACGCCGGAGTACCGTTCGATGTACTCGCTCCGGGTGATCATGCTGTCCGCGAACTGGTGGACGATGAGGATCTTGGGTGGCAAACGATCCTGCACCACCAACCCCTGGAGCCGGGCCTGCACACCATTGATGTCCTCCGCATCGAGGCTACCCACCTGCATTCCGGGTGTCTCGCCCGGTCTCGCAGCCCACTCGGGGTCAAGGGCCAGGTGGACGTGCGGGAGGCGCAGGTACGGGATGAGCTTCTCGACCTCAACCTCGGCGCTGCTCCGTCCTATCTGCACGTCTAGGATGAGCAGCATGCCCCTCTCGCGGGTAAGCTGCACATATCGCTCTAGGTCCTGCTGCGCGACATACTGCAAATGAAGTCCGTTCTTAGTAGGCCGGGTCTTCGCCACAGCATAGACGAGGTGCGCAGCGGGTACCATGCCAGCCGAGCCGTTGAGGTCGTCATATAGCCGAGCATGCTCGGCCAAGAGATGGAGCACCGTCTCGAAGTCATGAGCGCCCAGCACCCCCATCTCTGAGGTGTCGGGGTTGCCGTAGTAGGCAAGAACCTGGCTCCTATCCAGCACTGAGCTCTGCAGTACATGGGTCAACTCCCAATATGCGGGGGGTCCTGGAGGCGGGTCAAAGAGCGCCACCTTGCGTGGGCCCGCGTGTTGCGCCGCCGCCTCCTGCCCCACGGCGGGCATCGTGTCGATACCCGCTTTCTCAGACGACATGGCAGAATTGCGCTCCTCGGCGGGCCACAATCCTGCCTGCAGAATGAAGCCGAACACAACGGTGGCCACCGCTAGCCCCGCGATGACAAGAAACACAGACCTATGCCCGCCACCAGCCATAGATTCAGCCAAGCTCCTAGCGCGTCGAGTTAACAACCGAGATTACCGCATGACCTTGGTGCTGTCCAGGGAGGTCGATCCGGGAGCTCAGTCTCCCGCGCCCCGAGCACGGGCCACGGGAGGAGGCGGGGGACTCGAACCGCATGGCTAGCTCGTCGTCGCGCCGATGCCCATCTCGCGCCGCACCTGGATGAGCCGCATGATGTCCGACCGCGAAACCATCCCTAGAAGGGTGCGCCCGTCCACCACCGGCACCTGGTTCACGTCGGCCTCTCCCATGATCTGCATGACCTGGCGAAGCTCCTCACGTGGCGGCACTGTGCGTACCCGCTCGAGCGGGGTCATGGCGCTGGACACAGACGCATACGGCCAGTGCTCTCGGGGCAGGCGCCGGATGTCGGTGAGCGTGATCATGCCTACCAGCTCCTCACCCCTCACCACTGGGAAGCAGCGGACGCTTCGAGAGAGCACGTATCGGTCCACCAGCTCCTGGAGCGAGATGTCGGGCGGGACGGGCTGGTAATCGGTCCGCGCGGCCTCGGCTGCGGTGATGCCGCGCAGGGCCATGTCGGCCAGGACGTGCTCATAGCTGGCCGTCGATGCGTTGCGCAGAAACATGCCGATGAGGATGAACCAGACGCCGCTGATCAGGTTGCCCAGGAAGAGGAACACCACCCCCGCGCCCATCAACAGGTAGGCCACGCCCGCGCCGGTGCGCGAGGCCATGCGCGTAGCCGAGAGCAGGTTGCGGTTCCGCCACCACAGCAGCGACCGGAACACCCGGCCGCCGTCCAGGGGAAAGCCCGGCACCATGTTGAACACGGCGATGATGGCGTTGATGATCGCCAGGTGCGCCGAGATACCCGCGATGCCCGGCGCGGGCACACGCAGCACTCCGTAGCCAGCGGCGAACAGCGCCGCCAGCCCCAGGCTGGTCAGAGGTCCCACTATGGCGATGGCGAACTCCTGCTGCGCCGACTGCGCCTCTCGCCCCAGGCTGGCCACCCCGCCGAACACGAACAGGGTGATCCCCTTCACCTCGATGCCGTAGCGGCGGGCCATGAAGGCGTGGGACAGCTCGTGCAGCAGGATGGAGGCGAAGAAGATGAGGCTGACCACGGCCCCCGCCACCCACCTCTGGACATCCGACCACTCCGGAAAGAAGTGCTCCAGGATGCCCCCGGCGAAGGACCAGGTGATCAGGAGGAAGATGAACAGCCAACTCCAGTGGACACCGATCTCGATGCCCGCGATCTTCCCCAGCTTCAGCGACCCTATCACCTCAGCCGCCTCTCTCCGCAGGCGATGCCCGCTGCCGGTGTTCCAGCATCCACCCTCTATCCTCTAGCCCTTGACCACGCCCATGGGGCGCATCTTGGCCACCTTGCGGGAGATGCCCGCCTTGTCCAGCACCTCGACGACCTCCGCCACGTCCTTGTAGGCCTCGCTGGCCTCCTCGGCCAGGGCGGCGCGGTTCTGCGCCCTGATGATGATGCCCTGCTCGGCCAGCCGCGCAGCGATGTCCACCCCCTTCAGGAAGCGCTTCGCCGCCCCCCGGCTGCGCAGCCGACCGGCCCCGTGGCAGGTGGAGCCCCAGGTCTCCTGCATGGCCCGCTGTGTCCCCACCGCAAGGTACGAGTAGCGGCCCATGTCGCCCGGGACCAGCACCGGCTGCCCCACGCTCCGGTAGCGCGAGGGGACATCCGGGTGCCCCTCCGGGAAGGCGCGTGTGGCCCCCTTGCGATGGACGCAGACGGTCATCTCGCGCCCGTCCACCCGGTGCTGCTCGATCTTGGCGATGTTGTGGGCCACGTCGTAGACCAGACCCATGCCGAGCTCCTCGGCGCTGCGCTTCATCACCCGCTGAAAGGCCTCCCGTACCCAGTGGGTGATGCACTGGCGGTTGGCCCAGGCGAAGTTGGCTGCCGCCGACATCGCCCCTATGTAGTCGCGCCCCTCCGGCGACTTCACCGGGGCGCAGGCCAACTGCTTGTCGGGCAGCTCGATCTTGTAGCGCTTGATGGCCCTCTCCATCACGTCCAGGTAGTCCTGGCAGACCTGATGGCCGAAGCCCCGCGAGCCCGTGTGCAGGAACATCAGCACCTGGCCCGGCCCGGTCAGCCCGAAGACCCCGGCGGCCTCCTCGTCGTATACGGTGTCAACCACCTGCACCTCCAGGAAGTGGTTGCCCGAGCCCAGCGTGCCCAACTGGGCCCTGCCCCGCTCTCGCGCGCGGCTGCTGACGGCTGCCGGGTCGGCGCCGGGCAGGCAGCCGTTGGACTCGGTCATCTCCAGGTCCTCAGGCTCACCCATGTCTCGCTCCACCATCCAGGCCGCGCCCCGCACCATCAGGTCGTCCAGCTCCGCATTGCTGACTCGGATGAGTCCCTTCCCGCCGAGGCCCGCGGGCACATCGCGGAAGAGCTGGTTCACCAGCTCGCGGAGGACGGGCCGCACCTCGTCCTCGCGCAGCGTGGTGAGGAGGAGGCGCGTGCCGCAGTTGATGTCGAACCCCACGCCGCCGGGCGACACCACCCCGTCCTCCACCCGCATGGCCGCCACCCCGCCGATGGGGAAGCCGTATCCCCAGTGGATGTCCGGCATGGCCAGGGACCGGTTGACGATGCCCGGCAGGAAGGCCACGTTGCCCGCCTGCTCGATGGCCTGGTCCTCGGCCATCACCTTCAGCATCTTCTCGTCGGCGAAGATGAGGGCAGGGACGCGCATGCCCGCCTTGTAGCTCTGGGGCAGCTCCCAGCGATAGTCATCGACCTTCTGGAGGACCTTGCGCCAGTCCGTAGCCATGCCAGTCTCCCCCTCCCCGCTAGATATCGAACAGCACCCGCACCCGGTAGCCCCCGTCCTCCTGCGCTACCTCCAGCAGGTGGCGGGTCACTGCCTTCACCCCCACGCCGGTGCGGTGGCGGGAGAGGTCCAGCGGCTCGCCGAAAGCCCGCCCCCGCAGCTCGCGCGGGCCCAGCTCATCGATGGCGAATCGCCGGAAGACCATCTCCTCTGTCTCCGTCAGGAAGAGCAGCTCCAGGAGCCAGGCGGTGAGCAGGCCCTCGCTGTCCTCCGCCGATACCACTACCTGGCGAGACTCCCGCTCCTTTACCGACTCGGGCTCCACCATCAGCGAATACATGCCCTCCGCGGCGTGACAGAAGGCCTCCGCCAGGGTGGCCCCGTGCGCCACGATGCCCGCGTCGGCGGTGTGCTCCAGGAGCTCGTAGGGCGGGCGCTGCGCGATGTTCATAGTAACTCCCCGAAGGGCAAATTCACTCTATCGCTACGTCCAGTATGTCATCGCGGTCTTCAGCCCGTCAATGAAAAGATGGCTCTGGCCCATTCTTGGTGGGAAGACATTGCTGGCGACCCGGCGGGTTGAGACCCGCCGCTTCTGAATACGGCAGAAGATGCTGCGGACTTCAGAGCCTGATGCAGAAGTCAGGTGGTTCTGCCCACCCGCCCGCCCGCGAGATGTATTTGGAATCTGGGGGACACCCCCAGACCCCCGGCAGAGGGGC
>JBAUEL010000004.1:0-2469 GCA_049678585.1 Dehalococcoidia bacterium
GGGCGCTCTGGACAGGCCAAATGGGACTACCTGCGCCCGGCGCCTCCGCTGTCATAATCGCGCTAACGGGATGGGGAATCGTCTGTCTCTGGCTTGACCACGTTGCACGCCGTCTCCGGCGGCGGTAGTCTTTCAGCACCCTGGTAGGGAGGGCTCAGAAAGGGATTCAGCCATGTTCGACGCATCGGCCAGCATGTTCGACCAGCGGAAGAGCCAGCGGCCGGAGGGGCCCCAGAAGGCCTGGGACGAGGCCTATCGAGAGCGCTGGAAGTGGGACAAGGTCTTCTGGGGAACCCACTGCGTGGACTGCTACCCGGGCAACTGCCCCTATCGGGTGTACGTGAGGGACGGCAAGGTGGTGCGGGAGGAGGTGGGCTGCACCTTCCCCGTCATCGAGCCGGGGGTGCCGGACATGAACCCTATGGGCTGCCAGAAGGGGGCGGCCTGGAGCCAGCTCCTCTACAGCAAGGAGCGGGTGCTTCATCCGCTGAAGCGGGCGGGGGAGCGCGGGGAAGGGAAGTGGCAGCGTATCTCCTGGGACCAGGCCCTGACGGAGATCGCCGATGCCATGCTGGACGCCATCCAGGAGCACGGCCCGGACTCCATCATCAACGAGGGCACGCCCGCTCAGGGCGGCCTCATGGCAGGCATGTTCCTGAGAAGGGTCACGGACATGCTGGGCGGCGTGAGCACGGACGTGAACGCGGTCATCAACGACTTCAGCCCGGGCATCTACCTGACCTTCGGCAAGTTCAACCCGGCCAGCAGCGAGGACGACTCGTTCCACTCGGAGCTGGTGCTCCAGACGCACGCCAACCCCGTCTACACGATGATCCCCAGCTATCACTTCACGGCGGAGGCCCGCTACAACGGGGCCGAGGTGGTCACGGTCGCCCCCGACTGCTCACCCTCTACCATCCACGCCGACTACTACGTGCCCGTCAAGCCGGGCACCGACGCCGCCCTCGCCCTGGCCATGTGCCAGGTGATCATCGAGGAGGGGCTGTACAACGCGGGCTTTGTCAAGGAGCAGACCGACCTGTCCCTGCTGGTGCGCTCGGACAACCGGCGCTTCCTGCGGGGGAGCGAGGTGGAGGATGGGGGCAGGGAGGACCAGTTCTACTTCTGGGACAGCAAGACCAACAAGGTGGTGGAGGCGCCCCGGGGTACCCTGGCTCTGGGGGAGGTGGACCCCGCCCTGGAGGGAAGCTACCAGGCCACTCTGGCCGATGGGACGCTGGTGGAGGTGCGGCCCGTCTTCGAGCTGCTGAGGGAGCGCCTGCGGGAGTACACGCCTGAGCAGGCCTCGAAGGTCTGCGGCACCAATCCCGAGGTCATCCGCACCCTCGCCCGCAAGGTAGCCCAGAAGCGGACGGCCTTCGTGTGCGGTGGCACTTCATTCAAGTACTATCACGCGGACCTCCAAGTCCGCTCCTACCTGCTGGCAGCGGGGCTCACCGGCAACTGGGGGAAGAAGGGGACCGGCCCCATCGAGTGGTCCATAAGCGGCTTCGATGGCCCGTTCATCTACGCTGCGAAGCAGCGCTCTGGCCCGGAGGAGACCCGGCTGCTCCTGGAGGCTCGCCAGGAGCAGCTCAGGGCCATCAAGGAAGAGGATCCTACCCTGACCGAGGAGATGGCCCTCATCGAGATGTCGCGCCGGGGCGCGCCGGGGCTCCCTACCGTTCCTCCGGCCTTCCTGTGGTACTACCACTGCGGCTATCAGGAGAACTGGAACAACCGTCAGTGGGGCGACCCTACTATGGCCCGCTCCTTCGACAGCTACATGCAGGAGGCGCTGGAGAAGGGCTGGTGGGAGGGGCTGGTCCGCCCCGGGCCGGACACCCCGCCCCGCGTCTACATCGAGTGCGGGGGCAACGTCCTGCGGCGCACTCGGGGAGGGCAGACCCAGCTCCTCAAGCACTTCTGGCCCAAGCTGAAGATGATCGTGACGGTGGACTGGCGGATGAACACCACAGGGCTCTACTCTGACATCTTCCTGCCGGTGGCCCACCACTACGAGAAGCTGACCTTCCACATCCCCACGCCTCACCTGCTGTTCCTGTGCTTCTCCGACAAGGCGACGGATCCCGCGGGGGACACGAAGTCGGAGTTCGAGATCGCGCTGCTGCTGTCCCGGAAGGTGGAGGAGCGGGCCAGGGCGCGGGGGATGAGCGAGTTCGTGGACAACCAGGGCAACGCCCGGAGGCTGGACAACCTGTACGATGTCATCACCAAGGACGGCGAGTTCGTGGAGCCGGAGAGGATCGCCGATGAGTGGCTGCGCGATAGCACCATATCGGGCAGCCTTCCCGAGGGCACGACCCTGGAGACGATGCGCGAGAAGGGCTACGTGCGCTTCGTGGACTGGGGTATCTCGCCGCTGGCTTACAATCAAGCTGCGCCTCTGCGGCCGGACGAGACACACGCCGCCTTCCGCTGGCACACCGAGGATAAGCTTCCGTACCC
>JBAUEL010000005.1:0-22252 GCA_049678585.1 Dehalococcoidia bacterium
AGCTCATGGTGGTCTCCCTAGCAGGGTGCTGAAAAAGCCTGCCGCCGACCCGGCCACGTCGCACGCCGCCTTCGGCGGCGGCTCGCGGCTTCTATGTCCAAACCTGGGGGGATACCCCCCAGGCCCCCCGCCCGCTGCGCGGGGGCGGAATGCTCGGACGGGGAAGGCTGAGGGCGGAAACCTTGGGGGCTTCGCCCCCTGCAACCCCGACTGGCGGAGTTTTTCATGATCCTGCTAGGGCTGGATGGGGGCATCGCCCTCGAGCTTGGCGGCGAGGACGGCCCTGGCCTCGGGCAGCCGGTCATCCGGCACCAGCACCCGGCAGCTCAGCCCGGACACGCCCAGGAAGGAGACGGCATCGGACGGCCTGATGAGGGCGGGGATGTCCTCGTCGTGCAGCAGGTCCACCCAGATCTCGGCGGAGAGCTGGTCGGGGGCGGTGGCCAGGTGTACCCATTTCATGGCGGTAGTTCTTTAGGGCCTCCTCAGTAGTCGGGCGGGCCGCCGGGCTGGGGCGGGCTGGCGAGCGCCTCGCCGGCGCGCAGCCGGCTGCGCTCCTCGACGAGTTCCAGCACGCGCAGGGCTTCGGCGATGGTGAAGTCTTCGTCGATGCCGGCCAGGGCTTCGGCGAGGTCCCGCTGAAGCTGCTGCTCTCTCCCCGGCTCCTCGGGCGCTGTGCCCTCCTCGCCGGGTACGGCCATCCCCGGTGTACCCTCGCCGGTGGGGCCCGGGCGGCCGGGTTGGGGCCGCACGCCCCCGGGTACGCCTTCCTCGCCGGCTGCCTCGCGGGCGCCCGAGAGCTGGAGCGCGAGCTGCTGCTGCACTACCTCCATATTATACTTGGCGTCCTCATCGTCGGGAGCGAGGAGGAGCGCTTGCTTGTACTCCTCCAGGGCCTCGCTGAGGCTGCCCAGCCGAAAGTAGTGGTTGCCCAGGTTGTAGTGCACGCGGGCCGCCAGCGCCGGGTCGTCTGCCGGCAGGGCGCGCAGAGCCTCTTCTATGGCGGGGCCGTACAGTTCGAGGCGGTGGAGGGCGTTGCCAGCGTTGTAGCGGAACTCCTCTCTGTCCGGCTGGAGGGCCTGGGCCCGCCGGTACGATTCCAGGGCCTCCTCGTAGGAGCCCCGGTCGTAGAGGTCGTTGCCGTCGCGGTTGAAGTCGACGGCGGCCGAGCCGCAGGCCGTCCCCGCAGCCAGCATCAAGAGCAGGGAGGGCAGGGGCGCCCAGCGGAGCCAGCGGCGTTGGAGGCTGGACGCCCCTCGCCGCTCCGGGATCAGCATCTCCAGGGCGAGGAGGGCCAGGGCGGCCAGCAGGAAGGGCTGGAAGCGCTCGATGGGCCGCTCCTCCGACTCGGCGGCGAAGAGGGTCTGGCGGAGTTCCCGCAGATCATCCGACAGGCCCGCCAGGGGCATTGCCTCGCCCGTCAGGGAGATGAAGTCACCGCCGCCTGCCTCGGCGAGACGGCGCAGTAGGCCCTCGTCGGCGCGGCTGAGGATGGGTTCGCCCGTCTTGATGTCCGACTTGGGTATGGTCTGGCCGGTTTCGGGGATCACGAGGGGGACAAAGCCGCCCCGGGCCGTGCCTACGCCTGCCGCGTGGAGAGTGATGCCTTCTCGGGCGGTCTCGCGGGCAGCGTCGACGGCTCCTCCTGCGTGGTCCTCGCCGTCGCTGACCAGGAGGATGGCCTGGCTCTCGGCCTCCCCAGCGGCGAGGGCCTCTCGCGCCGCCCGGATGCCCTCTCCCAGGTCCGAGCCGGGCAGGAGGCGAAACGCGTCGCGGCCAGCTCGATCCACCAGGCTGCTGAGGGCTCCCATGTCGGTGGTCAGGGGAGAACGGACCATGGCGCTGCGAGCGAACAGCACCAGCCCCACGCGGTCGCCCCGTAGCCGCTCCAGGAGTGTCTGGGTCTCGCTCTGCGCGTGGCCTAGCCGGTCGGGGGCTGCATCCTCGACCAGCATGCTCTCTGACACGTCCAGGGCGATGACCAGCTCCACGCCCTCCTGCTGCACCAGCACCTCCTCCTCGCCGATGCGGGGCCGGGCGGCGGCCACGGATACGAGCGCTACTGCCGCGACCAGCAGGGTCGCCTTCAGGCCGCGTCGCCAGGGGCTGGGGGAGAGATCCGGGGTCTGGGACGCGGGTGAGAGGGCGAAGCGCTCTCCAGCCTGCTGCCGCCAGCGCGCCAGGTAGAGGAAGCCCAGGCCGGCCAGGGGGGCCAGCGCCAGCAGGGAGAGGAGCGCAGGGGAGGCGAAGCTCATGGTGGTCTCCCTAGCAGGGTGCTGAAAAAGCCTGCCGCCGACCCGGCCACGTCGCACGCCGCCTCCGGCGGCGGCTCGCGGCTTCAATGTTCAAATCTGGGGGGACACCCCCCAGGCCCCCCGCCCGCTGCGCGGGAGCGGAATGCTCGGACGGGCAAGGCTGAGGGCAGAAACCTTGCCGCTGCGCGGGGGCGGAATGCTCGGACGGGCAAGGTTGAGGGCGGAAACCTTGGGGGCTTCGCCCCCTGTAGCCCCGACTGGCGGAGTTTTTCATCATCGTGCTAGGGCAGCCGGCGGAACACCGTGGCCGCCAGGCCTACCTGCAGGACCAGCAGGACCAGGGCGGGCACGACGAAGTAGGGCGCCAGCTCTTCGAAGGCGGCGAACCGCTCCTGCCCTACGCGGGAGCGCTCCAGGCGGTCGATCTCTCGGTAGACGTCGGCGAGGGCCTGCGGGCTGGTGGCCCGGAAGTAGCGGCCGCCGGTTACCTCGGCCATGCGCTTCAGGGTCTCTTCATCCACGCTGACCCGCTGGGCCGAGGCCGCCCCGGGCTGGACCATCCGCTCCTCGAGGACGCCGATGGCGTAGAGGCGGATGCCCAGGGCGTCGGCGATGCGGGCCGCGGCCAGCGGCTCGACCTCCCGGCGGTTGTTCTCGCCATCGGTCAGGAGGATCACGACGCGGCTGCGGGCGGTGGACTCGCGCAGGAGGTTGAGAGAGTCGGCCACGGCCAGGCCGATGGCGGTGCCATCCGGCAGGTCCACCTCGCCGGCCCCGTCTACCATCTCCTGGAGGGCGCGATAGTCGAGCGTCAGGGGGCTCAGGAGGAAGCTCTCCGCGCGGAAGGCCACCAGGGCCAGCCGGTCGTTCTCACGGCCCTGGATGAAGTCGGAGAGCACCCTCTGGGCCACGGCGAGGCGGGACTCCTGGTCGCCCACCGTTATTCGCATGCTGCTGGAGGCGTCGAGGGCGACGACCATGTCGATCCCCTCCGCCGGGATGAGGGCGTCGGCCTGGCCCGAGCGGGGCCGGGCCAGGCCCAGCACCAGCAGGGCGATGGCCAGCGCCCAGACCGCCCGGGGGACCCAGCGCCAGCGCAGCCGCCAGGTGCTGGGGGCGGCGCGGGCGGCCTCCCCGCTGCTGAAAGGTACGCTGGCGCGCCCTCGGCGCCGCACCTCCCAGAGGAGCAGCGCGGGGATCGCCAGGAGGAGGAGCAGCAGGTAGGGCGAGTGGAATTCCAGGTTCATGGCTCGGCCTGTGCCTTCATCTCCTCGTCGGGCGCGGCGCTGGGCTGCGTCAGCTCGACGATCTCGTAAGCGGTGGTGAGGTCGGCCTGGGCGCGCTCGGGGGCGGGCAGGTACTGGGCGAACTGGACAGCGTCGCACTCCTGGAGGAGGCCGCTGACCAAGCGCGCGGGCCACGTTTCCACCCCCAGGTCGGTCATGCGCTGCTCCAGCTCGTGGGTGGTCATGGCGAAGGCGGGGAAGCCGAAGCGCTCCGAGAGGTAGCGGCGCAGGCAGGAGGCCAGGCCTTGATAGTACTGCCGCACCTCTTCAGCCTGGCCGAGGTTCAGCGAGGAGAGGCGGTCCAGCTCGGTGCGGGCCACCTCGTGGGGTGGAGGTGGGGGCGGCGGGGACACCGGCGGGGGCTCGGTCTCCCGCAGGGCGTATCCCATGAGCCCGAAGGTCAGCAGGGTGACGATGATGAATCCGGTAGTGACCAGAGTCGCCCACACCCAGGCGGGCGTACCGCCCGACAGCACTGCCTGGGGCTTCAGGTCACGGATGTCCTCGGCGTCCTCGCCGGGGGGTATGACGCTCTCGATGAAGAGGGGAAGGGCGGGCGTAGCCAGGGAGCCCTCTCGGCCCTGGGCGTCGCGGTAGTCGATGGTCAGGGCAGGGACGGTCAGGTCGCCGGTCTGGAAGGCCGTCAGGACGAAGGCCAGGCGTGTCGCCATCAGGCCGTCGCCCAGGGGCTGAGTCTCCGGCGGCGCTGCCTCCACCAGCGCCAGCGCGCCGAAGCCGGCCTCGGTTTCGGGGGTCTCAATGGTGATGTCCGCCTCGTGGTGGATGGCCACGGTGAGGGTGATGCGGTCGCCCACGGTGGCCCGCGAGGGCTCCAGGCGGGCGTTCGCCAGGATGGGCTGCTGCGCGTGCGAGGCAGCGGTAGATGACAGGACGGCCGCCAGCAGGGCAGCCAGGGCCGTGGCTGCGAGGCGATAGGGCCTGCAGCGCGCCCCAAGCTGAATGGCAGGGAGTGACTGGCTCAAAGTTGATGGATTCGCTTTCTTCCCCTGCGGACTGAAGTCCGCGGCACCTTTTCCCGTATCCACAAGCTGCGGGTTTTCAAAGCCTGTGGCAGAAGTTAAGTGGTTCGGCCCACCCGCCCGCCCGCGAGATGTATTTGGAATCTGGGGGACACCCCCAGACCCCCGGCAGAGGGGCAGAGCCCCTCTGCACTCCCCCTTTCGCAACATGCTCTTTCAACCCGCAGCAGCGCGTTGACAACGCCTTCCCACCAAGACCGAACCAGGTACCGCTGGGACTCTCACAATACCATCTCTTAGATCCTGCGTGCTCGGGCCTGGAAGAAGGCCATCAGCGGCTGGACGTAGGAGCGGTCGGTGGCGATGGCCACCTCGTCCACCGCCATGGAGCGCAGGAGCTGCTGGCGCTCCTCGCGTCTTTGTGCTGCGGCCAGGGCGTACTGCCGGCGTGTCTCTCTGTCCTCTGTGTCGAGCAGCAACGGCTGGCCGGTCTCGGCGTCCTCCAGCTCCAGCAGCCCCAGCGGGGGCAGGGAGAGCTCCCGCGGGTCCGTCAGGCTGATGGCCACCAGGTCGTGTCGCTGGACCGCTACGCGCAGGGCTCCCTCGAAGCCCCGGTCAAGGAAGTCGGAGATGAGGAAGATGATGCTGCGCCGCCGGGCCACGCGGGTCAGGTAGGCGAGGGCGCCGGCGATGTCCGTTCCGCGCCCCCGAGGGCGTGAGTACAGCAGCTCGCGCACGATGCGCAGGACGTGCTGCGAGCCCTTGCGGGGTGGAACGAACTTCTCGATGCGGTCGCTGAAGGTGAGCAGACCGATGCGGTCGTTGTTGGCGACGGCGGCGAAGGCGAGCAGGGCGGCCACCTCGGCGGCCACCTCGCCCTTGGTCTGCGCCCCCGTGCCGAAGGCCTCTGAGGCGCTGACATCCACCACCAACAGGACGGTGAGCTCTCGCTCCTCCACGTACTTCTTGACGTAGGGCGTGCCCATGCGGGCGGTCACGTTCCAGTCGATGGAGCGGACGTCGTCGCCCGGCTGGTACTCCCGCACCTCCGAGAACTCCAAGCCGCGTCCGCGGAAGACGCTGTGATACTCCCCCAGGAAGAGGTTGGCTACCAGCCGCCGCGCCCGAATCTCGATGCGGCGGATCTTCTGGAGCAGCTCGGGCGGGATGGGAGGCTGCTCGGTGGCTGTTGGGTTCATCTGTTGCACCGCATCTATGATACCCGCACCCGCAACCATATGGGCAATAGGCGTAGCCAGGGCCCCGCCTGCTCTCGCTTATCCCTGGGAGTGGGTGCCGCTCGGGGCACGCTGAAGGGCGAAGGCCCGCATGGCAGCCAGCGTGCTGACAACTGCCCACCCCGCCAGCAGGCAGAATGCGGGCATGATGGGGAAATGGAAGCGAGGCTCGCCGAAGAACGCCACGTGGCCCATGGTCCAGACGGCTATGGTCAGCACGGGCAGAAGGGGACCCGTCACCTTCTCTCGGAGCCAGTGCAGCAGGGAGAAGCCGGCCGCAGCCAATACCGCGGCAAAGAAGACGTTAGAGAGGGGCCTCAGCACGGCACGCAGCGTGTCATTCATGAACGCTCTGAAGCCGAAGTCCTCGTTCAGGTTCAGGCCCACGACATCGTGCCCGTATAGCCACCGTATCTTAAGGCCGGCCAGCCGCAGTTCATCCAGCGGGTGGGTGACCATGAACTTGAGGCCCTCGCGGAGCCCCGCCTCGTTGATGTCGACTTCTCCTCCTGGCCCGTCCAGGGGTCCGTGCTCATGCCCAGGGATCTCCGCGTCGGTCAGGATTCCGCGGCCGGTGGCCCCCTCGTGGTGGCCCATCCAGAAGTTGCCCCCGGTGCTGGTGGAGATGAGGACGACGCTGTCCATAGCCAGGTAGTTGCGTACGCCCCACGGGATCAGGAGGGCGACAGCGACCACTGCCGCTGCAGCGGTCCAGCGGAGGGCCCGCAGCCAGCGGCCGCTGGTGAGGCCCCAGAACAGGAGGGCGATGAGGAGCAGCAGCAGGCCCTGCCCCCGTATCAGCGCTGCGACGCCGAAGAGCAGGCCTGCCATTAGGGGCCAGCCACGTCCGAACGTGGAGGGCCTCCTGGCCGCGAAGAGTATGCACAGCAGCCCCAGGAGGAACACAAAGGTAAAGAGCGTTTCCGCCCAGATGAGGGACGCGAAGACGACCTGGCCGGGAAACACCGCGAGGAGAGCCGCCCCCAGGCGGGCGGACCACCGGTCGAACAGGTGGAGGCCGAGGAGGTAGAGGAGCGCGCAGGTGGCGGCGCCCAGGAAGACGTTGGCCAGCTTGGCTGCCAGCAGGTTGGGCTCGAAGAGGGAGTAGAGGCCTGCCAGGAAGAACGGATAGCCCGGGGGCCACGCCGCCGTCGGCAGGCCGCTCCAGGGGTTGTTGTAGCCCTCGCCACGTGCCAGCATCGCACCCATGTTGTGATAGAAAACCGAGTCATCGAATCGGCCGTCCAAGGGGTCGACGACGGCGTAGCTCACCCAGACGGCCCGCAGGAGGACGGCGAGGGCGACGATGCCCACCAGCCATAGAACGTCTTCGGAGGCCAGCAGCCCCGCCCAACGGTTGAGGCCCGCCTGCCGTCGCCACGCCGCGACTCTTGCTCTCAAGCTCTCCCCCTGCGGCATGAGAAGCGGCGCCTCACTGAGCGTTCGCCGCGATGCATGTGCAACCTACTTTTGTTCAAGGCCCAGCGAGCGCCGGTCAGCCCGCGGGGCCGGAGGTTTCCATCGCCCGCCGGAGCGAGGAGGCCCGGGCGGCCCTGACCGTGCTGATGACTCCCCAACCGGCCAGCAGGCAGAATGCCGGCATCACCGGGAAATGGAAGCGGGTGTTGGCGAAGAACAGCACGTGTCCCGCCGTCACCACGGCAATCACCACAAGGGGCATGACGGGCCCGCGCCCCTTCAGCCGGAGCCAGTGGAACAGGGCGAGCCCGGCCAGGGCCAGCACGGCGAAGTAGAACGCATTGATGAGCACTTCCAGCGCCGAGCGAACCGAATCCGTCAGGAAGGCTCGAAGGCCGCCCCACTCGTTGAGGACCAGCCCGGCGGTATCCTGCTTGTAGAGGTCGCGGAGCTTCAATCCCACGAAGCGGAGCTCATCGCCGGGGTGGGTAGCCATGAACTTCAGCCCATCGCGCAGGCCGTTCTGGCTGATATCGATCTCGCCGCCCGGCCTGGTCAGCGGGCCGTACTGGTTGTTGAGCTCGACCAACTGAGAGAAGGGCTCTCCGCCCTTGGCTCCCTCGTGGTGGCCCACCCAGAAGTTGCTGCCGGCACTCGAGGAGAGGAGGACGAAAGCATCCATCGCCAGGTAGTTGCGGAGAGACCAGGGCAGGATGAGTGCGGCCATGCCCACGAGGGCCAGGGCGGTCCAGCGCAGCGCCCGTCGCCAGCCCACCTTGGAGAGGCCCCAGTACAGGAGCGCGATAACCGGCAGGGCCAGGGCGACCTCGCGAACGAAGGCCGCCGCGGCGAACAGGACGCCCAGGGCGAGCCAGGGGCCCACCGCGGCCGGTTGCCTCCGCGCCAGCACAACTGTGGCCAGCACCCCCGCCCAGAAGAGGAAGGTGAACACGGTCTCCGAGTACAGCGTGGAGGAGAACATGATCTGGCCCGGGAACACCGCGAGGAGAGCCGCCCCCAGGCGGGCCGACCAGCGGTCGAAGATGTGGAGGCCCGCCGCATAGACCAGCGCGCAGGTGGCGGCACCCAGGAAGACGTTCGCCAGCTTGGCCCCCAGCACGGTGGGCCCGAAGAGGAAATAGAGGCCCGTCAGGAAGAAGGGGTAGCCGGGAGGCCACTGGGCCGTCGGCAGGCCGCTCCAGGGGCTGTTGTAGCCCTCGCCGCGTGCCAGCATCGCGCCCATCTGGTGATAGAAGACCGAGTCGTCGAGGCGGCCGTCGGTGGGGTCTACGACGGCGTAGGCCACCCAGATGGCCCGCAGGAGGACGGCGAGGGCGATGATGCCGACCAGCCAGAGGAAGTCCTCGGATGCCAGCAGCCTGGTCCACCGGCCGACGCCTGTCTGCCACCGCCAGGCAGCTGGCCTCGCCTCCAAAGGTGCCTCCTAGGGGACCTCCACGCCCTCCAAGACCCGCCGCACCACCTCCTCGCTGCTGACCTCCTCTGCCTCCGCCTCGTAGGTAACAATGACCCGGTGGCGCAGCACGTCCAGGGCCACCGCCTTGACGTCGTCAGGCGTGACGTAGCCCCGCGCCTGGACGAAGGCGTGGGCGCGTGCGGTTTGGGCCAGGAAGATGCTGGCCCGGGGGGAGGCCCCATAGGCGATGAGGGGCTTGAGGGCGCCCATGCGGTACGCCTCGGGCTCCCGGGTGGCGTACACCACGTGCACGATGTAGTCCTTCAGGCGGTCGTCCAGGTGGACGCTCTGGCAGGCCTTTCGGGCCTTGAGGATAGCCTCCAGGTCGACTACCCGGCGCACCGGGGCGGGCTCGCCCATGACGAAGCGCTCCAGGATCTGCTTCTCCTCGCCGCGAGTGGGGTAGGTGATGACCGCCTTGAGCATGAAGCGGTCGAGCTGGGCCTCCGGCAGGGGATAGGTGCCCTCCTGCTCGATGGGGTTCTGGGTGGCCAGGACCATGAAGGGCTCGTCCAGGGGGAAGGTGGTGCCGCCGATGCTCACCTGGCGTTCCTGCATCGCCTCGAGCAGGGCCGACTGCACCTTGGCGGGGGCGCGGTTCACCTCGTCGGCCAGGACGATGTTGGCGAAGACGGGCCCTTTGCGCACATCGAAGCGGCTGTCCCGGGGGTTGTAGATAGTGGTGCCGGTGAGGTCCGCGGGCAGGAGGTCTGGGGTGAACTGGATGCGCACGAAAGTGGCATTGATGGCCTGAGCCAGGGTGCTGACGGCGAGGGTCTTGGCCAGCCCCGGCACGCCCTCGATGAGGATGTGGCCGCGGCACAGGAGAGCGACGAGGAGGCGGTCGATGAGGTACTCCTGGCCGACGATGACCTTGGCCACCTCGGCCTTGACCTGCTGGACGAAGCGGCTCTGCTCCCTGACCTGGGCGTTGATCGCGGCGATGTCCACGGCCATAGCCAGCCTCGGGCAAAAACGGAGGCTCGGGGAGCCTCCGTGCGGGCCTTGGTCAAGGGTAGTCTACTTTATGGTGGGCAGGGCGGCAACTTGGGGGGCCGCAGAGGGGGCGCGCTTCTTGCGCGCCCCCTCCATTTCGATGGCTGCGTGGGGCTGCGGTCCGGCCTACTCCTTAGGGGGCTGTGCCGGCCACTCGTTGACCAGGTCCTTGGTGACCTGCTTGGGGAGCATGTCCGAGACCAGGTCCACCGACCAGGACTTGTCGGTGTCGATCGAGCCGACGATCTCAGGCTCGGAGTACAGCCCGATGTGACCGGCGGTCACCAGGAAGGTGCGGCCGTTGATGTTGGCGGCCTCATCAGTGCAGAGCCAGGCCACCAGAGGACCGATCTCGGTAGGCTCCTGCTTCTCCAGGGCGGCGAGCATCTTCATGCCCGCCTCGCCGGCGCGCTCGAAGCGCCTGCGCATGTCGTCGCTGAGGGTCATGCGAGTTGCCGCCTGGGGCCGGATGGCGTTGCAGCGGACGCCGTAGCGGCCCATCTCCCTGGCGAGGGTACGGGTCATGCCGACGATGCCCTCTTTGGCGGCAGCGTAGTTGCTCTGGCCGGGGTTGCCCAGACCAGAGGTAGAGGAGGTGTTGATGATGACGCCGGGTTTGCGCTCCTGTCGGAAGTACATGCAGGCGTGCTTGGCGAGGTTGAAGTGTCCCTTGAGGTGGACGGCGATGACGGCGTCCCATTCTTCCTCGGCCATGTTGAAGAGCATGCGGTCTCTGAGGATGCCGGCGTTGTTGATGACGATGTCGAGTTGTCCCCAGGTGTCGAGGGCTAGTTTGACGAGTTTTTCGCCTGTGGCGAAGTCTACGACGTTGTCGTAGTTGGAGATGGCTTCGCTGCCCATCTTCTTGATCTCGTCCACGACCTCGTCTGCGGGGCCCTTGGCAGCGCCGGTGCCGTCGGCGCCGCCGCCCAGGTCATTGACGATGACTTTGGCTCCTTCGGAGGCGAGTGCGAGGGCCTCGCCGCGGCCGATGCCGCGTCCTGCTCCGGTGACGATGGCCACGCGGCCTTTTAGTTTCTCTCCCACGGTATCAGACCTCCTTTTCGTGCATTGTCGCTAGAGTTGCCGACAAGAATGTAGCCGCACAGGGCCGATGGCGCAACTGCCGAATGGACCGTCGGGGACCAACAAAGGGAGGGTTCGGGGGCGCTCCCGGCGGGGCGTTCAGGCCGGGACGCGTGACTGTCCGGTTTCCAGTTGTACTTCGCCGTGGCCTTCGACGACCTGGGCCAGGCGCTGGGCCAGCTCCGGGCAGGCCCGCGCCGAGGGGAGGGCCAGCTCCGTCTCGCCGCCGTCACCGGTGTGGACGGTGAGGCGTATCTCGTCGCTGCCGGGGAAGTCGGCCAGGGCGGCCACGATGGCGCCCAGCCGCCCCCGGTCGGCCTCTTCGTCCTCGCTTTCGTGCAGGTTGATGCGCAGCCGGGCGGGGAGGGTCGGGGGTCCGAGGTCAGGGGTCGCTGGCGGTCTCCGAGTCTCCGTGGTGGCCGCTGCTTGCCCCTTGTCCCGTGGCATCCCGGTCCCGGCCCGCAACCAGTCTGGAATCACGAAGGGACGAGGGGCCGCCCCGCCCGCCTGGTAGAGGGCGGCCTGCTGGACGCTTAGCTGAAGTCGATCGCGGCGCTCGCGCACCCGCAGGAGCAGCACGAGGATGTTTCCCTCTATCCACAGGTCCTGGGTGCCGTCAAAGAGGTCCGGCCAGACGGTGACCTCGACGCTGCCGGAGAGGTCTTCGACTTGGGCGGCGCAGAAGACGCGGCCGTCGCGGGTGAAGAGGCGGCGGGTGGCGGTGACCATGCCCGCCAGGACTACCTCGCGGCCGGTCATCTCAGCGGTCACCTCGCTGCATACGGCGGTGACGTGGGGGGCGAGGGCGACGGCGGCGGCGCTGAAGGGGTGCTCAGAGACGTACACCCCCAGTAGCTCCTTCTCCCAGGAGAGTTCCTGCGCGCGGTTGGTCTCCACCTCCTCCAGCTCCAGGCCAGGCAGAGGGGTGGTCACGCTCTCACCGAAGAGGTCGAACATGGTGGCCTGACCTGACTCGCGCAGGCGCTGCTCTCGCTGGGCCAGGGAGATGATGCGGTCCAGGTTGGCCAGGACGGTGCCGCGCTGGCCGAGGGCGTCCAGGGCGCCGGCTTTAATCAGGCTCTCCAGGGCACGGCGGTTCAGGCTCTTGAGGTTGATGCGCCGGCAGAAGTCCTCGATGGAGGTGAAGGGGCCGTTCTCCTCGCGCTCCGCCACGATGCTCTCGGCGGCGCCCCAGCCCACGTTCTTGATCACGGCCAGGCCGAAGCGGATGGCCTGCCGTTCATCCTCGACGCGGGCCAGGGTGAAGTTAGTGCCGCTGTGGTTGATGTCGGGAGGGAGGACAGGGATGCCCAGCTTGGCGCTCTCCGCCACGGCGGCGGCGATGCGCTCCTGGGCGCCCGTCGGGTGGCTGGAGGCCAGGGAGAGGACCGCGGTCATGTAGTCGGCGGGGTAGTGGGCCTTCAGGTAGGCGGTCTGGTAGGCGATGGTCGCGTAGCAGACGGCGTGGGCCTTGTTGAAGGCGTAACCGGCGAAGGGGAGGATGAGCTCGAAGATCTGCGCCGCTGCCTCCTCCGGGTAGCCCTTGCGCTTGGCGCCGGCCAGGAAGCGCTCGCGCTCCGCGCGCATCACCTCGGGGATCTTCTTGCCCATGGCCTTGCGCATGACGTCGGCCTCGCCCAGGGTGTAGCCGGCGAACTTCTGGGCGATGAGCAGCACCTGGTCCTGGTAGGTGATGACCCCGTAGGTCTCGTCCAGGATGTCCGCCAGGTCGGGGTGGGGGTAGCGGGTCTCCTCCAGGCCGTGCTTGGCGCGACAGTAGGCGGGGATGTGCTGCATGGGGCCGGGGCGGTAGAGGGCCACCATGGCTGCCAGCTCGCCGATGGCCGTGGGCTTCAGCTCCTGGATGTGACGCCGCATCCCTGCCGATTCGAGCTGGAACACCCCGAAGGTCTCACCCTTGGAGAGCATCTCGAAGGTTTGGGGGTCGCCGTCGGGCAGGTTGAGCAGGTCGATCTCCTGGCCCCAGGCCTCGCGGATGATCTCCACGGCCCGGCCCAGGACGGTGAGGTTCACCAGCCCCAGGAAGTCCATCTTCAGCAGGCCGATCTCTGCGACCTGGTCCATGGCGAATTGGGTCATGGGGATGGATGATTCATCGCCCCGGCTGGGCTTCTGGAGGGGGACGTGGTCCACCAGGGGGTCGCGTGAGATGACCACGCCGGCGGCGTGGGTGCTGGCGTGGCGGGCGATGCCCTCCAGGCGTCGGGCGGTGTCCACCAGGCGCCGGACCTGCTCGTCCATCTCGTAGATGCTGGCCAGCTCGGGCGAGTCCTCCAGGGCCCGCTCGATGGTCATGTGGAGGACGTTGGGGATCAGGCGGGCCACGCGGTCCACGTCGCTGTAGGTCATGCCCAGGGCGCGGCCTACGTCGCGGATGGCGGCCTTGGCTCCCATGGTGCCGAAGGTGATGATCTGGGCCACGCGGTCGTGGCCGTACTTCTCGGCCACGTAGCGGATGACCTCGTCGCGGCGGTCATCGGCGAAGTCCAGGTCGATGTCGGGCATCTCCCGGCGCTCCACGTTCAGGAAGCGTTCGAACACGAGGCGGTGCTCCAGGGGGTCGATGTCGGTGACGCCCAGGGAGTACAGGATGAGGCTGGCGGCGGCGCTGCCCCGCACCCCCATGAGGATGCCGCGGCTGCGGGCAAAGTCTGAGAAGTCCTTCACCACCAGGATGTAGTTGGCGAAGCCGGTCTCCCGCACCACCGACAGCTCGTACTCCAGGCGGCGCTGTACCTCTTCGCTCACCTGGGGATAGCGACGGGCCAGCCCCTCTCGGGAGAGCTGGGCGAGGTGGTCATCGGGGGAGAGGCCCGGAGGGACGTCGGCCTCGGGCAGGTGGAGGCGGCCGAACTCCAGGTCCAGGTCGCAGCTCTGGGCGATGCGCCAGGTGTTATCGATGGCCTCGGGCAGCTCCGGGAAGAGGGCCCGCATCTCCTCCTCGGACTTGATGTAGTAGGAGTCGTCGGACATGCGCATGCGACGCTCGTCCAGGACGGAGGTGTTGGTGCCGATGCAGAGGAGGATGTCGTGGGTGGGGGCGTCATCGCGATAGATGTAGTGGCAGTCGTTGGTGGCCACCAGGGGGATGCCGGTCTCGCGGGAGATGCGGACCAGCTCGCGGTTGACCGCCTGCACCTCGGGCATGTTGTGCTCCTGGAGCTCCAGGTAGAAGTCGTCGAAGACCTCCCGATACCAGCGGGCGGCGGCCACTGCGTCGTCGTAGCGGCCGTCCATGAGCAGGCGGTGCAGCTCGCTGGAGTGGCAGCCGGACAGGGCGATGATGCCCTGGCCGTGCTGTTCGAACAGCTCCCTGTCCATGCGGGGCTTGTAGTAGTAGCCCTCCAGGTTGGCCTTGGTGACGAGGGTCAGCAGGTTGCGATAGCCGGTCAGGTTTCGGGAGAGGAGGGTGATGTGGTTAGACGACTTGTCGCGCTGGGGGTCGCGAGAGCGGCGGGAGCCGTGGGCCACGTAGGCCTCGATGCCGATGATGGGCTTGAGGCCGCGGGCCCGCGCCTCCCGGTAGAAGTCGATGGCGGCGTAGAGGACGCCGTGATCGGTGAGGGCCACCGCTTCCTGCCCCATCTCCTGGATACGGTCCATGAGCTGGGAGATGCGCAAGAGGCCGTCGAGGAGTGAGTACTCCGTGTGAAGATGAAGGTGCGTGAACATGGGGTAAGCGCGGCCATTGTAGCAGGGTAGCGGGCGAGAGGGTGGGAAGCTTATGTGAATTTCGTGGCAAAAAGGATGGAGCCCGCCGGGGCGACGGGCTCACGACCGGGTTCGTCGGAGGGGTGGCAGTGCCTCTAGTGGCTCCAGCCTTCTTCGACGGGCTCCATCCTTTCTTCGACGTACCTGTCTTGGACGCGGGTCGCCAGGGCGAACAGCAGCCAGAGCAACAGGCCGCCCAGCCACAGCTCCAGCTCGGCTACGAAGATCATCGCCCGGGTGGGTGTCCAGTCCACGTAGTGGATGCCGTCCGCACCGACGACGCCGGTGGTGAAGAGGATAACGGCGGGGATGGCCAGCCGGGCTACGGCAATGACCCCAACCCACAGGGTGGCCCAGGCCGTTCGGATGGTACCGGCCAGCAGCCAGGCGAACACCAGCAGGTTGAGGAGCGCGGGCGCCAGGGTCCGCAGGGCGTAGTCGCGCTCAACCCAGGTGGAGCCGTAGGCCACGCCGATCTGCGTTTGATCGTAGATCTCCAGCCCCTCTTGCAGGGCGATGGACGCGGGCAGGGTAGCCAGCGGGACGATCAGGATCCACAGGAATGGCCAGTACCAGCGCCGAAACATGAAGTGCCTCCTTGCCTGAGTCAGCACCGCTCTGGATGCTAATGCGTGGGAGTCACCGGCACCATCAGGGTTTTCCCCAATATCCCTAGGGGAATCCCCTACTTCTCCGGGATGGGTTTGACCCTGCGCGGGCCCGCGTGCTAGCATTTTGTGTAGAGTTGGAAAAGGTTGGTGAGATTATGACTACGGCTGAGCAGTTGTATGAGAGGGTGGACTCGGTGCTGGAGCAGGTCCGTCCCACTCTCCAGTCCCACGGCGGCGATGTTAACCTGCTGGAGGTGACGGAGGATCGCATTGCCCGTCTCGAACTCACTGGGGCGTGCGCGGGTTGCCCCATGAGCATGATGACCCTCCGCATGGGCATCGAGCGTGTCCTGAACGAACAGGTTCCCGAACTCCAGGGCGTAGAGGCTGTGGGCCTTGAAGACTTCGAACTGCCGGAGGAGATCAAGCGGGAGTTGGGGCTGAGCTGAGGGCGACAGCCGGAATGACCCGAGGGGGCGTCGAGAGACGCCCCCTCGTTCGTCTTGGGGCGTAGGATCGGGCCAGCATGCGTGAATGCGGCCGCCGGGCTCAGGTGACGTGATCGGGTCCGGCGGGATAAGCTAGGGCGAACCGATGCAGACCAACAGCCCGCAGCAGAGCGAGGAGACGGCTCCCTCCGCGCCAGCGCGACTGGTGACCCTGTACGAGCGGCTGGCGCGGCACCTGCCCGCCAGTCGGAGGGCGCGCGTGGCCCTGGCGGTGGCGGCAGCGGCGCTGGTGCTGGCACCCTCGATTGCGCTGCTGCTGCTGCCCATCTGGGTGGACCTCGGCGAGGAGAATCTGGAGGGGTTCGGCTACGCCGGTATCTTCCTCGCCAACCTGGCGAGCACAGCCACCGTGTTCATCCCTGTGCCCGGCCTGACGGCGGCGGGCCAGGCCCTCATCCTGAGCGGCGGCGAGACCCTGAGCCCGGTGCCGGTGGGCCTCCTGGGGGGCACGGGCATGGCCCTGGGAGAGATCACCGCCTACGTGGCGGGCAGCATGGGTGGGGAGGTGGCCAGGGGCCGCGAGATCGGCGGACCGGCCTGGTTCCGCCGGGTTGTGGGGCGGGTGGCTCGGGCCGTGAGCTGGCTGATGGCCCGTTACGGAATGCTCACTCTGTTCGTGCTGTCGGCCGTCCCCAACCCGGCGTTCGAGCTGGCCGGGCTTACCGCGGGGGCGGTGCGGATGAACTTCTGGCGGTTCATGCTGGCGGTGCTGGCGGGCAAGAACGTGCGCGGCCTGGCCCTGGCCTTCCTGGGGGCCTACTCCATCGAGATCCTGGGGCTCTAGCAAGCCGCGGCGACAAGCCCACCGCTGCCTCGGCCACGTCGCACCCCGCTTGCGCGGGGGCTCGCGGCCGCAATGTTCTAATTAGGGGGACACCCCCCAGGCCCCCCGCCCCGCTGCGCGGGGGCGGAATGCTCGGACGGGCAAGGCTGAGGGCAGAAACCTTGGGGGCAGAGCCCCCTGTACCCCCGGCTGCTGGAGTTTCTCACCACCCTGCTAGGGCCGGTCGGCGTGGCTACTGGAACGCCTCCACCACCTGCTCCGAGATGCGCCGGTAGACGTCGAAGTTGTAGGGCGCCAGGCTCATCATGATGATGTAGGAGACGCCGATGTCGGCGTATTGCTGGATGACCTCGCGGACGTGGGGGGCGTCGCCTACGGGTAGCTCCTTGCGGGCCTCCTCGACGGAGACGCCGGCGTTCTGGGCGGATACCTGAAGCATTCGCTCGACAAGGTCGCGGTTGTCGCTGACGAAGACGAGGCCGGAGATGGTTTTCTCGACCTGGCCGGGGTCACGGCCCGCGTCGCGGCAGTGGCGCTCCAGCACCTCGATCTTGTGTCTGACCGCGCTCACTGCCCCGAACACGTTCATCATGTCGCCGTAGCGGGCGGCTGTGCGCAGGGTTCGCCGCTCACCGCCGCCGCCCACCATGATGGGCGGGTGGGGCTTCTGCACGCAGGGCGGCGAGAAAGGAGCCTGACGGAGCTGGTAGTAGCGTCCCTGGAAGTCCACGGGATCATCCGCCTGGAAGAGGGCGCGGATGAGCTGGACCGCCTCCTCCAGGCGGTCCTGCCGCTCCTTCACCGTGTAGAAGGGGATGCCGTAGGCCGTGTGCTCGTCCTCGTGCCAGCCGGCGCCGATGCCGAACTCGAGGCGGCCGTTTGAGATGTGGTCGATGGTGGCGGCCATCTTGGCGAGGACGGCGGGATGGCGGTAGGTGTTGCCGGTGACGAGGCAGCCGAGGCGGAGACGCTCGGTGGCCTGAGCGGCGGCGGCCAGGGCTGTCCACCCCTCCAGGCAGGTGCCGTTGGGGTCCTGGCCGGGTCCGGGTGGGACGAAGTGATCGAAGGTCCAGATGCTGGAGAAGGCGGTCTCCCGGTCCAGGAAGCGCCAGAACTCCAGGAGCTGGGACCACTCCACGTTCGCCAGGCCCGTCTGGATACCGAACTTGACCTTGGCAGATGGCATTGGCGCCCCCTCTCAGTACAATCTGAACCCAGTCGAGCTATGTGGTTGCCTCCCTATAGTCGGGAGTTGGACAATTCGCTTTGTCCGTAGTCCCCTTTACTCGCTATAAGTTGGCGCCGCCGTATCATACGGCAGCCACCGGATTGGCACTACTGTCCGGCGGCCTGCTGGGCGCGGCGCTGGAGCTCGGGCCCGGTGAACCACTGGGGGCGGTCCCGGCAGTACTCGTCGAGCCTGTCCTCGAGCCCTTCGTCGAGGTCATGCGAGAGGTAGTAGGTGGGAGTGAGCATGTTGTGGCCGGGGGCGATGCGGCCCTCCTGCCTGGCCGTCTCCTCCAGCGCTGTCCCCTTGAACACCCGGAGCCCCACATTGATCATGAGCGGGGAGCCGCGCGCTACCCCATTGAGGAAGTCCAGGGCGCGCCACACCGACTCCTCGGTCTCCCCCGGGCCTCCGAACAGCAGGGACATGATGAAGGGCATGCCTACGGCGCGCAGGTCGTCCAGGGCCCGGACGATGTCTCCCTGCGTGAACCCTTTGCGGTAGCTCTTGAGCATTTCATCGGTGGCCGCTTCCAGGCCCAGAACCACCCCGCCGCAGCCCGTCTCCTTCATCGCCTCCAGCAGCTCCCTCGACAGGCCCACGGGGTTGACGTCGGTATGCCAGACCACGGCCAGCCTTCGCCTGGTGATCTCCCGGCACAACGCCATCGCGTGGTCGGGCGGGTGCTGGAACACCCCGTCCGGGAAGAACACATTATTGGTCCCCATCTCCCCGATGATCCGCTCGATCTCCGCTACGGTGAGCTCCGGCGGCCTCAGCCGGGCCCCCTCGGGGTCAGCGCTCTCCGAACAGTAGGAGCAGGCCAGGTCGCAGCCGCGCTTGCTCTCGATGGGCATGACGGCGCCCTCGGCCAGGTACCTGGGGCAGTCCAGCAGGTCGAAGGCCGGCCGAGGGAGACCGGCGAAGCGGCGCACCTTCGCCTCGCCCGTGACTACTGCCTTGCCCTCGGACAGGTAGCAGGCGCCGGGGACGTCGTCGGCCGGGACCTCCTTCTCGATGCAGTCCACCAGCGCAGCGACCGACTCCTCCGCATCGCCCGCCAACCCGTAGGGCACGTCCAGACGCTCCAGGATCTCCCCCGGGAAGAGGGAGTAGCCCGACCCGCCGAGGAGGATGGGGGAGGAGGTGGCCTTCTTCACGGCCTGGACGAACCGCTCGGCCTCCTCCAGAAAGGACTGGTGGCGTATGAGCTGGTTGTTCTCGATATTTCGCAGGCCTACTCCGACCAGGTCAGGCTCCCACGCGGCAAGATGGGAAAGGATGGCCTGCTCCGGGGCATCGTCCTGGCAGAGGTCCAGCAGGTGCACCTCGTGCCCGTGCGCCCGGAGCGTGCCTGCGACGATGGCCGGCCCGATAGGAAGGACCGGGTTGGGCCCCCGAAAGCGATTCGCCGAGATGATCGAGATCCTCATGCGCGCGACGCTCCTGGGGCCTCCCGCCGAACACTCGAAGGATTGCTGCCCCTTCCGTAGTACCAGGAGATGATCTTCCCGGTCCTGACCGCGGGCGATGACCATGCAGGGCCATGACCATACACCTGGCCCAGGAACACACCTCCCTCTAAGACCACCTTCCCCTCATCATGGCCGCACGGGCAACCACCACCCCGGTGCCGGGCATAACCTTCCGATCCTCGAGGGGGTTCGGTAGTCTCCTACAGCTCCGAGGGCTCCGCCTTCTCCAGCTCGAAAGCCTCGTGCAGGGCGCGCACCGCATCCTCCACCCGCGATTCGTTGATAATGCAGGTGATGCGGATCTCGCTGGTGGAGATCATCTCGATGTTGATGCCGGCGTCGTAGAGAGTGCGGAACATACGGGAGGCGTAGCCCGGTGTGCTCTGCATTCCCGTGCCCACGATGCTCACCTTGCCCAGGCGGTCGTCGGCCACCACCTCGCCCGCGCCGATCTCCTTGGCAACCCCCTCCACCATGGGCAGGGCCTTGGGCAGGTCGCTCCTGGAGATGGTGAAGGTGAGGTCGGTGAGCTGCTCTGCGCTGGCGTTCTGGACAATGGTATCCACTGAGAGGTGAGCCTCGGCCAGGGGCTCGAAGATGGAGGCGGCGATGCCCGGGCGGTCGGGCACGCCCCGCACCGTGAGCTTGGCCACGTCCAGGTCTTGAGCGATGCCGCGGACTTTCTTGAACTGTTCCATGCCAACTCCTCCGTGAATCAGGGTACCGGGGACCTCCTTGAAGCTGGAGGCCACCAGGATGGGGATGTCATATACGGCGCCCAGCTCCACGGCCCGCGGGTGCATGATCTTGGCGCCCACGCTGGCCAGCTCCAGCATCTCCTCGTAGCTGATCTCGTCCAGCTTGCGGGCCTTGGACTCCACGCGGGGGTCGGTGCTGTAGATGCCGTCGACGTCGGTGTAGATCTCGCAGGTCTTGGCGCCCAGGGCGGCGGCCATGGCCACGGCGGTGGTATAGGAGCCGCCGCGGCCCAGGGTGGTGATGTCCATCTCGTCGGTGATGCCCTGGAAGCCGGCGACGATGACCACGCGGCCCTGCTCCAGCTCCCGGTGCACGCGCTTGGGGTCAATCGCCAGGATGCGGGCCTTGCCGTGCACCGCATCGGTGCGAAAGCCCGCCTGCGCCCCCGACAAGCTGATGGCCTCGACTCCCATCTCCTGAAGGGCCATCACCATAACGGTGCTGGAGACGATCTCTCCTGTGGAGAGGAGGACGTCGAGCTCCCGAGCCGGTGGCTGCTCGCTGATCTCGTGGGCCAGGCTGACGAGCTGGTCGGTGGACTTGCCCATGGCTGAGACGACCACCACCAGGTCGTCGCCTTGGTCGCGCCGCTTAGCGATGCGACGGGCTACGTTCTTGATCTTGCCGGCGTCGCCGACCGAGGTGCCGCCGTACTTCTGGACTACCAGGCTCATGATGCATCACCCTCGCTGATGACGATGGTGCCCTCCGGGCTGGGCTGAGTAACGATAGTGCGGCCGGTGTGGCCGCGAGTCAGAGCCGCATCGGACATGGCCCGGGCGATGTCCTCCTCCCGCTCCGTGGTCAGGGCGGCGACGGTAGAGCCGCCCCCGGAGAGGTACGCGGCCAGTGCCCCTGCCTCATGGGCTGCTCCCATAATAGCATCCATTGCCGCGAAAATCTGGCCCCGCGCGGGCTGGTGCAGCCGATCCTGAGTGGCCGCGTCCAGCAGGTCCAGCCGTCCCTGGGAGAGGGCCGCTATAAGCAGTGCCGCCCGCCCGATGTTGTGCACAGCGTCCTCCCGCGAAACCTGCCGGGGCAGCACTTGCCTGCTCTCCTCGGTGGGCATGATGAAGTCGGGCACGAAGAGCACCACCTTCAGCTCCTCCGGCAGGGGCACCTGCTGGTGGAGATAACCCTCGCCCGCTTGCACCACCACCCGGAGGCCGCCGAAGAGGGCGGGGGCCATGTTATCGGCGTGGCCCTCCAGATGTGCGCCGATGGCGAGCAGGTCGTCGAGGGAGAGCGGCCCGCCACAAAGGGCGTTCGCGGCAACCAGTCCGGCGGCCCGCCCGGCGGCGCTGACTCCCAGCCCGCGGGCCACAGGGATGTCGCCCTCCCAGCACACCAGGAGGCCCTTCGGCGGCGTCCGGGCCGCCGCCCGGTAGGCCCTGCGGGCCGCCGCCAGGATCAGGCGCTCTAAAGGGTCCCCGGGGTCCTTTAGCGGCTCGTCGCGAGGCTCCAGGGTCACCTCGGCAGTGAGGGCCAGGGCCATGCCCAGGCAGTCGAAGCCCGACCCCAGGTTGGCGGAGGTGGCGGGTACGCGAACTCTCACCCTGGCAGAAGACATTTCGCTCGATTCTAGCACTGAGAGGGCTTTGGGGCGACGGCAGGCTACCCGTTTCTTTGGCCTACCCCTCATCTCGTTGCTCCAAAGCCGCCCAATCTGCTATGATCGGCCACACTGAGCTTCGGGTCGTGTTCATGATTAATAGTGCTGTCCTGGTCCTGAATCAGAACTATGAGCCGCTGAACGTCTGCAACGCCAGGCGGGCCTTCGTGCTGGTGGACAGGGGCAAAGCCGAGGTCCTAGAGCACGGTGAGGGCGCCTTACGCACCCCCACCGTGGCCTACTGTCTTCCCTCGGTCATCCGCCTGGTCTACATGATCAAGCGGCCGCGACCCCAGATGCGCCTCTCCCGGCGCGAGGTGTTCAACCGGGACCGCTATACCTGTCAGTACTGCGGCCGCCAGACCCGCGACCTGACCCTGGACCATGTGATCCCGCGGCACAAGGACGGCTATCACATGTGGGAGAACCTGGTGTCGGCGTGCAAGGTGTGCAATCATCGGAAGGCCGGCCGTACCCCCAAGGAAGCACGCATGCGGCTGATCCGGGAACCTTTTGCGCCTTCCGTCTCCAGCTACTACATCGTCTATCCTTACCTGGACTCCCAGACAGAGTGGCGGAAGTTCATCCCCGGCTGGGAGCGCATGGACGGTTACTCCTGATAGCATCGTAGCCTAGGAAGGCAGAATACGAGGAGCCCGGCGACGGCCGGGCCTCTAAGCGTCCTGCCTCTAGCAGGGTGCTGAGAAAACCTGCCGGCGACCCGGCCACTTCGCACGCCGCCTTCGGCGGCGGCTCGCGGTCTCAATGTTGGGATCTGGGGGGACACCCCCCAGACCCCCCGACC
>JBAUEL010000006.1:0-1943 GCA_049678585.1 Dehalococcoidia bacterium
TGCGGGAATACAGTCTCAGCAGCTCGCCTGCGCAGGCATCGTACCGGGAATACCAGAACGGGCCGCGAGATCATACTCTTGGCTCCTGTACCTGGCTCCAGTGAAGGCCGGCTCCCTGCTGCACTCCTCTGCACTCCGCTTTCAAGCTCTCCACTGACGAGGTCTCCTGGGCGTGCCCAAACAGACCTTCGACCGGTTTGCTACATGCAATCCCCCCTCTCCTTCCTCGCCGCCCTTATCGGGCCCGGCGGGCCTATTTACCACTGAACCAACCCGGAACGAAGATTCAAGCCACTTCACCTCGCGCAGTTGCATCCGGTGGCGCGAGAAAGGGCCTCTGAGAATATCTGGAGAACAGTGTAACCAATGCCGCAGGTGGCCACCACAACGGTTAAAACGCCCCAGGAATGGAAAAGGTTAACGGCGGTCACCCCCTGCTGATCTCTGTTCCCCACTTCACTAGATCGCCGGCCGGCTGACAGTGGCGTCGGCGTCCACGCAGATGAAGATCGCGTCGAGCCTGTCAATGGACTCGAGGTCGCTGACACCCTCCGGACCTTCAGGCGAGTAGCCCAGCCAGGTGCCGGACTCTGCGTCGAACCTCCAGATAGCGACGAGAGCCTCGCTCGGCGAGACTTGGTCGCCAGCGACGGTAGCCTCTGTGCCATCGGGCCAGGTCGAGGAGACGGGGTTGCACCCGGCCACCAGGGGCACGTCGTCTACGCCCTCTAGCTGCGGCGAGCCTATCCGCGCCGTGGCGGCAGCCGTCACGTCCGGGTTGGAGGCCAGGGCGCAAGTGACAGTCACGTCCACGCCCGCCTGTACCGCCGTAAACGTGGGGTACAGGGTGAAGTACGCGAAGGGCTCCGGGAAGGCGCCGGTGGTGGCTGTCTGCGGGATAATGGCCAGCACGGCTTCCTTAGGCTCGGCCGTGCACTCGAGCGTCTGCCCTTCCAGGAACCGGAGGTCCGGGTCGACGACCACCACGCTGAAGAGGCCCCCTTCCATACCTATCAGGTCGGGGACGTCCATCATCAGGCTGAGCGCCCCCAGTCCGACGAAGGCGACGTTGACGGTGCGGAGCGGCCCGGCTCCACCGAGCTGCTCGGCAGTTATCGTGGCCACCCCCACGTCGCCCGTGCCCTCCAGGCCGTAGGTTACGATGCCGCCGAAGGTGCTGAGGTCGCACTGGTTAGTGGCGGGAAAGGTCCCCGCGACGGGGTTCCCAGCAGGAACGCCGGGGTAGTCCATCACGTCCACCGAGTCGCCCGCGTCACAGGCAGGCGAGATAGTGACCGGGTTCTGGAAGGTCTCCACGCTGAGCATGCCGGCGTCGGTCTCGAAGGTCACCCGGTTCTGCGGCGAGTTCGCGGCGGTGCCGCACTGCCACTTGGGCCCGAACTCCTCGGGAAGGACCAGGCTGGTGGTGAGCGGAAGGGTTCCGGCGATGGGGAAGATCATCATCAAGAAATCCACTGTTGCCTCGAGGTCCGCCAGTCCGTCCCCGTCACCTGGGTCCTCAACCCATCCACCCTGAGGAGCCGGGGTTAGCTGCACCGTGCTGCGCACCGGGCAGGCGTAGGAGACCACCGTGGGAGTGAAGGAGGCGGCCGCGTGCAGCGGGCTCACCGCGAAGATCGTCTCCACGAAGATGATGCTCGTGGTCCGGCAGTCGCCGGTCTGGTCGCATGCCTCTACGTTGACCACCTCGTTCTCGCCGCCGCCGTCCACCTGCACCGCGACGTTGCCATCAGTAAAGTTGATGTCCACGTCGCAGTCTGTGTCTCCCGCGACCCACGGCACGGTCCGCTCATCACACACCAGGGTCGTGCCGCCGTTGGCGGCGAACCTGGCCGCCGGGGCGCCACTCGGGTGATACCTGCTTAGGGTGAACGTTATGTCGTCGGTGCCCGTCATGAAGCCAATCGGGCACCCGGCTACTC
>JBAUEL010000007.1:0-4368 GCA_049678585.1 Dehalococcoidia bacterium
GCCAGGCTTTCTTCGAGCGGAGAGAGCCGCGATTCGGCTAGAAGGTCGAGTCAGGCCCGGCCGCTGGGCTTGACTCATGTTGTATCATATAGGGCGTTATGGAGCCGCGCATCCAGTACGCGCAGACAGCCGACGGGGTGAGCATCGCCTTCTGGACCCTGGGAGCCTTGGTACCCCACAGGCCAGGCAATTGAACGAACCCAGGGTGAAGTTCGGCGTTCACACGGCGCTGAACGGCGTGGAGTGGTCGCAGCTCCTGGAGTTCTGGCGCTTCCTGGACAGGGAGACCGCCTTCCACAGCGCCTGGACCTTCGACCACTTCGTGCCGCCGAACCCGGGGGCTGACCCCTCCGGCCCCTGTCTGGAGGGCTGGACAGCCCTGGCGGCGCTGGCTCAGGCCACCGAGCGCCTGCGCCTCGGCTGCCTCGTCACCGGCAACACCTACCGCCACCCCGCCGTCCTCGCCAAGATGGCCGCCACCGTCGACCACATCAGCAACGGCCGCCTCATCTTCGGCATCGGCGCCAGCTGGCACGAGGACGAGCATACCGCCTACGGCATCCCCTTCTACACACTAAAGGAGCGACAGGACCGCCTGGAGGAGGCCGTCCAGCTCATCCGCGCCCTCTTCCAGGCCGAGAGCCCGGTGGACTTCCAGGGGCGTCACTACCAGCTCCGGCAGGCCCCCTTCTCACCTCCCTGCGTGCAGAGGCCGCACCCGCCCATCATGGTGGGCGGAAGCGGCGAGAGGCGCACCCTGTGCACGGCGGCCCGATACGGCGACATGATGAACGTCTCCGGCCCCCCCGAGGTGGTGAGGCGGAAGATCGAGGTGCTGGAGGAGCACTGCCAGCGCGCCGGCCGGGATGCGGGCGAGATCGTGAAGAGCATCCTGGCGATCGTCGCGGTCACTGACGACCAGGGAACGGTGGACTTCATGGCCTCGGCGACGGCGGCGAGCTTCGGCCTCGCACAGGACGAAGCGAAGCGGGTCACACTTGTGGGGTCGGCGGAGCACGTACGCGGCCTGGTGAAGCGCTACGCTGAGCTGGGGGTGACGTACATCATCGTCCTGAGCGAGGGACCCTGGAAGCGAGAGGAGTACGCCCGCCTCTCGGATGAAGTGGTCTCCGCATTCCGGTGACGGGCCACGCCCGGCGAGAGCCGCCGTACCCTCGGTCTGCTGACAAACCGTTCTATCCTGTCACCGTGAGCGAAGCGAAGGGTCTCCATGAAGCAGATTCTTCGCTGCGCTCAGAATGACGAGGCGGGCGCTAGGGCGTCTTTCGAGACGCTCTCCTACATGCGGCCGTACTTCGCGAAGACATCCCAGACCGGCACGCCGGCGGCCAGGTCGCGGCGGGTAGCCTCCTCACGGCGCTCGACGTCCTCGGCTTTCAGCAGGACCTCGTAGGCGATCTCCTGCGGGATGACCATGACCCCATCGGCGTCGCCGACGATCCAGTCGCCCGGGTTGAGCCGCACGGAGGCGGTAAGGGTACCGCTCAGGTTGATAGGCACCTGCATGTCGTCGATCATCCAGCGGCGGTTCGACTCGACGGGGCTGGTGTAGCGGGCGAACACCGGCCAGTCGGGAATGGCGAGCAGCCCCGCCCGGTCGCGGATGCCACCGTCGATGACGACGCCGGTCGCGCCGAACTGCCGGGAGACGTAGCTCATCATCTCGCCGAAGTGCCCGCAGGGGCCTTCGCTCTGAGCGTCGATCACCACGACGCAGCCGGGGTGCATGGCGCGAAAGAGGCCCCAGTCCTCGAACTTGGGGTCACGCTGCAGGTCGTACATCGAGCGGGGCTCACGGGCGCCGCGGACGGTGAAGGCGGGACCGGCCACGCGCATGGTCTCCACGAGAGGCTTGATGCCCAGGTCCAGGCACTGATTGGGCATGTCGTACATCCCGTCGAGCACGTCGAAGATGGACGCTGAGGCGCACTTTCGGAAGCGGCGGGCCATCTCATCGCTGGAGACGTCTTCTTTCGACACAGTCACCTCCTCAGATCGGCTCCAGGGCGCCCGACTCAGGCTGTCAGGCGCCGAAATAGGTGGAGCCCTCACGCAGGTGGGCGCGCGCTACCTCCTCGTTGAGCGTCAGGCCGATGCCCGGCGCCTCGCTGAGGGCCAGGTAGCCGTCATGGATCAGGGGGGCGGGTTCTTTTACCAGGTCGTCCCACCAGGGCACGTCCATGGCGTGGAACTCAAGCACGGTGAAGTTGCGCATGGAGGCGCAGGCGTGAGCCGCGGCCATGGTGGCGATGGGGCTGGACACGTTGTGGGCGGCCACGTGCATGTAGTAGAGGTCGGCGAGGTCGGCGATGCGCCTGGACTCCAGGATGCCGCCTGTCTTGGGGATGTCGGGCTGGATGATGTCGCAGGCCTGGTTGACGATGAGGTCGCGCATGCCGTGGCAGGTATAAAGGTTCTCGCCGGTGCAGATAGGCATGGGCGCGGCATCCGTGACCCTGGACATTGCCTCCCAGTTCTCCGGCGGGACGGGGTCCTCGAGCCAGGCCAGGTCGAACGGCTCCAGAGCCTCCGCCAGCCGGATCGCGTCCGAGACCGCGTAGTTCCAGTGACAATCGAGCGCCAGGTCAACGTGGGGGCCGACGGCCTCACGCACAGCGACCACCAACTCGACGATCCGATCGAGCTCGGCGCTGGCGAGGGGACGGCGATGGCTGCGCGCCCAGGGGGCGGCCAGCCCGACGAAGGGCTCCCGTCCGAAGCGCTCGGGGTCGACGTTGTCGATGTCGAACTTGATGGCCGTGAAGCCCCCGGCGAGCGCCGTCCGAGCCCTCTCGGCCCAGGACTCGGGCGTGGGCTCATCGCCTTGCCCGCAGTCCGCGTAGACGCGCACCCGGTCGCGGTAGCGGCCGCCCAGGAGCCTGTAGATGGGCACGCCCAGGGCTTTTCCCGCCAGGTCCCAGAGGGCGATCTCGACCCCGCCGATGGCCGTGACGACGGTGCCGGCCTGCGAGCCAGCCCCGGACATGTAGCGCAGGAGCTTGTTGAACAGCCAGTCGATGTTGGCCGGGTCCTCGCCCACCAGGAAGGGTTTAAGCTCGCGGATGACCGGCTCCACGCCCGCACCCCAGTAGGCCTCGCCGAGGCCGCTGAGGCCTTCGTCGGTGTCGATGCGCACGTAGATCCAGTCGAAGTTGCCGGCCACGATGGCCGTCCTGAGGTCCGTGATCTTCACCCTCTTCTCCCTTCTCCGCTTGCCTTTGGCCTCCGCGCTAGTCCCTGCCTGGAGAGCGGTCAGCGGCCCGCTGCCGGTCGAGCTCCCCGAAGACCTGGACGATGGCCGACCGGCCATGCCTGGCGAACGCCATGTCCACGGCCTCCTGCGGCGAGGACGCGTAGGTGAGGCCCAGCCGTTCGACCTCCTCGCGGGTCAGGCCGTCGCTGAAGAGGATGCACTCGACGCCCATCCGGTCGAGCACGCGCCCGCCATGCACCATGTGTGCAGCCGCCACGCGATCGGTGATCGCGCCGGAGTCCAGCAACGCCTCCGTCTCGGCTAGAGAGCGATAGCCGTACCTGGCGACATCCGGGTGCTCGGAGGCGACACCCTCGCTGCAGGGGGCGAACTGGACCACCGTGCCGCCGGGCTCCAGCAGATACTCGGCCAGCCACATGCCGGCGCTGCCCCCGCTCCACATGTCGAGGCCGGTCGTGCCCGTGATCAGGATCTCCGCTCGCAGTCCCAGGTCCGCATTGAAGAAGAACTCGCTGCGCTCCACCGAATAGCCAACGGCGCGACGAAACGCCTCCCGAAAGGCACCAGCGAAGAAGCCGATCATCTCCTCGCGGTTGTTGGGCGCGCCCTGCAGCAGGAAGTCGAGGCCGATGCGGTCGGCCGCCTCCTCGATGTCATGGCGAATCTCCGTCTCCACCCTCCCGATGATCTCGCGCCCCATGGCCTGCGCGCTCCGCCAGTGGGTGACGCCCGCGCCATCGCCATCGCCGAGGCCCGGCTGGAGGATCTTGGCTCCTCCGCCCCAGCCGACGACGCCGTGGGGCTTGACGCTCCCGAGCGCCACCTTGAGAGCGGCCTCATGGTAGAGCCGGTTGACGACGACGGGGGTACCGCGCCTGGTGGCGCCCAGGAGGACCAGGTTCGATTCATCTCGCCAGTCGTGGTTGCGCACCCGGTAGCGGTCGCAGATGGCCGGGCCGAGGTGCCTCTGCAATTCCGCCCGGGTCATGGCCCGATGCGTACCGACGGCCACCAGGATGGTGATCTCCTCGGCGGAGAGCCCGGCGTCGTGAAGCTCCTTCAGCAGCGGCGGCAACATGATCGACACCGGCGCCCATCGCGTGTGATCAGGCACCGCGATGACGCAGTCGGGC
>JBAUEL010000008.1:0-50000 GCA_049678585.1 Dehalococcoidia bacterium
GTGTAGCACAGGGGGCAGGGCGCTCAGGGCGCGGCGGGCTCGCTGTCGAGGGGGAAGAGGGCGGGCTGCCGGCCCCGCGCCTCTTCGGCGAGATGGGAGACGCCCGCTCCCAGGAGGCGGAAGCGTCGGCCAGCTCGTAGCTCTCGCTCCAGGAGGCCAGCGGCCTCGGCCACGATCACCTCGAGGTCGTCCGTGGGATGGGGGAGGGTAGTCTGGCGGGTGAAGGTGGTGAAGTCGGCGAGGCGCAGCTTGAGCCTGACGGTCCTCCCCTTGAGGCCGGCGCGGCGGAGGCGCTCCACGGTCCGCTCGGCCTGCTTCCGGAGGGAGGCCCGCAGCTCCTGGGGGTCCTCCAGATCGGTGGGGAAGGTGGTCTCCGCGCTCACCGACTTGGTCTCGTGCTCGGTGACCACGGGGCTGTCATCGATGCCCCGGGCCAGGTTCAGGAGGTAGAGGCCGCGCTGGCCGTAGCGGCTCAGCGCCCACTCCTCGGGGCGGGCTGCGAGCTCGCCGATGGTGGTGATCTCCTCGCGGGCGAGGCGCTCGGCGGTCTTGGGGCCGACGCCCCAGAGGCGCTGCACAGGCAGCGGCGCCAGAAAGTCGCCCTCCGTGCCGGGAGGCACCACGACGAGGCCGTCGGGCTTGTCGAGGTCGGAGGCGATCTTGGCCACCGACTTGGAGGAGGCCACTCCCACGGAGACGGTGAGGCCTACCTCCCGGCGCACCCGCTCCTTGAGCGTCCTGGCCAGCGTCTCGGGCGGCTCCGGGCGCTCGCTGACGTCTAGGAAGGCCTCGTCCAGGGAGAGCTGCTCCACCAGGAGGGTGAGCTGGCGGAAGATGTCCATGATCCTCCGCGAGACCTCGGCGTAGCGCTGGAATCGGGGCGATACCCGCACGGCCTGGGGGCAGAGGCGGAGGGCGGTGCGCATGGGCATGGCGGAGCGGACGCCGAAGGCGCGGGCCTCGTAGGAGGCAGCGGCCACTACCCCTCGCGACTCCGCGGGGCCACCGACTACCACCGGCCGACCGCGCAGCTTGGGGTTGTCGAGCTGCTCGACGGCGGCGAAGAAGGCGTCCAGGTCGGCGTGGATGATGCGACGTGGCATGATGGCCCGTCATCTTACATAACGCGGGGCCGCTTGGCAACGCGCTGGCTGTCGGAGCGGCCGGCGCGGTCGAGTACAATGGGCAGGCGGAGCGGGAAACGGTCATGCCAGGGGTGCAATGCCCACAACATCGATAGGGATGGATATCCTGGCCGGGATGCCGAAGCGGCAGGCGCTGGCGGCGGGCCTCTGGGCGGCGCTCCTGGCGGCCTCGCTGGCCCTCAGCGTGCTGGCCGCGGGCCACGACTGGCTCCCCGGGGACCTGTCGATCATGTCGTGGGGGCAGGAGCGGGCGGTGCCCGGCATGGACCTGTCGAGGGCGGTGCGGGCCATCGGCAGCACGGAGGTGGTGCTGGGTACGGGGGCCGCCGCGGCGGTGGGGCTGTGGCTGGCGCGCCGGCGGCGCGAGGCGGTGCTGCTGGGCCTGGGGCTGGTGGTGCTGCCCCTGCTTCAGCACGGGCTGAAGGAGCTGGTGGACCGGCCGCGGCCCTCGGAGGAGCTGGTGGACCTGCGGGCGGGCTTCTCGAGCCCCAGTTTCCCTTCGGGCCACGTCATGAGTCCGGCGCTGCTGTATGGCTTCCTGCTGTACCTCTCGTTGCGGACGCGGGCGAACCCCTGGCTGCGCGCCGCTGTGGCGGGCGTGGCCCTGTTCATGCTCCTCTTCTCGGGGCCGGCCAACGTGTACGTTGGGGTGCACTGGCCCAGCGACGTGCTGGGCGGCTACGCCTGGGGGCTGGTCCTGTTGCTGCCCCTGCTCTATGGCATCGAATGGGAGAGGCTGTTGCAGAATCATTCTGTTCTGTCACCCTGAGCAAAGCGAAGGGTCTCCGTGAACCAGATTCTTCGCTGCGCTCAGAATGACGGGACGGCCGCAAGAGCCTTTCTGCAACACGCTGAGTGGGAGCGACTGCTTGACGCGGGAGGGCGGCGCTGCTAGGGTAGTGGCAAATCGAATATGGGCTGGCAGAGGTGACCCGAAGCCCGGACGCTCGGGTCACAATGGGGGAAGCCGGTGAGAGTCCGGCGCTGTCGCGCAGCTGTAAGTCGGCGCTGACCGACGAGCCAGGACACCTGCCTCTGCTCGATCCGAGAACCTTCGCGTGAGAGGGGGCAGGATACCATGCCTGGTGCACCTTGAAGCTTCCACCCCCGAACGAGGTTCGGGGGTTTTCGTTGTGCCTCCGGCCGGAGCGGGACGCTCCATTGCATCCGAAAGGAACCTTCATCGTGCTGCACAAGCTTGGATTGTTCACGCTACTGGCCCTGGCGACCGTCATGGCGGTCGGCCTGGCCAATACGTCGCTGGCCGCCCAGCCCGAGACCCAGGCGGCCCAGGATGCCATCGACTACATCCGCACCCTCCAGAATCCGGACGGGGGCTTCCCCGGCACCGCGGGTGAGGAGTCGTCGCCCGGCTCGACGGTGGACGCGGTCTTTGCCCTGGCCGCTGCCGGCATCGACACCGCGACGCTGCAGAAGGACGGCCGTTCCCCCGGCGACTACTTGCGATCGCAGGCTGCGGCCTACAGCGAGGACCCGGGGGGCGGCGGCGAAGCTGTTCCTGGGCGTCGTGGCCCTGGGCGAGGACCCTCGCGACTTCGGCGGGGTGGACCTGCTGGCGGCGCTGGAGGGCGGCTTCGAGGCAGGCAGCGGCCGGTTCGGCATCGACCTGTTCGATCACGGGCTGTTCATGCTGGCCCGGGCGAGCGCCGGCCTGGAGGTGCCCGACGCCGCCGTCTCCTACCTGACGTCGAAGCAGCTCGATGACGGCGGCTGGGAGTTCGACGAGGGCTGGGGCGCCGACACCAACACCACCGCCCTGGCCATCCAGGCGCTCATCGCCGCGGGGGAGGACCCGTCGTCCGCCGCAGCGCAGGGCGGGCTGGCCTACCTGGCTGCCGCTCAGAACGATGACGGCGGCTTCCCCTACAGCCCGGAGAGCGAATATGGTACGGACTCCGATGCGAACTCCACTGCCGTGGTCATCCAGGCGCTGGCGGCGGCGGGCGAGGATATCGGGGCCGGCGGCCCCTGGGACAAGGGGGAGGGCCGCACGCCTCTGGCGGCGCTGTTGAGCTTTCAGAATGCGGAGACGGGCGCCTTCACCTTCGGTGGGCAAGACAGCGCCTTCGCGACCTACCAGGCGGTGCCCGGGCTGCTCCTGGCGCCGCTGCCCGTCGCGACGACGACCCTGGAGGAGAGGGTTGTGCCCGCTCCCTCGGCTACGCCTGGGGTTGCGGTGGTCACGATTCCTGCGGCGGGTCAGGGCCCCGGCGAGGGCCGACAGGGGGCGGCGCTACCTCTGGCGACGGCCCTGGCAGCGGGGGGCCTGCTGGCGGCAGGGTCAGGCCTCTTGCTGCGCCTGAGACGAGGCTAGGGCTATGGTTTCGACTGTGGCGTGGCCGGCAGGCCGCCGCCTGCACGAGGGCGCCTGGCTCTGCTGGGCAGCGGCTGCGTCTATCTCCGTCTTCCTGACCTCGAATCCCCTTTACCTCTCGCTGGCCTGCCTGGCGGGCCTGGCGGTCTACCTGGCAGTCCCGCGGGAGGGCCGGGGGCAGGCCTATGGCATCGTGCTCAAGGTGGGGGTCGTGCTGGCACTGTTGAGCGTGCCCTTTAACGTGCTCACCGGCGCCACCGGTCCGACGGTGCTGGCCCGGCTGCCCGAGGTGGGCTTCCCCGGCTGGCTCGGGGGCGTCACCTTCGGCGGCGAGGTCACCGGCGAGGCGCTGGCCTACGCTGGAAGCCGCGCCCTCACCCTGGTGGCGATCCTGCTCTTCATGGCCGCCTTCAACGTCGGGGTGGATCACTTCCGGCTGCTGCGGCTGGCCCCGGCGGCCCTCTTTCATGCCGGGGTGGTGGCGACGGTAGCGGTGCTGCTCATACCGCAGGGCGTGGCGCAGGTACGGACGGTGCGGGAGGCGCAGCGCCTGCGGGGACACCGGCTACGGGGCCCGCGCAGCCTGGTCGGCCTGGCGGTGCCGGTGCTGGCGGGAGCGCTGGAGCGCTCCATCCAGCGAGCGGAGTCCCTGGACGCCCGGGGCTTCGGCAGGCTGCGAGCAGCGTCGGCGGCGGCCGACCGCCTGGTGGCGGCGGCGGGCCTGATGGGGCTGGTGCTGGCGGCCCTGGGCGGCTTTGTCTACTTCTATTACTCCCAGAGTCCCGCTCCGGGCGTGGCGGCGCTGGGAGGCGGCGCGGGGCTGGTGGCGCTGGCCGTGTACGCGCAGGGGCGACGGCTCCAGCGCAGCCGTTACTCGCAGGAGCAGTGGGAAGGGCCCGACCGCTGGGTGGTGGGTCTGTCGGTGGCCTCGCTGGCGCTGCTGCTGATCCTGCGGGGTGTCGGCGCCGCCGACCTCACATATCTTCCCTATCCCAGCCTTGCGGCGCCGGGGTTCAATCCGGCGGGGGCGCTGGCCTTCCTGCTGCTGCTGGCGCCGCTCGTTCCGCTGGTGGCGCTGGAGGGTGGGCGGTGGGAGCCTGCGCCGGCCACCGCCACCGTCAGGGAGGGGCCGCAATGATCGCCATCGAGGGCCTCAGCTTCGCCTACCCGGGGGCGCCCGCGCCGGTCCTGCGGGAGGTCAGCCTCTCCATCGCCGAGGGGGAGGCGGTGCTGGTGGTGGGCCCCTCGGGAAGCGGGAAGTCGACACTCCTGCGCTGCCTCAACGGGCTGATCCCGCACTTCCACGGGGGGGCCTTCCGGGGCCGGGTGGTGGTTGATGGACAGGACACGCTCAAATCTCAGCCGCGCGACCTAGCCCGAAGCGTGGGCATGGTCTTTCAGGACCCGGAGAGCCAGTCGGTGGCCGATGTGGTGGAGGACGAGATGGCCTTCGGGATGGAGAACCTGGGGGTCCCTCGCCTGACCATGCGCAAGCGGGTGGAGGAGGTGCTGGACGTGCTGGGGATCGGGGGGCTGCGCCGCCGCCGGCTGGACACTCTCTCGGGCGGCGAGCTTCAGCGCGTGGCCATCGGCTCGGTCCTCACGATGCAGCCGCGGGTACTGGTGCTGGATGAGCCCACCTCGCAGCTCGACCCGCAGGCGGCCGAGGAGGTGCTGACGGCGGTCCAGCGCCTCAACGTGGACCTGGGCCTCACCGTGATCATCGCCGAGCACCGCCTGGAACGGGTCGTCCAGTACGTGGACCGCGTTCTTTACCTGCCGGGCGACGGCTCGCTGGCCTCCTACGATGTGCGCGAGGCCATGGAGCGGCTGCCCCTGGCGCCGCCGGTGGCCCGCCTGGGGCGGGCCCTGGGGTGGTCGCCGGTGCCCCTGTCCGTGCGGGAGGGCCGGCGATTCGTGACCTCCCGGCCGGAGCCACTGCCGGAGGATGAGGGCGACGCCCCCGCTGGGGGCGAGCCCGCCGTCGTCCTGGAGGACGTCTGCCTCTCGTACGGGGGCCCCGATGTGGTCCGGCATGTGCATCTGCGGGCTCATCGTGGTCAGGTCCTGGCGCTGATGGGGCGCAACGGCGCGGGCAAGACCACCCTGCTGCGCTCCGTGGTGGGCCTGCTCCGGCCCCGCCGGGGCGTCGTCCGGGTGCTGGGGCGGGAGGTGACGGACTCCCAGACGGGAGAGCTGGCCCGCGAGGTGGCCCTGGTGCCCCAGGACCCCGCCTCTGTCCTCTTTCACGACTCGGTGGAGGAGGAGGTGTCCTATACCCTGCGGAGCACAGGACGGGCTGGCTCGGTCGAGGAGGCCCTGGGTGAGTGGGACCTGATGGACCTGCGCCGGGAGCACCCTCGGGACCTCAGCGCGGGGGAGCGAGAGCGGGCTGCCCTGGCAACCATGCTGGCCGGGGAACCCGCAGTGCTGCTGCTGGACGAGCCTACTCGTGGCATGGACTACGGGACCAAGGAACTCCTGGTGGCGAACCTGCGGCGGCGCTGCGCCCGCGGCTGCGCGGTGGTGCTGGCCAGCCACGACGTGGAGCTGGCGGCCCGCTGCGCCCAGAGGGTGGCCCTGCTGGCCGAGGGCGAGCTGGTGGCGGAGGGCCCTACGCGCCATGTCCTCACCGAATCGCTGACGTTCAGCACGCAGGTGAACAAGCTCTTCGGAGGCCGCTTCCTGACGGTGGAGGACGTCCTCCAGGCGGTGGCCCGGGGAGGGAGCCATGTTCGGGCTTAGGTTCGCGCCTGCGCGAGTGCGAGGCGCTTTGCCCCTGGCGGCGGCCGTCCTGCTCGTGGCGGCGCTGGCAGGCCGGGGGTCCGCGGCGGCCGATTCGTCCGGCCGTGCCGGCCTGGTGGTCACCTTCGGCGACGGAACTACCGTGACCCGCTGTGTGCAGTTCGAGGGGGAGGAGATCAGCGGGGCCGACCTGCTGGAGGCCTCGGACCTCTCGCTGGTGATCTCCCGCTACGGGGGGCTGGGTGGTGCCGTGTGCAGGATCGAGGCGGAGGGCTGTGCGGACCCCGGCGACTGCTTCTGCCAGTGCAAGGGCGGCGAGTGCCGCTACTGGTCTTACTATCACCTGGGCGAGGAGGGCGCCTGGGAGTACTCGCAGGTCGGGCCGTCCTCCCACGGGCTGAGGGACGGCGACGTGGACGGCTGGGCCTGGGGGCCTGGGAGCATCAGCGGAGGGGCCACGCCGGCTTCGTATACCTTCGAGGAGATCTGCCCGCCGCCGACGGCCGCGCCGTCGCCCCCGCCGACCGTGACCGAGGCTCCTGCTGCTGCGCCTTCAGCGAGCGAGACGCCGGGGCCTACGGCGGTGCCCACCGCCGATCGGCGGGGCTCGCCGGCAGCGCGGCTACCGTCTCCCACCATCGAGGCGTCTATCGCGTCCGACAGGATGGGCGCGGTTCGGGGAGTGATGCCTGCGGCCGCCCAGCCGGACGCCCAGAACCCGGCAGAGGAGGACGATGGGGGCTCAGGTGTCCCTGGAGGCGTGATCGCCTTTGGTGGGGTGGCCGGGGTGTTGCTGGCGGTGGTGTGGGGACTCGCGCTGCTGCGGAGGCGCCGCTATGGCTAGGCAGGGTGCCCTGGCCCGGCCTGCGGGCGCCGTGCTCCGTGGATGGTCTGTGGGGTCAGCGGCGTGGTCGGTCCTGGTGCTGGGCGCGGCGAGCCTGGTCGGTGCGGCGGCTTTCCTGTACCCGTTCTTCCTCTCGGAGGGTCCGGAGTCAGCGGGCCCGTGGGGCTCGCACTCCAATGACGCGCCGCTCATCTTCGGAGCGATCCTGGGCCTCAGCCTACTGCTGTTCATCTTGGAGCTGGCGCGGCAAGGGATGAACGCGAAGACCGCCTCGACCCTGGCGGTGCTGGTCGTGATGGCGGCGGTTCTCCGTCTTCCCACCCTGCCCGCGGGGGGCACCGCCTTCTTTTTCATGATCATCCTGGGGGGCTACGCCTTCGGGCCTCGCTTCGGCTTCCTGCTGGGGGCGGGGGCGCTGTTCGTGTCGGCCTTCGCGGTGGGCGGCTTCGGGCCGTGGGTGCCCTTTCAAATGTTCGCCTCGGGCTGGGTGGGGCTCAGCGCTGGCTGGCTGGGGGCCTGGCGAGGACACCTGCGCCGACGGCGCTGGCTGGAGATGGCGGCTCTGGCGGCCCTGGGGGTGCTGTGGGGCTTCCTCTTCGGGGCCATCATGAACGTGTGGTTCTGGCCCTTCATGGCCCTGGGCGAGGAGATTTCCTGGCGGCCCGGCCAGGGCCTGGGCGAAAGCCTGCGCCACTACTGGTCCTTCTACGTCCTGACCTCGGCGGGCTGGGACGCCTGGCGCGCCGTCGCCAACGGCCTGCTGGTGCTGGCCCTGGGACGCCCGGTGCTCTCGGTGCTTACCCGCTTCCGGGACCGCTTCCAGCTCGACCTGGGCGCGGGCGAGGTCGTGCCATCCGCTGCGCCCTTGACAGGGTCGATAGGATAGGGAACGCTAGCGGCACACGGGTGGCGATGGCATGGGGGAGCGTCCCGGGAACGGGGACGCCAGGAGGGCAGCCAGGATGGGCCAGGTAGAGACACTGCTCCGGGAGATCCGGGAGCAGCTTCGGCCGGTCGAGGCGAGGGTGAGGGATCACGCTTATATCGAGGCGTTGCGGCAGGGGCGCATCGAGCGGGAGCGTCTGCGCATCTTCGCCGGTGAGCAGCACCACATCATCCGCAGCGACCTGCGCAGCTTCGCGCTCCTGGTGTCGCGGTACGGGGGCGAGGCGGAGGCCCGCCAGTTCCTGTCGGACAGCCTGCAGGGGGAGGCCGCTGCTCTGGAGGCTCTGGGGGGCTTTGCGGCCGCCCTGGGCATGGAAGAAGCGGCCCTGGAGTCGTACGAGCCGTTGCCCGGCGCTCACGCCTACGCCGCCTACGTGGCCTGGCTGGCCGCCTACGGGTCGCCGGCAGAGGTGGCGGGGGCCTTCCTGGTCAACCTGGAGGCCTGGGGAGCCAATTGCGGCGCCATGAGCGAGGCCCTGCGGGAGAAGTACGGCTTCGAGAGGTCGCAGGTGGCCTTCTTCGACATGTTCGCGGCACCGCCGGAGGGTTTCGAGGAGCGGGCCTCCGAGCTCATCGCCCGGGGCCTGGAGAGAGGGGTGGAGCCCCGGGCCATCAAACGGGCCGCTCGCCTCCTCCAGGGCTACGAGCTCATGTACTGGGATACGCTCTATCAGGCCTCCACCGCCTGAGGTCGGCAGCCGTGGCCGAGCGCTTCAGCGAACGTCTGCAACGCCGGGTCGCCGGCATCTGGGATGCGCAGTTTGAGCATCCCTTCGTGCAGGGCATCGGGAAGGGGACGCTGGACCTGGAGAAGTTCAAGTTCTGGGTCCGGCAGGACTACGTGTTCCTCGCCGAGTACGTGCGGCTCCTGGGGCTGGCGGTGGCCCGGGCGCACGACCTCGCCACCATGACCGAGTTCGGAGACTTTCTCCAGAGCACCCTTAGGGTGGAGATGGACCTGCACCGGTCCTACGCGGCGGAGTTCGGCATCTCGCTGGAGGAGCTGGAGCGGGAGGAGAAGGCCCCCGCCACCCAGGGCTACACCGACTTCCTGGTGCGCACCGCCGCCACGGGCGACTTCGCCGAGCTGGTGGCCGCGCTGCTCCCCTGCATGTGGGGCTTCTGCGACCTGGGCCGGCGGCTGCTGGAGCAGGGCCGCCCGGACGAGCCCCGCTACGCCAGGTTCGTGGACATGTATTCATCGCGGGAGTTCGCCGAGCTGACTCAGTGGTGCCGGGACCTTCTGGACAGGCTGGCCGAGGGGCTGCCGGAGGCCGACCTGGCGCGGCTGGAGCGGGCCTTCGTCACCAGCTCTCGCTACGAGTACCTGTTCTGGGAGATGGCGGAGCGCCTCGAGAGCTGGCCGGTCTAGGAAGTTTCCCGCAGTCTGCTAGAGCCTGTTGAAAAACGCCCTTGCGCCAGCCTCGTCATTCTGAGCGCAGCGAAGAATCTGGTTCATGGAGACCCTTCGCTTCGCTCAGGGTGACAGGGTAGAAGGGTTTATCAACAGACCCTGCTAGTAGTGAACCTCCACCCTTGTCCCGACCGTGGCGAAGTTCCAAAAGTACTCGGCGTCGGCGTAGCGGAGGCCCACGCAGCCGTGGCTGGAGGGGATCGAGCCGAAGTAGTACTCGGGTCGCCAGTAGTTGAGGTGGATGGCGTGGCCGCGATGGGTGAAGTACTGGGTGAACAGGACGTGCTCCATCACGTAGCTCTCGACATCCTCCGGGATGCCCAGTGACGTCGAGGTCATGGTCTCGTCGTAGATGCGCTGGACGATGCGGAAGGACCCGTGAGGGGTGTCCCAGCCCGGCATGCCCGTGGTGGCAAATGCGGTGTAGTAGGGCTGGTCGGCGAGCATGGCGGTGACGGTCTGCTGCGTCAGGTTAACGTCGATCCAGCGCTCCCAGGGGCCCGGGGGCGGCAGGGGCGGGGGAGCCGGGGGAGGGGGCGCGGGTGGCTCAGGTGTCGGCGTGGGCGCGGGTATGGGCGTGGGTGTGGGCGTAGGTCTGGGGGCGAACGCCACGCTGGGGACAGCGGGCAGGCTCAGGTGGCGAACGGAGGCCAGAGCCCTGTCGGCGGTCTGGCCGCTCGAGTGGCCTGCGGCCGGAGGTGCGGTGGAGGAGACACCTGGGCTCAGCCACACTCCCACCAGGAAGGCGGTCGGCAGGAGGAGAAGGCGACAGGGCCGGACGAACCTGCCGAGGGCCGAGACCGACCGTAACATTCCCCACCTCGGGCGGGAGCTACGTCAAACCTGTGGCGGTCTCAGAGTACAGCAGAGGGAAAGGCCCGACAAGGGGCGGGCGTAGCGGTTTTTTCGCCTGCTACCCGCTCTCCGAAGCGGGCTCTTCCCCCCAGCGGAGCATGGTGAGGAGCATAGCGAGTCTGGTCTTCGCCCGGATGGCGTGGGGCAGGTTTGCCGGCAGGTAGGCCCAGAAGCCGGGCCTGCCGTCGATGTGCCGCTCGCCGAGCTGAACCTCGGCCTCCCCCTCCAGGAGGTGGATGATCGCCGGCACGGAGGCCGTGTGCTCGGAAAGCTGCTGCCCGGCGTCGAAGGTGAAGAGAACGACGCTGAGGCCGGGAGACTCGTAGACCGCCTTGCTCACGATGCCGCGATCCGTATAAAGGGTGAGCGCGTCGAGCTCGGCAGTGAAGGGCTGGCTAGTCATCGGCTTTCCTTCTCCTGGAGAAGGCTGCCCTTCTGAAGCGGCTCCGGCGGCTCCCTCAGCCAGCGGCGCCCCTTTTCGGTCAGCTCCCACAGGTGCACGCCCAGCATCGGTTCGCAGGTGGAGTGGATGGGGCAGCTCGCGCAGGCGGTGGGCTGGCACTCGTCGACCTCACCCAGGCGCAGGCATCCCAGGCGTAGCAACTCTCCCATCAACCGGCCGATGAGCTCCTGCGAGACCCCTAGCCGGCGGGCCAACTGGTCGTTCGTGCACACCCCTCGTTCTTCGGCGATCATGGCCAGAAGCTGACGGAGCATCTTACACCCCCAGGCCGAAGAGCCGCGCCATCTGGTAGATAAGCACGGCCACGCTGAAGGAGATGACCAGCATATAGCCGATAGAGAAGCCCGTCCAGCGCCAGCTTCGCGTCTCCTTCCAGATGGCCCCCACCGTTGCGACGCAGGGGATGAACAGCATCTGGAGAGCGAGGAAGGCGATGGCAGCCGCCGGCACCATGATCTCGGCGAGCATGGGCTTCAGGGCCTCTCCATTCTCCCCGCCGACGCCCAGGATGACGCCCAGGGTGGCTACGGTCTGCTCTTTGGCCACGAAGCTGGTGAGGAGCCCTACGATCATCTGCCAATCCAGGCCGACGAGGGCGCCGAGGGGCTCCAGGCCGCGGCCGATCATGCCTATGATGCTGTCTTCGATCTCGCCGGCGGGGAAGGTTGAGAGGGCCCACACCAGCACGGACATGACCACGATGATGGTGCCTGCCAGCTTGACGAAGGTCCACAGCCGCTGCCAGGCGGCCAGGAGGACGGTGCGCAGGTTGGGCACGTGGTAGCGCGGCAGCTCCATCACGAAGGAGCTCTCCTCGCCGCGGAAGACGAAGCGGGTCAGCAGCAAGGCGACCACCGCCAACACGGCAAGGTTGATCGTGACCATGCTCCAGGACACGAGCGTCGGCATCATCCCGCTAAAGAAGGCGCTGGTGAAGAGGGCCAGGATCACCATGCGTGCCGCGCAGGGCATCAGCGGCGCCACGAGGATGGTGGTGAGGCGTGCCCCCGGCGACTCCACGATGCGCGCGCCCAGGACGGCCGGGACGTTGCAGCCCCAGCCGATGAACAGCGGCAGGAAGGAGCGGCCGCGCAGCCCGATGAGCTGCATGAAGCGGTCCATCACGAGGGCCGCCCGCGCCATGTAGCCCACGTCCTCAAGCAGGGCCAGGACCAGGAAGAGGATGGCCAGGATGGGTGCGAAGGTCAGCACCAGGCCCGCTCCACCGAGCAGGCCATCGGCCATCAGGCTGGCCAGCCAGTCGGGCGAGCCCTCCAGGGCGCTCTCGATGCGGGCGGCGTTCGCGCCGACGAGCTGCTCGTCCAGCCAGCCCTGGACCGGTGCGGCCACCGTGAACATGAGCCAGTAGACGCCGAACAACATGGCCGCGAAGGCCAGGATCCCGCCCACAGGGTGGGTGACCACGTGGTCTACCCACTCTCCCAGGAGCACCCGCCGCCTCTCGGGGCGCCGGAGCACCCGGTCGGAGATGTCGGTGGCCCATTCGTAGCGGACGCCGACGATGTCGAGCACGGCGTCCGCGTGCTGCTGGAGGAACGCTTCTACTCGCTGCCAGGCGGCCTGCGGGAGCACCTCGCGGAAGGCCGACGCCAGGGCCATGTCGCCCTCCAGCAACTTGAGGAGCGCCCATTGCCGGGGGTAGCCGAGGTCGAGGTCGGCGGGGAGCAGGGCATCCAGTTCCGCTAGCAGCGCTTCGGCGCGGGCGCCGGGCGACGGAGGCGAGGAAAGGGCCGCGCCACCGTCGGCGGCTACCGCCTTGACCGCGGTGGGCAGGTCCGAGACCCCCCGGCCGCGGCTGGCCATCATGGGAACCACAGGCACGCCCAGGACCGCCTCCAGGGCCTTGGCATCCACGCGGAGGCCCTCGCTTCGGGCGACGTCCATCATGTTGAGGGCCACCACCAGGGGCCGACCCAGCTCTAGCAGCTCGCGTACCAGGTAGAGGTTCCGCTCCAGGCTAGCTGCATCCACCACCACGACCAGCACGTCGGGAGCCTCGCGGGCCACGTAGTCCCGCGCGATCTCCTCCTCCAGGGAGTTGGCGCTGAGGCTGTAGCTGCCGGGGAGGTCCACCAGGTGGAGGACGGTGTCGCCGTGTCGGCAGGTGCCGGTCTTCTGCTCAACGGTCTTGCCCGGCCAGTTGCCCACGTGCTGAGAGAGGCCGGTAAGGTGGTTGAAGACGGTGCTCTTGCCTGTATTGGGCGACCCCGCCAGGGCGACGGTGAGGGTCTTGATGCCCGTCTTGGCGGTGGTCATCAGGAGCTTTCTATCTTCTGGACCCGTATCTTCTCGGCCTCACCGCGTCCCAGGCCCACGCGGGTGCCGCGCACCTCGACGACGAGGGGGCCGCTACCGGGGTTACGGACCACCTTCACCTCGGTGCCGGGGGTGCAGCCCAAGGAGAGGGCACGGGCCCTGAAGGTCCTGCCGCCCGAGATGCCCACGACGGTGACTGTCTCTCCGCTGCGCAGCTCGCTGAGGGTGAGGGCGGTGTCAGCCGGCGCCTCGGGGGTCTGGGCGGGCTCTACCATGATTTCCTGGGCCAGTTCGGGGGCCACCTGATGGCTATGGCCCTCCACGCGGACCCGCACCGCCCCATCGCGGGGGCGGGTGCCCTCGGTATTCAGCACGCGGCCGGGCCCGATGTTCAGGCGGGCCAGACGGCGGAGAAAGTCCCTCGCCTCCCGGCGGATGCGCACCACGCGAGCCGGTCCGGGGGGAGGGAACTCGGTCAGGGGCACGGCGGGCTGGGGCTTGCGGCGGCCGCCTCGACTGGGGATGGTGTGGCCGTGGGGACATGTCTCTAGGTCTCCAAGGAAGCTGGCCAGACGCTCCTCTAGCTCAGGGGAGGTAGCATGCTCCAGGCGGCAGGCCTCCTCATGGACCTTGTCCCAGGGCAATCCCAGAAAATGGACTAGGAAGTTCTCCCAGAGGCGGTGGCGTCGAATCAGCGAGCTGGCCAGGCGCTGCCCTTCTTCGCTCAGGCGGATCGGCCCGCGCGCCTCATGGATGACCAGCCCCCTGGCGCTGAGGCGCTGGAGCATCTCCGTTACCGAGGGCATGGAGACGTCCAGGTGACGGGCCAGGCCGGAGGTAATGACGGGCTCGCTTTCCTCCTCCATCTGGCCGATAGCCTTCAGGTACATCTCGGTGCGTTCGTCGATCATGGCAGGCTCCTACGGGAATAAGGGCTGGCCCAGGACCTTTTGTTAGCCTGCCCTAATTATCGGCTAGGCTAGCCTAAGGCGCAACCCTATACGGCCCTCTTGGATAGCTTACACCCGAAGCAGCGAGCCGCGCGGGAAATTTCGGGTGCAGCGCGGGGCGATGAGCGCCTGCTCGGGCTAGGGTTGCGTGTGGGGGTAGAATGCGGGTATAGAGATGGGGCATTTGCGGGGTCACACCGGCTGGCGCGGGATTCGGCTGGCGGCGTCGTGGAGTAAGGAGGAAGCCATGGAACGCATCTCTCTAGATCAGGTGGAGCTTGTTGGAGAGGACCTCAACCGTCCGGAGGGCGTGGTGGTGGCCAGCGACGGCACGGTGTGGGCGGCCGACGGGCGGGGGGCCTGCACGGCCCTGACACCGGATGGTCGGGCGCGACGGCTGGGCGACCTGGGCGGCGAGCCCAATGGGATCTGCCTGGACCTGGAGGGCAATGTCATCATCGCCAACATCGGCGGAAGCTGCGTGCAGCGTCTCTTCCCGGACGGCCGCCACGAGGTCATCGCCGACAGCGTCGAGGGTCGTCCCCTGAGCACTCCTAACTTCCCGGTCGTAGACTCGCAGGGGAACATCTACGTCGCGAACTCCACCTGGCGGTTCCCCAACCGAGAAGCCATCGTCGAGCCGGCTCCCGACGGGGCGCTGGTGCGCATCTCGCGCGACGGCCGGGTCGAGCTCCTAGCGGAGGGGTTCTACTTCGCCAACGGCCTGGCGCTGGCGGAAGACGAGTCGGCTCTGTTTGTGGCGCAAACGACCGCCCGCAACGTGGTGCGCCTGCCCCTGCGGCCCGACGGCAGCGTCGGCGCGCCTGAGCAGTACGGACCCGACCTGGGCCCCAGGGGCTTCCCCGACGGCGTGGCCCTGGACTCGCGGGGCAATCTCTACGTGACTTTGGTCGGCATGAACGCCCTGGCGGTCATCACGCCCCAGGGCGAGTTGGAGACGATCCTGGAGGACCCCGAGGGGGAGAAGATCCGCAATCCGACCAACATCGCCTTCGGCGGCCCGGACCTGCGCGACGCCTACGTGGGGAGCCTGGGCGGGACCTGGCTTCCGCGCTTCCGGGCTCAGTTCCCCGGCATGCCGCTGGTCCACCAGAGGGGCGGCTAGGGCGTCGGCGCCTGGGCTGCCGACGGCGTAGGCTTCTCAGCACCTGTCTGCAAATCGAGGATTGCTGGGTGCGTCGACATTGCCCGACGGCGCTTTGGGCGCTTGGGTCCGCGGGAGGAGTGGAGTGGTCCAGGGTATCGGCCACTGGGTTGGGATAGGCTCGTAGGAGGTGAGCGTAAGTTGTCTCGCGTCGGGACTAGACGGGGTCGCGGAACAGCCAGCGGTTGGCCTTGAGCCTCCGATCGATGCGGCGCTCGCACAGATCGACGAATTCCTTCCAGATTCCCAGGAGCTCGAAGTAGCTGTCTATGGCCGCGATGGCCTCGCGTATGCAAGGGATGTCGCTACCTTGGCGTGACAGAGCTGCAGCCAGCTCCTCGGCGAGGTCGTAGACGGCCGAGCCGACATAACCTGGTGCTGCCCAGGTGCTGATGATCTGTTCCAGGTGGTTCCTGGCGGGCGCTTCCAGTTCGCTGTGAAGGTCGTAGTCCATGAGCTTCAACCTTCTCTTGATGAAGGTCTCGACGTGTCCGGCGACGGCTCCCTGGCCGTGTGGTGTCCTGTCCTGGATCAGGGCATCCAGGAGACAACCCCTGACGAGCCGCCTGAGGTAGTCCGTTGCATGCCACTGGATGGCCTGAGACGTGACGCCGTCTGGAGGGGGATATCGATCTTGGACGAATGTAGCTTCCTTGCAGCGGCGGTGGGCGTTCTTGGGATAGCCGAAGTGGACAAGGTCCTCGTGGAGGATGCGTTTGAGGTGATCGTCGATCCAGATGATCAACTCACCCACGTTGGCGAACGGGGGGAGGGTGCGGATGGCTTCTGGGGATATGTATAGCCCTGCGCCGGAGATCACCTGTTCTTCCGGGTCAGCGCCGATCTTAGGCAGGTCCTTCAGGAACCGGTGGGCCTTGCCCTTATCGAGGCAGCCCGCCTTGTCACAGAACTGGGCGACCCGGACGGCGTAACCGTTGAATAGCCTCTGTACCTCGGGGTCCGCTAGCTCGGGGCCCAGTTCGCACGCAGTCTCGGGGTCGAGATCGCGCGCCCGGTAGCCCCCTGAGAAGAAGCAGAATTCGTCGTCGCAACGAGCGGAGTAGTACTCCAACAGAGTCCGCACGTTGTCGTCGTCAACCTCAACGTCGGCATCAAACCTGAAGATGGGCTCGTTGCCGTTCTTCGCAGTCCGAGCGAGCCGGATGATCGCTTCGACCACTTTGGGAGAGTCGTAGTACAGATGCTGGCCGTAGCCGAGCAGGAGGTTGCCTAGCCTCTCCCGGCCGAGGTCGGCTGCGCGCCGGGAGAACTGGGCCATGGTCGCCGTGAGCTCAGCGGTTCCTACGATCTGTACTTTGGTGGCGCCGGTGACCCTGATAGCTCTTTCGAGCATCTGCCGTAGCAGTCGCTCTCTTTCGAGGCCCTCCCACGGCCGAGTGTCGCCGAGCAGCGCTTGGTAGCCCTCCGGGATGAAGAGGTAGACGAGGCCGACAGATTCGCATTTGGCGTAGTTCTCGATGCTCGAGAGACAGTACTTGCGGATGCCCTCTTGCTTGTCAGTGTCCTCCACGGACCTCAGCTCGTGCGGCAGAGTGAAGGCCGTGAAGACTAGCGCCTTCTCTTGCATGGCTCTCCCCCTTCGGTCCAAGTCGGTGGAATCGCAGGCAACGGCAGGGCGTGCGGCGTGAGCGTGAACACCGGACGTCTAGCTGCCGCCGTCTGCGCTCCCACAACGTGCCTTCAGGACTGAGGGCTGTCAAGGGAGAGGACGATCGTCTACATCTCTTCTCTGGCGCTGATGGGCGATAGGCGAGCGATTACGGCTCGCTAGCGCTCCGGGACTTGAGCGTTTGCTCTCGCACTGGTCCTACTTGGCTCTGTCGTGCCCACGGCTCCGCCGGCCCGGCGCAATGTACCCCAGCCACGCAACGTTTGGCCTCGGCGGTGCGCTCACTGGGGCGAGAGGCGTAACCGGGAGTTGGCCTTCTTCTGTCTGGTTCCCTATCATTGAAGGACGCCGGGGGTGGGGGGAGCCTGGGCGGGACCTGGCTTCCGCGCTTCCGGGCTCAGTTTCCCGGCATGCCGCTGGTCCACCAGAGGGGCGGCTAGCGCAACATTCCCTGCGAGAGGCGCGACCTCTGCCGCTGGTCATGGCCACTGCCCCGCTCTTCAGCGAATGGTCCTTGCTAGCGTGAGTTTAGTGTAAGTTTCAAGGAGGGAGACAGATGCCATTCAGCGACAACCTGTACCGTATTCAGACGGTAGGGAAGACCCGACGGGAGGTGCTGAAACTGGCCGTCGTAGCCGGTGCCGGCCTGGCGGGCATACTGCTCGTCGGTTGCGGCGACGAAGAGGAGGAAGAGGAGGGGACGCCCACCGCGCTGCCCGCCACCGTCGCGCCCTCCGGGTTCTTCGACTCCGACGGGGTGATGATCCACTACGAGACCTTTGGCGAGGGAAAGCCCATCGTTCTGGTGCACGGCTACGCCAGCAGCCTGAAGGGCAACTGGGTAGCCGCCAACTGGGTGGAGACCCTCCAGCCTGCGCGACGGGTCGTCGCCCTGGACAACCGTGGCCACGGCGAGAGCGATAAGCCACACGAGCCGGAGGCCTACGGCGGCGAAAACATGGCCCAGGATGCCCTGCGCCTGATGGACCATCTCAGCATCGACAAGGCAGATCTCTTCGGCTACTCCATGGGGGCCGGCATCGCGACATACCTGCTGGCTCATCACAGGGAAAGATTCACCTCGGTGATCCTGGGTGGCATCGGTAATGTCTTTGAGTCTGCCGGCGGCGACAGGTCGCGTGTCATCGGTGACGCTATGCTGGCTGAGGACCGCTCAGAGATCACCGACCCCGTGGGCCTGGCCTTCCGTGCCTTCGCCGAGCTAGACCCAAACAACGACCTTAAGGCGCTCGGCGCCTGCGCCCTGCGTCTGCGCGAGCCCCTCGACCGCGCCGACCTGGCCGACGTCGACATCCCCGTGATCATCGTAAACGGGGCAAACGATGAGCTTGCGGAGGGCGCGGACGAACTCGCAGCCGCCATACCCGGCGCCAGGCTGGTGATGATACCGGACACCGATCACCTCAGCGTCGTCCCTGACCCGCGGTTCAAGGAGGAGGTCCGAGCCTTCCTGGAAGAGCAATAGCCGGGAAGGTCTGGCCAGGTGGCAATTCAGCCAGGCCCGGCCGGAGCACACTGCACGTAGATGGCGTCGAGGTACACCGAACCTTTGCGGCCTTGACATCAGGCGAGGGCGCGATTCCCCGGACAGCGCCCTCTTCTGCCTAGATTTCGTATTGGCGGGAGTGCGTGGGGGTCGAACCCACCCAGGACAGCGCTTACTGCCCCGCAACGGTTTTGAAGACCGCGAGGCCCACCGGGACCCATCCACTCCCGCAGGAAGCAGCCAAGGCTCGCAGAGCAAGGGTCAGAGCCTCAGGAGCCGGCAGTCTAACCCTAACCGGCCATCCTCCCTAACCCCTTGGCCCTTGCTCTTATTCTACTCCTTGAACGTGCTCGTGATGTAGTGGTCGGCGCGGATCGCCGCGGTGGCGCCATCCCCCGCCGCGCTGACCACCTGCCGCGCCGAGTTCACACGCACATCCCCCGCTGCGAACAGGCCGGGGATGTCGGTCTCCATCCAGTCGTTGACGAAGATGTGGCCTCCCTCGTCCGTCTTCAGCAGGCCCTTGAGGTAATCGGTGTTGGGGTGCAGGCCGATGAACACGAACACGCCGCTTACCTCGAGGGTGGACTCCTCGCGGGTCTTGACGTTCTTCAGACGCAGACCCTGCACCCCGTCCTGCCCGAGAACCTCGGCGACCACGCTGTTCCAGACGAACTCCATCTTGGGATTGGCGAAAGCCCTCTCCTGAAGGATCTTGCTGGCCCGAAGCTGATCCCGACGGTGGATGGCGTACACCTTGGAGGCGTAGCGCGTGACGAAGAGCCCTTCGTCCACAGCGACATCGCCCCCGCCCACCACCGCGCAGGCCTGGTCCTTGAAGAAGGCGGCGTCGCAGGTGGCACAGTAGGAGACGCCCTTGCCGGTGAGCTCTGCCTCTCCCGGCACATCCAGGTGGTTGTAATCGGCGCCGCTGGTGATGATGACCGCCTTGGCCAGGTAGTCGCCCTCCGAGGTCTTTACCAGGTGCATGCGGTCCTGGCGCTCCAGGCCGGTGACCTCAACGTACTGCATCTCCGTGCCGTACTTCTCGGCCTGCTGCTGCATGGCCTGGGCCAGGTCGAAGCCGTTCACGCCCTCGGGGAAGCCCGGATAGTTCTCCACCAGGTCAGCCAGGGCGATCTGCCCGCCGGTCACCCCCCGTTCCAGGACCACGGTCCTGCGGCGGGCCCGCCCTGCGTACAGCCCGGCGGCCAGGCCGGCCGGCCCGGCACCTATGATAATAATGTCGTATTCCTTGACCACGGCATGCCTCGCTACCTGCCGGGGCTGCCTCCAACGGCAGCCCCGCCTGCGTGTCCTGGCCTTGGCGCCACCTAGAGGAGGCTGTCCAGGCGCTTTTTCACCTCGGCCTTGGGGCGGAAGCCCACGACCTGATCGACAAGCGAGCCGGCGTTGAACACCAGCAGCGCGGGAATGGCGCGAATACTGTAGCGGGTGGCGGTCGCGGGGTTCTCGTCGGTGTTCAGCTTGGCGAAGTTGACCCTTCCGTCGTACTCGTTGGCCAGCTCCTCCACGATGGGGGACACCATGCGACAGGGTCCGCACCAGGGCGCCCAGAAGTCCACCATGATGGGCCGCTCAGAGCTGAGCACCTCCGCGTCGAAGGTGGCATCGGTCACTTCCTTCGGCTTGGCCATAGGTTCTAGCTCCTTCCTGTGAGGGATCCGCAAGTCCCGCAGGAGCCCCCTCCGGAACCTGCCACTGGGTTCCTCTCGCACTGACACACCTCCTTGGGAGGCATGTCAACCGGTAACCTGCGTCTGGTCCACGCTCCCGGCATGTCCATTTTACTACAGGATCGGCCCGGATTGGCGAGAGGGCGCCCATCCGTCCTCGGCGCAGCGAGGGGCGGGTGCGCGGCCTTCATCGCATGCTGCACGAAGGCCCCATGTGCGAAGCTGAACCTGGAGCGGGCCTAGCGCTTCAGCGCGCTGCGCAAGGCGTCGAGCATGCCCGTGGCGACTGCCTCGTGGGCGATGCGCAACGCGCTTTTGATGGCTGCAGCGTCGGCGTGACCGTGGGCGATGATGACCACGCCGTTGACCCCCAGCAGGGGGGCGCCTCCGTGCTCGCTATAGTCCATTCGCTGCCGCATCTCCTGGAAGGCAGGGCGCAGGACGAGGGCGGCCAGGCGGTACTGCGGGCGGCTCATTATGGCCCGCCGGAGCTGAGAGAAGAGGAAATCGGCTACCCCTTCGCCCGCCTTGACGGCCACGTTGCCGGTGAAGCCGTCGGTGACCACCACGTCGGCCACCCCCTGGTGGATGGCGTTCGCCTCCACGTTGCCGACGAAGTTCAGGGAGCTCTGCCTGAGGCGCTCGTGCACCTGCAGGCTGAGGTCGTTCCCCTTCGTAGCCTCCTCCCCGATGTTCAGCAGGCCCACCCGCGGCCGATGCATCCCGTGCACCCGCTCCATGTAAACGGCGCCCATCTGGGCGAACTGCACCAGGTACGAGGGCTTGCAGTCGGCATTGGCGCCCACGTCCAGCACGAGGACGCTGGAATCGTCATAGGGGACCACTGCGCCGATGGCGGGCCGCTCGATGCCCTGCACACGGCCCAGCTTGAGGAGTGCCGAGGCCACCACTGCCCCGGTATTGCCCGCCGAAACCGCGGCCGCCGCCACCCCTCGCTTCACCAGGTCCGTGGCCACGTTAACAGAGGCATCTTTCTTCTGACGCACGGCCTGAGCGGGGGCCTCATCCATGCCGATGGCCTGGCTGGCCGGCACCACCTCCAGCCCGCCAGGGAGAGGGGCGTGACGCGCCAGTTCGCCCTTCAGTATCTCGGGCGGACCGGTCAGGGCCACCTCGATGCCCAGCTCCCGGCAGGCCAGCACCGCCCCTCGCACCGTCTCCGCGGGTGCGTGGTCGCCTCCCATGGCGTCCAGCGCGATGAGCATCATGCCTCCTTGGGCCGGCGGGCTACTACCAGCATATTCTCGCTGTCCGCAACGTACGGGCCCAGGTCGTAGTCGCCGTAGAGCTGGACCAGCTCCAGGCCCGGGCGCTCCAGCAGGTGCTCCATCTCGTACCGGCCCACCAGGCGCAGCTCGAATTCAGTGATCCGGCGCTCGACGAGTGTACCTGTTGGAGTCATGCGGTCATAGACGTGCGTCTGGCGGAGGACCTGGCAGGCGCCGTCCAGCCGCACGCTGACGAGCTTGGTGACGGTATCGCCGGTGGCGGGGTCGGTGCGTGACCATTCGAGCGTGGCCGGCGTGCGCGAGGCGGCCCAGTCGATGGCGGTGAGGGAGCGGAGGTCGGCCACGAAGAGGCCGCCAGGCGCGAGGTGGCGGCGGACCGATGCCAAGCAGGAGACCTGATCGTCGGTGGTTAGCAGGTGCTGGAAGCCGCCTGCTGGACATAAGGCGAGGTCGAACTGCTGGCTCAGGTCAAACTCGCGCATGTCCGCCTGGACAAGGTGCAGCCGGCCCGCCAGCGAGTCGTCGGCCTTGGACCGGGCGCGCTCCAGCATGGCCGGGGAGCTGTCGATCCCCCAGACGACGAAGCCGGCGCGGGCCAGTTGCAGGGCCACGCGCCCCGTGCCCACGCCTATCTCGAGGACGGGCAGCTCGCAGCGGCGGGCGAAGTTCTCGTACATGGGGAGGTCGGCGGTGAACCCCCCGAAGTCAAGGTCGTAGAGGTCGGCCAGGTCGGCGTAGGGGTCGTCGCTCACGCCCTATCGCCTCCGCTGGAAGGCCCGCTGCATGCGCTCGCGCAGATCGGCATCGGTCAGCACATCCACCGCGGTCATGGCCATGGCCTTGGCCGCGTCGAGCAGTCCCCGGTGGCCCTCTTCAGAGGCAGCCCGTTCGGCGAAGGCGGGTGAATGGGCCCCCACCTCCAGCGGGGCGATGGCTACCGAAGGGTGGATGGCGGGCACCGCCGCGCTGACGTTGCCCATGTCGGTGCTGCCGGTGGCGCGCCGGGGGCGCCGTTCGCGCAGCCTGCGGCCAAGAGCGATCAGGTTCCGGCGGTAGGCCTCGGCCAGCGGCCGGTTGGTGTGCATAGCCGCATACTGGGCCTCACCCCAGCGGTACTCCAGGCGGGCGCCGGTGGCCTGCGCTCCCGCCTCAAGGCAGGCGATGACCCTCCCCTTAAGCTCCTCCAGATGCTCCTCATCCTCCTCCCGAACCAGGAAGCTGGCCGCCGAGTGGCCGGGCACGATGTTCGAGGCGCTGCCCCCATCGGTGATGATGCCGTGAATTCGGGCGCTGCTGCGGATGTGCTGGCGGAGGGCGTTGATGGCGTTGTACGCGGTGATGAGAGCATCCAGGGCGTTGATGCCCGCCTCGGGGCGGGCGGCGGCGTGGGCCTCCTTGCCGAAGTACTCCACCTCCAGCTCGGCGCAGGCCAGCGCGTCGGCGAGGACAGCGCTGCGAGAGCCGGGGTGGGTGAGCATGGCCGCGTCCAGGTCCCGGAAGGCGCCCCGGCTGGCCATGATGACCTTGCCCCCGTACATCTCCTCCGCCGGCGTCCCGATGACGGCGATGCTGCCGCCTGTGGCGGCCAGGACCTCCTTCGTGGCCACGGCCGCGCCCGCTGCGCTGACGCCGATGATATTGTGCCCGCAGGCGTGGCCGATGCGGGGCAGGGCATCGTACTCGCCCAGAAAGGCCACCCGGGGCCGGGCCTCGCCGGCGGTGGCGCGGAAGGCCGTGGGCAGGCGGCAAAAGCGGCGCTCGACCCGGAAGCCCTGCCCCTCCAGATACTCGGTGAGCCAGCGCGAGGCCTTGCGCTCCTTGAAGCCGGTCTCGGGGTTGCGGTGGATGCGCAGGCTCAGCTCGATGAGCTCGTCGCGGTGGGCGTCCACCTCGGCGATGACACGGGCCTTGAGCTTACCGACGTCGACCGGCATAGAAATGGTTCGAAAGGAATGTCCTGGGGCAATGACAGCGCTTAGTTGTCCTATGCTACCCCCGAGGTGGTGGCAGCGCAACCGTGCCCTGCGCATCCCCCTCGTCTAGGCCAGTCGCGCGGCACCTTCACCATGTCGGGGCCGGCCTCACGCGCCGCATCCTAGGGACGCCCCGCGCCGGTCGTGCGGACAACATCGGCCAGAAAATCCAGGACGATGCGGTTGAAATCCCGGGGTGCCTCGATGGCGGCGGCATGCCCTGTGGGCAGAACCTCCAGCCGGCTGCCGGGGATAGCCGCCTGCACCGCCTGCGCCGCCTCCATGGCTATGAAGCTATCACGCTCTCCGGCGATGATCAGCGTAGGGCAGGAGAGGCGGCTCAGGTCCGGCGCCGCAGCCGTCACCAGCGCTCCCCAGAGTCGCGCAAAGCCTCTAGGGTCGTTGCGTAGCTTCACCTCCTTGTAGCGCTGAAAGGCCTCGGGGTTCCGGTCTTTGAAGCCAGGCGAGAAGGAGTTGACCGTCATCTGCTCCGCCACCGTCTCCAGGTCTCCCTTCTCCAGAAGGGAGAGGAGGGTGCGCCGCCGCTCCTCGGCCTCCGGGGTTCGCGGGCCCGCCCCCACGCCGCTGTTGGCGAGCACCAGGGCGGTCACCATCTCCGGGTGCGCCAGGGCCAGCTCGAGAGCGATGCGGCCGCCCATGGAGTAGCCGAGCACGAACGCCCCCTCCATCCTCAGCGCCCGCAGGAGATCGTAGAGGTCTTCGGCCAGGAGGGTCATGCTGAGTTCGCCCTCCGGGAGCTCCGTCTCCCCGAAACCCCGCACGTCGTAGGTCAGCACGCGGTACCGCTGGGAGAAGGCGGGAACCTGGTTGTACCACATGTGGAGGTTGTCGCCCGCCCCGTGGATGAAAGCCAGGCAGTGCCCTTCCCCAGCCAGCTCATAGTTCATGGCGATGCCGTTGGCGTGGATCTTCACGGCCCACCTCCCTTGTTAGCCTTGCTGCCGGCCTAGCGCTTGTGAAAGTCGGGCTGGCGCTTCTCCAGGAACGCGCTGACCGCCTCCTTGAAGGTGGGACGCGCCAGCGCCGCCGCGAACTCTTCCTGCTCGCGCCCCTGGACCGTGGGGATGTCGCCCTCTGCCAGGTTCTGCCAGGCCAGCTTCTTGATCGCGAACAGCGACTCCGTCGGGTTGAAGGCGATCTCCTGGGCGGTAGCGACCGCCTCCTCGATGAGCTTCTCAGGGGGCACCACCCGGTTCACCAGGCCGATGCGTCCCGCCTCCTCGCCGCCGATGATCCTGCCGCTCAGCATCAACTCCAGGGCGTGGCTCTGCCCCACGATGTGGGCCAGGATGTGTGTGCTCGCCAGCTCGGGGATCACCCCCACCCGGATGAAGCGCATGGAGAGGCGCGCCTGGTCGGAGGCGATGCGCACGTCGCAGGGCAGGGTGATGGTCAGCCCAGCCCCGATGGAGGCGCCGTTGATCGCGCAGATGAGGGGCTTGGAGCGCTGACAGAACAGCACCCAGGACTCCTCCTCGGCCCGGCGCTGAGCCTCCTCGCCGCGCTCCCGGGCCTCGATGCCCCGCTGCCAGCCGCCGATGTCCGCCCCCGCGCAGAACGCCCGCCCGGCTCCCGTCAGGACGATCGCGCCCACGCTGGCGTCCGAGTTCCACTCATCGATCTGGTCCCGCATCTCCCTCATCATGGTGGGATGCAGGGCGTTCATGCGATCCGGGCGATTGAACGTGATGATGCCCACGCGGCCTCGCTGCTCGGTGATGATCATCTCGTGCGCCATCTTCTTGCCCCTTTCTGAGTCGTCCTTGCTGCGCAGAGTCTAGCACAGGGAGGCAACCCTAGCCCTCCGGGATCGACGGCGGTCCGCTGCCCCCGCAGGCTACTTGTCGAGCCAGAAGTCCCGGTTATAGAGGGCCAGCGACCGCATCTCCGGCTTGGTCCCCTTCACGTAATCCCAGCGGGCGCCGTAGCTGTACTCGCTGAAGACGTGCAGCATGGGCGGGTCCTTCGAGATGATGAGCCGCTGCGCCTCCCTGCACAGGTCCGCGCGCTCGTCCAAGTCGAGCGTCCTGTTCATCTCGTCGATGGCGGCGTCAACCTCCGGGTCCGAGAAGCCGTGCCAGTTGCCGTCCCCCTGTACGCCGTCGCTATGGAAGAAGTTCAGGGGAGTACTGGGGCTTTCATAGGGCAGGTTCGCCGCGACCGTGAAGGTGAAGTTGCCCGTCTGGTAGCGGTCGAAGTACCAGGCTGTGAGCGGGAGAGGTTGCAGCTCAAGCCCCACGCCGATGGCGCTCATTTGCTCGAGCAGGATGGTGACGTGATCGGTGGTCGCCTGGTCGTCCGGGTGGACCGTGGGCAGCTTCAGCCCGTCGCCGTAGCCCGCGGCCTGGAGGAGGCTCCTGGCCTCCTCAGGGTCGTAGGGTTGCAGCCGCTTCACCTCTTCCTGGTCGAGGGCCCAGAAGTCCAGGCTCCAGGCCACCGGGCCGTTGGGCTTGCCCTCGCCGAAGGCGAGCTTGTCGATGAAGTCCTGGCGGTTGAGGCCGAGGGCGATGGCCCGCCGCACCCGCTCATCGTTGAACGGCTCCCGGTCGGCCTGCATGCCCAGGGACCAAGTGTACAGGCTGGGCTCGGACGTAATCACGATGCGGTCGTTCATTCTCTCGACCTCTTCGGCCTCGCGGATGGTGTCGAGGTCGTACATGTCGATCTGCTGCGAGAGGAAGGCCGTGCGCCGTGCCGCCCGGTCCATGATGATGCGGAAGTCGATGCCGTCGATCCAGGGCCTGGGGGCGCCCCAGAAGTTGACGTTGCGGGTGACCGAGGCGATCTCGCCATCCCTGTAGTGCTCCAGGAAGAAGGGTCCGGACCCGGCGCCCTGCGTGCGCAGGTCCGTTCCGGCCTCGATGAGCGGCTTGGGGATGATAGCGCCCCCCACGGGGGAGCCCAGGGAGTCCAGCGTCCAGGCGTAAGGTTCCTTGGTCTTCACCACAACGGTCCACGGGTCGGGCGCCTCGAAGCTTTCCACTCGCTGCTTGAGGAAAACCCCGGCCGTGGCCCCGGGCAGGTCCCTGATCCGCTCCATCGTGGCGACGACGTCTTCCGAGGTGAGTTCACGCTCGGGCACGAGGGGACCGTCCGGGGGCGTCCTCACCCCCCTGCGGAGGGAGAGCCTGTACGTGAGGTCGTCCGGCCGCTCCATCTCCTCCGCCATGTCCCAGAGCATCTCCTCCGGGAGGGTGCCGGAGTAGTGGAAGAGGTAGCCGTAGACCCAGGAGACGATGGCGAAGCCCGAGCCTACCGTGAGGTGAGGGTCGATGGAGATGAAGTTCATTGCGACAGCGATCTGGAGCCTGTGACCGGGACGCGGCGTACCGTCGGCGGACGGGGGTGTGGCCTGGGGCGCGCCCTCTTCCTCGCCGCCGCCGCAGCCGACCACGGAAGCCCCTGCCGCCCCCGCCGCAAGCGCTCCAGCCCCCTTGAGGAACGCCCGCCTTGGCCAGCGTTGCTTCGCCGCTCGCTGCCAGTAGCTTTCCTCCGTCATGATTATGTGCCTCCCGCTTGATTGCGTCCTGCCTATCTCGTTGCCCCCCGCAAACGGGGGTCTAGTATATCGCGCAGGGCGTCGCCCAGGAAATTGAACCCCAGCACCGTCAGGGCAATGGCCAGCCCCGGGAAGAATGCCCACCAGATGTGGATGGGGAAGGCGTTGCGCGCCAGGTTCACGTCTGCCCCCCAGGAAGGATTCGGGGGCGGGACCCCCAGCCCCAGGAAGCTCAGTCCGGCCTCCATCAGGATCGCCGCGGCCAGCAGAGTGGTGGCGATGACGATCGCCAGGGGCGCGACATTCGGCGCCACGTGGCGGAAGAGGACGCGCACCTGGGAGGCCCCCGCCGCCTGCGCCGCCTCGATGTACTGGTTCTGCTTCTCCGAGAGCACGGCGGCGCGGATCACCCGCGATACCCCGGGGATGATGCCGATGCCGATGACGATGATCACGTTTTGGATGGACGGCCCGAGCACCGAGATGATAATGAGCAGAAGGATCAATCCCGGAAAGGCCATGGCCGTATCTCCGGCTCGCTGGATGAGGTTATCTGCCCAGCCCCCGAAGTAACCCGACACGATACCGATGGTCGTCCCCACCAGCGTTCCCCCAATCACCGAAATGAAGCCTACCGCCAGGGAGATGCGCGCCCCGAAGATGACCCGGCTCATGATGTCGCGGCCGAACTTGTCCGTGCCGAAGGGATGCCCCCAGCTCGGTCCCTGGAAGGGGATGCCCGCCGACTCGTTCTCCGCAAAGGGGGCGATGAACGGCGCCAGGCTGCCCACCACGATGAGCGTGAGGATGAGCAGCAGCCCCGCAAGCCCCAGGGGGTTGCGCAGGATGAGGAACAGGAACCGCCTGCCCACCCCGCGCCGGGCTCCCGCTACCATCCGCGCCTCTGCCAGCGGCCTTGGCCGTGCGGCTACCACTGCGTCCTCTTCCTAGCCGTACCGGATGCGCGGGTCGAGCCACGCATACGTAATATCTACGATGAGGTTCATCAGCACCACCACCAACGCTATGTAGAGCGCCATCGTCTGCACCACCGCGAAGTCCTTGATGACGATGGACTGGAAGATGTAGTTTCCCAGCCCTCGCAGCGTGAAGATCTGCTCGATGATGACCGTCCCTCCGAGCAGCGCCGCGACCTGAAGGCCCACGACCGTCACCACGGGTATCAGGGAGTTGCGCAGGGCATGGCGCCAGATCACCATGCGCTCTCGGAGGCCCTTTGACCTGGCCGTGCGGATGTAGTCCTGGCGCAGCACCTCCAGCAGGGCAGAACGGGTTAGTCGCATGATGCCCGAGGCGGCGGCAGTGCCCAGGATTAACGCCGGCGGCACAAACTGCCGCAGGTTTCCCCAGGGGTCATCGATAAAGCCCACGGTGCGCCCCAGGGGCGGCGAGTACCCCCACCACTGGTTGGGCAGGAGGATCACCAGCGTAGCGAGCCAGAAGATCGGCACCGATAGACCGATGGTCGCGGCTATCCGCACGATGTAGTCCGTGGGGGAGTTGCGGTAGAGGGCCGAGACGATGCCGGCGGGTATCCCAATAGCTACGGTCACCAGGAGGGTGATGATCAGGAGCTGGGCGGTGACCGGCAGTCGAGAGGTCAGCTCGCTGGTCACGGGCGTTCCGCTGATGGCAGACTCCCCCAGGTCGGCGGAGAGGAACTGGCGCATCCAGCGGAGGTATTGCACGTGGATCGGTTCGTTCAGGCCCAGGTGTTCGCGCATCTCGTCCACCTGTTCCTGAGAGGCGCCCTGGCCAAGGGCTATCTGGGCGATATCGCCGGGCCCCAGCCGCAGCAGCCAGAAGACCCCCACCGATATGAGGGCGAGGACCAGAACGGCGATGAGGAGACGACGGGCGATGTAAGCTCTCACCGGGATTGCCTCGCTCGTCCGTGTCAGGCCGCCTGCCTGGGACCCCGCTCACGCTCCAGCCGCGGCTTCATGCCAGCAGCCGCGGATAGCTGCCCGATGATAGCACCGCTGGGCTGCCCTCAGCTAGGCGGCGGTGATGCGAGTTTGCCCGGCCAACAGGTCCCCTCGTACGCGGGATCCCCTGCCTTCCACGCGGCCGCAGCGCTCGATCTCGACGATTCGGGTGTGAGGACAACGCCGGGGAGCACCCCAGCCTCTACCTGCTTGAAGCCCCTACCGGAATGCTCTAGAATATCACCGAACCGGCAGGCTGGCGCGAGGGTGGTAGTCTCATTGGCCAGCTTGTGCTCCGGCTGAAAGCGCCGTTGACCATAGAGGAGCGGGAATAGCTCAGCTGGTAGAGCATCTGCTTCCCAAGCAGAGGGTCGCGGGTTCGAGTCCCGTTTCCCGCTCCAAGACCAGACGAGACGCGTGACGGCCGCCAGTGGGCGGCTGTCCTCGTTCTCCCTCGGTCTTCGGCACCCGCCCGCATCTCAGCCCACCAGATACGGATAGCGCTTCCTGGCATGTAGCAGCCTGCAGCCGTTAGCATGAAGGTTCCCGGGGCTTGACCACGCTGAGAGGGAGGCTAGAATCGTGGCGTGAAGCAGGAGAGAATTACTGGACCGCGACAGAACGTTAGACTCGCGCTATTCGCGCTTTCTGGAAACCAGTGTGCCTTCCCTGACTGCGACGCTCCCATGTTCGAAGAGGGTACGATAGTAGGTGAGATATGCCACATACACGCGCAACGTCCAGGAGGGCCTCGGTATAAGGAGGGCTTAGGTGACGAGGAGGTTCACGCCATAGAGAATCTTGTCCTTCTGTGCCGGAAGCACCACAAGATCGTCGATGAGCATCCCGAGCAATATGATGCTGCGTGGCTTACGACGATAAAGGCGGACCATGAATCGCGTGTTGATACCACCCCAAGCCGCGTACTTCATCGACTGATCGAGGCGCTTGCGCCAGAGGTACCCGACAACTGGTGGGAGCGCCCGAGCGCGCCTACATTCAGCCTTCACCTCGCCAGCTCGCGGCCTGCTACCGCACCGTGGACGTTTGAAGTTGATCTAGAACAGGTTGATGGCGGCGACATAGGGAATCTGCGTTTCAGGTACCGACTTGGTGATACTCAGCGTGAGCCAAAGGCACCGACCCTGCTGAGGAGGCGGAAGTGGCACTTGGACTCGCTTACCTTCCAGGCACGAGGCGAACCGTTCCAGCTGGAGCTTAGCTTTTGGTGGGAAGGGGCCGAACGCTCCGTGACCTACTGCTGGGAGACGGAAGCGGCCTTCCAAAGCGCCGAATCTACCTTACGGTATTCGTGAGTTCTGTTGTCGGGCCTTGGCCGACCTCTCACCCCCTGCCTCGGAGGCACATGGCCACGTGCGGGATGGCAAAACTCCATCCGTATCTGGAGTGTCGACACGCTGACCTGTCTGGGCCAGCCTCGAGCCACCATGTCCTCGCGGAGGTGCAACGCTACGAGGTCGGGTGGGTGGCTTCTTGACCTGAGGAGAGACGGATGGAATATTGGCACCTCACAGCCGGGGACACCTGCCCAGATGCGCCAAACCCCACTCAGTGAGTGGACCCATTCGGGTTAGCCCTATCGAGTATGTCCCGGCCAAGATAGGTTTACTCCTGTCGGCGCGCAAGCGCTATTCTTTGCGAGCCACGACCTCCAGCCAGTTGCGAGGCAACCTGGCAATTCCAAGCTGTTTGAAGCTTGGCCGGACCGACGACACAAGGGCCCTGCTTGCCGCCCCTACGTCCTCGCTGACGGCTCGAAGAGCGCCCTGCGCGAATTCTCGATAGCTGCTGATGGCTTCCAGGCTCGCCTGAGTAAGCATGACCTGCCTCTCGTGAACGCGGAGGACGCGGAGCCCGGCTGCCTGCACCATGCCGGCGTATTCGTCGGCGCTCAACCACCTCATCGCCACTGACCCTGCGGTCTTCCGGCGCCCTGGAATTTCCGTGCTCAGGGTGGCCAGGGCGTTCTTCATCATTGTGTAGTAGACACGCTTGGTGTCGTGCGGATAGGCACCGGAGTAGAAGGTCGTATTGAAGGCGAAGAGGCCGCCCGGGCGCAACACGCGGGCTACCTCTTGGATTGCTCTTTCCTTGGCGCCGTCTTCCAATAAGTGAATGGAGTTGCAGAAGGCTACCGCGTCGAAGAGCCCCCTCAGGGGAAGCGTTTCTGCCTTCCCCACCAGAAAATGCATCGTGTCCGCAGCTAGTGCCGCGCGCGCCCCCGCCAATGCGGCACAGTCCGGGTCTAAGCAGACGATCGTGGCTGTTACTCCTAGCCGCTGCCACCTTCGGCGAAACAGTCGAGCTATCAGGGCCGTTCCCGTCCCCAGGTCTAGAAGACGGATCGCGGCTGGACGGCCGAGATACCCAAGGATCACGTCGACGAACCGAGCGTTCAACCGGATGTATCGAGGGTCCTGGGCGAATGGGTCAAACGAAAGTTGGTGTCGGCTATGCATATCGAACAGTCGAGACGGCCGGCTACATGCCGCCCGGGTCGCCCGGCTCCAGGGGATCGGTAAACTCCAGGCCCACATCTGTGAGGTCCGCCGCGAGCACATCGTCCCCGGCGGGCCGCAGGCCTTCCTCCACCCAGCGCACCAGGTCATCGAAGGCACGCAGGATCTCTGCCTCGCTGAAGTTGCAGTGGCCGGGCCTGCGGATGGCCCGCTGCACCAGCAGGTCGCCGTTGCTGGCCTCCTCGACGGTCCGCCGATAGCTCTGCTCCAGGCTGAAAGTCACCCAGAGGTCGCCGGTATTGTGCAGTGCGAGCAGGGGCGCCTCGATCTCCCCGCTCATGGGCATGAACTCGTTGAAGTATGACTCCTCGCGCGCCTCCGGGTCGAAGGCGATGCGGGGGATGCTCTCGTTGAGCTCCTCGTCGGTGAGGCCCAGGCCGGGGTCGATGTGGTAGACCGTGTCCAGGTTGGAGGCAGCCAAGTTTCCGCCTCCGGGAGCGGCCACTGCGCTGATGAGCAACTCGAAGTTCGGCTCGAAGCGGTCGTCGAAGCCCTCCTGCCACCAGGGGCGGGGACCGCCGCTGAGGTGTTTGATAACGCTCGCGAACTGGCGTCCCTTCTCCGTATAGTTGCCGGGCCCGCCGAGGGCGGGGATGATCTGCTCCTCCACGGCATCGGCGAAGGCCTCGGGATCGGCCAGCGCCTCGGCCAGGTCGACCTCGGTCACGTAGGCCGCCACCAGCATGTAGTTGACGAGGAAGTCCAGGATGTCCACGCCGGAGACGACGCCGCAGAGGGCCAGGGCGCCGTCGTAGGCCTGCGGCCGCTGCTCGAGCGAGAGGACCGTCACGTGGCCCCCCATCGAGGCTCCGAACAGGTAGGTGCGCTCCGGCTGGCCCACCTCGCGCTCGAACACCTCGATGAGCGCCAGGGTATCCTCGGCGCCGATGCCGGGCACGTAGCCGTTCTCGCGATAGCTGGAAGCGGCCCAGGCGAAGCCCTCGTCGATGAAGTGCTGGCGGAGGGGTGGCATGTCCACCGTCAGCGTCCTGCCGAAGCCCCGGAAGCCGTGGGCCCACATCACCAGGTCTCCGTTCCAGTCATCGGGCACCTCGAAGCGATAGCCGCCGCCCTCGTACTCGCCGAAGAGGGCCTGAGCCCCCGGCAACGCCTCGAAAGACGGATCGGCCAGGACGAAGCTCTGCTCGACCGGGGTGACGGCTAAGCGCTGAGGCGTGGCTGTGGCTGCGACCGGTGATTCAGGAGCGGCGACGGTCGCGACCGCCTCCTCCTCGCCCTCGCCACAGGCCGTCAGGAGGGAGGCGGCCACTAGTATGATGAGCGACGTCAGTTGGACCGCTGGTGCCCGGAGCCACGATAGATGTGAACGCTTCATCTCATTCTCCTTGGGCTGCAACCCGGCCCGTTCGGGCCGCACCGACTACGGCTGCAGGACGATCTTCCCGAAGAAGTCGCTGGCGGCCATGGTCTCGAAGGCGGCGCGCGCCTCCGAGAGCGGAAATGTCCTGGCCACCACGCCTCGTAGCTGCCCCAGAGCGGCCAGCCGCAGGATGTCGAGCATATCGCCATGGCTTCCGCCGCTGGAGCCCAGCACGGAGAGCTGGCGGGCGAAGAGCTGCCCCATGTGCAGCTCCACGCGATGGCCCGCGGTCACCCCGCAGTTCACGAAGCGGCCCCCTCGCTTGAGGCAGGCGAAGTTCTTCTCCCATATGGACGCGCCGATGTGGTCGAAGACCACGTCCACACCCCGGCCGTCGGTGAGCTCCAGAACGCGCTGGAGGAAGTCCTCGCTATGGTAGTTGATGGTGGCGTGAGCGCCGAGGGCCCGCGCCTTCTCCAGCTTCTCGTCGCTGCCGGCGGTGGTGATGACCCGCGCGCCCACCACCCGCGCGATCTGGATGGCCGCGCTTCCTACCCCGCTGCCTGCCGCCTGGACCAGCACGTCCTCGCCGGGGCGGAGGCCCGCCCGGCAGATGAGCATGTGCCAGGCGGTGAGATACGTGGTGGGCATGGAGGCCGCCTCATCGAAGGATAGTGTGTCCGGCAGGGCGTAAACGTTGATCGCCGGGACGGCGGCGTACTCGGCCAGGCCGCCGTCATCGCTCAACCCCAGGGTGCGAGAGGCAGAGCACTCGTTGTCGCGACCGCGCAGGCAATACTCGCAGATCATGCAGGACACCTGGGGGCGGATGACCACCCGGTCACTCGGGCGGAAGCGCCCTTCGGCCTGCGGCCCCACTTCCACCACCTCGCCGGCGAAGTCCCGCCCGAGGATGCGGGGGAGCTGGAGGCGCACACCCTTCTTCCCCAGGACGGCGAAGAGGTCAACGCGGTTCAGGGAGCAGGCCCTCACCCGGATCAACACGTCCGCCGGGCCCGGCGAGGGGTCCGGCCGCTCGCCGTACCTGAGGCCGTCCAGGCTCCCCTGCTCCGAGACGTACGCGGCCTTCATCTCGAACCTCCTGTGGGCTGCCGCCTCTCGCCGACCGCAGCCGAGTGTAGCACAGAACGGCTCCGCGGAGGCGCCGACAGCGGCGTGAGTTCTCTGCCATCTAGCGGAGTTTCTTGTACAGCTCGAGGGTTTCCTGCGCGATCCTCTCGATATCCACCGTCTCATAGCCAACAAGGCTTGTCTTGAGGGTATTGTTGAGGCGGCGTGTCCAACTCGAAGGGATTCTCTTGGCCCCTCGCATCATGCCCACTATCGAGCCCACGGTCGCGCCGTTGCAGTCCGTGTCGAACCCCGGCTGAACGGCGCGGCAGATGCACTTCCCGAAGTCTCCTTCGCCCCACAGCAGGGCCGTGGCGCAGATCATGGTGTTCGAGTTGGTGTGGCACCAGTGGTGCCACGAATACTCGTCCCACCTCTCATGTATCTTGGCGACGGCCTCGTCATAGCTGAGGCCGGCAGCGCACCATCCCATCACCTCTCTTATATCCGCGTGAAGACGGCTCGTCTTGGGAATCTCGCGAAGGCCCGCTTCCAGAACGGCCGTGACGTCGTCACAGAAGGGGGCCGCGGCGATCATGGCCGCCACGAGCATTTCGCCGTAGATCCCGTTCTTGACGTGGCTGATCGAGGCGTCGCGCCACGCGAACTCGGCCGCGCGCGTGGGATTCCCGACGCTGAGGTAGCCGAACGCATCGGCGCGGATCCGGGCCCCTATCCACTCGCGGTACGGGTTCCTGTAGGAGGCGCTCGCCGGAGGCTGGATCTGCATCGCGAGGTTGCGGTAGGCGATGCGCTCTGCCGTGTAGGTGCAGAGCAGCGGGATATTCCGCATCCAGAAACGCGCCACGTCCGCGGGCGTGAACGCCGCGCTCCTTTCTTTCACGATGAGGAAGCCCGTCAATGTGTAATCCATGTCATCGTCGACCGGCATGTGTTCGATGACGTCGAGCGCTTTCCTGGTCACTAAACCGGGGTATGTCTTCGCCGCCTGCCCGGTCACACCGAACTTAATGTAATCGTTCAGCGGCCACTGCCGCGTCATCTTCAGGAAGCCCCAGAACTCCCCGGTGCGCGTGCCTTCGACAGGCTTTCCCAGGAGACACCCGGCGCACCTGCCGAGCCACGCGCCGAGGAGCCTGTCCTGAAGCGCCTTGTCGGATAACCGTTTTCCGATTCCATGCGGGCCCCGCGCCCTCAGCTTTCTTATCTCCGCGAGGCCTGAGGGCTCCCTGAAGCCGTAGCCTCTGCGCATCCTGAGCCGCTGCGCCGAGTCCAGAAGCGCGCCTGCTTTCTCTTGGTTCGAGGCCGTGAAGAGCTTCTCGTCGCCAAGGGCGATGAGCTTCTCGAAGTCTTTCCTGAGGGGAGACGTGTCGCGTCCCTCATCTTCAAGCTGCCTGAGCTCGGTTTCGACATCGCCTGCGCTGAGCCACAGCCACGGCTCTTTCACCATTTCAGCCATCTTGCCACTCCTGCTCGAAAAACATGAAAGCTGACCATGCGCTCTGTCATTTTAGCGGGCTGAGCCAGCAACAAGATGGCGGCGCGGCCGGGCTCCAGGGTGACCTGGGTCACAGCGCTGTAGCTGACAGTCCACGTGGAAGGCACGATGCCGCCGCTGGGCTGGGCCAGGTAGCGGTGTTCCCATCGATATCGGGCGTAGGCTGTAGCCTCGCAGCCATGGGCACCGCCTAGAAGTCGTACCACGCCAGGGGGTCAAAGTCCATCGCCGGCCCCCTGGTTCTGCCGGAGCTGGGGGTACTGGGATCGGGCCTGGCTAGGGGCGGTAGCCGATCACACCATGCGCGCCCTTGTGGTGTGGCTGCGGTTTCGGGCGGGCACCTGGCAGGGGATCGAGGTGTAGGGCTGGGCCTTCAGGGAGAGGGGCCTCGTGTGAGGGTGGCCGCCGCGTTGGAGCGGCACCCCCTGCTAGCGGGACGGCTGGAGCGGCTCCTTGAGGCCGGAGCCCGTTACAGGCACGAGCACCTGCGCCCCGCGCTCAATCGCGCCGGATTCGATCAGTGCGGCGAGGCCGGCGAAGGCTGCCGCTGATGTCGCCTCGCAGAAGACGCCCTCCGTACGGGCGAGCCGCTGCTGCCATTCGAGGATGTCGGGATCCGTCACCGCCACCGCGCTCCCCCCGGTCGAGCGAATCGCATTGAGCGCCTGCCCGATACGCGGGGGCTTCGAGACGGCGATGCCGCTCGCGACGGTGGGAACGGCCGGGTCGAAGACCCACTCCTCGCCCCGAAAGGCTGCCGTGATCGGACGGACCGCGGCGGCCTGCACGCAGTGCAGCCGCGGCGGGGCGGCGATCGCTCCAGAGGCGGCCAGCTCCTCGAAGCCGTTGCGCACGCCGATCAGCAGGGAACCGTTGCCGACCGGGAAGACGACATGCTCCGCGGCTGCCGCCTCGCTCGCTGCGACTTCGTAACTGAATGTTTTGATCCCCTCCGAGAAGAACGGGCTGTAGCTGTGCGAGAGGTAGACGAACCCGCGCGTCGTGGCGAAGGCCTGGGCCGCATCGGTAGCTGCCTGGCGGGGACCCTCGATGAGGTGCAACTCGGCCCCGTAGATGCTGATCTGTTCCAGCTTCATCCTGGAGGCGCTGGCCGGGGCGAACACATGGGCCCGGATGCCGGCCGTCGCAGCGTAGGCAGCGAGCGAAGCCCCGGCGTTGCCGGAAGAGTCCTCGACGAACTCGCTCAGGCCGTGTTCGCGCGCTACGGACATGAGCGCCGATGAACCGCGGTCCTTGAACGAGCCTGTCGGGGACAGGTGCTCGAGCTTTGCCCAGAGCCGCGCGAGGCCCAGCTCGGCGCCAAGCCGCCGGAGCTCGAGCAGCGGTGTGTCGCCCTCTCCCAGGCGTATGCGCTGCTCCGCTCTCTGGAGCGGCAGGCGCGGCGCGAGCCTCGACGGCGCCTCACGGTAGATGACTTGGTAGAGGGCGCCGCACGACTCGCAGAACACGTCGAGCGTAGGGGGGCGGCGCGCCCCGCATCCCAGACAACTGAGCTCGAACATGATCGATGCCGGCGGCGGGTCTGGCTCGTTCATCTGCGTTCCGCAACAACTGAGAAGATGGCTTCGTGGGCTCAGTATATCAGGTGCGTCAGAAGGCTCGTCTACCTGTCCAGCTTCTGCTGGAAAGCGGTCGTGGTCGGTAAGGCGGGCGGTGCTCGTCTACAAGCCCCTTCGCCTGCTTGGGAGAGCGCCTACGCCGCGGTCTTTTTCCCCGGACATTCGGCGTGCTGCTCAAGGCTTAACGCTTGAGAAGCAGAGGAAGGCTGTCGATCATACCAGAGGGGATCCTCCGAATGTGAGCGTCCCTATGGCTCGGGGAGCACTCATGAAGAAAGAGATCGACGCCCTCCGCCCGCTCGCTCGGCTGACGCTCACGGGGCCGGCGAGCGAGGAAGGGCTCCGGGAGGCAGCCGATATCCTGCGGCGGGGCACCGGGGCAACCGGGGCGGCCGTGGTCTATGCGGAGGATCAAGAGTTCCTCATCTGTCAGGACGGCGGGGAGGGCCCCGGGATTGAGTTCTCCCAGACCGGCCTGGGGATCCTCCAGCGCCACCTCGTCCAGACAGACGGTCCCGTCGGCTTCAACCTGCACGGGCACCGTCTCGAAGAGTTTGCGCCGGCCGAGACTGAGCAGCGGGAGTTCCTGACCTTCGCCGTCCCCTTTAGCGGCAGCTCCTCCGAGATGTGTGTCCTGCGGGGGCCCTGGGACGAGAAGGGCTGGGCGGCCGCGGTCCGCTTCGCAGAGGCGGCGCTTCCCAGCCTCGCCGTGCTGACCGATCGCTTCCTGAACGCTGAACGCGCGGATCGCCAGAGGAACCAGCTTGCCGCCCTGGCCAGCGCCGGACAGGTTCTCATTCATTCGCAGGACGCGGCGGGTGCTCTGGAGAACATGGCCACAGCCATGGCTGCCTCGACGGGCTACGATTTCGTCACCATCGACGTGTACGATGCCAGCGCCGAGCGCTTCGTCCTCCGCATCATCAGCAAGGCCCGGATGTCGCGAGGGTCCCTGGCTCAGTTCTGGCGGGACAGCCTCGACCCTGACCAGCTGGACCCCCGCTACGTCCGGGTCGTGCAGACGCGGCGTCCCGTAGTTCTGGCGGACCTCCAGAACGACGAGCGCGTCCCGGAGCCGTTCCGCGATTTCTTCCGGCGCTCCCTGCTGAGGTCCTCCGCCTTGTTCCCCCTGCTCTTCCAGGAGGAGGTGCTGGGGGTGCTGGCCGTGGTCTCGTTCAGTCCGCGCAGCTTCCCGGAGGAGGAGGTCAGGCTTCTGCAGGGTCTGGCGGCGGAGGTGGCCACCGCCCTGAAGGCCATGCGCACTCACCGCGAACTGGTCGAATCACGGGAGCGACTGCGTCAGAGCGAGGTGAAGTTCCGCCGGATATTCGAGAATGTCCAGGATATCTACTACCAGACAGATGCCCAAGGCATCATCATCGAAATCAGCCCATCCGTAGAGCGCTGGGGATACACCCGTGAGGGGTTGATTGGCACACAGGTGCTGGACGTCTACGAGAACCCGGAAGAGCGCTCAGGGCTCCTGAAGGCGCTGATGGAGCGGGGAGAGGTCGTCGATTATGAAGTCCGCCTGAAGACAGGAGACGGCCGCGTAATCGACACTTCTGTGAGTTCTCATTTCCTTCGTGGCCCCGATGGCACACCCACCGGGGTCGAAGGCACGCTTAGAGATATCAGCGAGCGCAAGCGGATGGAGCAGGCGCTACGCGAGCATGCCCGGCGTGATCCGCTGACGGGCGTCCTTAACCACGCAGCCATCGTGGACGAACTGCGCAGCCTGATCTCCGATGAGGGCAATGGCGCTTCGTGCGCCGTCGCGATGATCGATGTTGACAACCTGAAGGCCGTAAACGACACGTTCGGCCACCAGGTCGGCGACGCCGTGCTCGTGACGGTCGCCGGCGCGCTCTCCAGAGACGGCGCCATCGTCGGCCGGTACGGAGGGGATGAGTTCGTGGCGGTCCTGCCGGGTGCCGACCGGGAGGCGGCCGAACGCTATAGCGAAGAGGTCCTGGGCGCGCTGGCAGGGGCCGCATTGCGCGATCCGCAGAGCGACGCGAGCGTGCCCGTTGCTGTCAGCATCGGGCTCGCGACTTACCCCACCGAGGCTGGGAGGATCGAGGAGCTGATCGATCTGGCTGACAGCGGGATGTACGGCGCCAAACGGCAGCGGCCGGTGGGCTCGGCCAGCATGACCGTTTTGCAGCCCCTGGGTGACGAGCGCGCCGCGAAGATGGTGGGAGAGATCGTGCCGCTCCTGACCTCGCCGGGCGAACTGAGCGACAAGCTACGGCTGGTGGCTCATCGGCTGTCGGTCGCTGCCGGGTATGACGCGGTCAACTTTGGGCTGTTCGCGCCTGAGACCGAGGTGCCAGCGGAGTTGAATACGTTCGGTCGGCTGCCCAAGAAGCTGCTTAACCTGTGGAACGGCGAACAGCGCAAGGCCGAGCATGATCAGCACCCGATACGTCTGCTGGTGGAGCAAGGGCGCCCAATCATCTTCGACGACCCGCAGCACGACCAGCGGCTTACTGATATCGAGCGGGAACTTATCCGGGCAGGGGGGCTGCGGTCGGCTATGGTCGCACCCATGCTCTGGCGGAATGAGCTGATCGGCATGCTGTCGGTCGCGAGCAAGCGGGAGACGGCCTTCACACCCCGCGACGCCCAGTTCTTGATGGCTGTTGCTACCCAGGTCACGGCGATCGTGCGTATGGCGGGGCTGGTTGACGAGCTCCAGTCGGCCTCAGTCCGCCTCACTGAGGCCCAGGCCGAGACCGTCATGCTGCTCGCCGCAGCTGCCGAGGCCCATGACCGGACCACAGGGCACCATCTCCAGAACGTCCGCACCATCACGGAAGCTTTGGCACTCCAGCTCGGCCATAGGAAAGGGCAGGCGAAGGAGCTAGGCCTGGCGGCCGTGCTCCACGATATCGGCAAGATCCGCGTGCCGGATTCCCTCCTGGCCAACGTGGGTCGACTCACTGACGACGAATGGGAGCTGATGAAACAGCATACCGTCTGGGGCGCGGAGTTCCTGGTCGGGCGGCCGGGCTTCCAACTGGCTGCCACGATCGCCCGCTCCCATCACGAGTGCTGGGACGGCAGTGGGTACCCTGACGGCTTGGCAGGCGAAGCCATTCCCGAGGCCGCCACCGTCGTCTCTGTCGCCGACGCCCTCGATGCCATCACCAGTGATCGTCCCTACAGGGCGGGCCGCTCCGTCGCCCAGGCTATGCGGGAGATCGTGGCGTATTCCGGCACGCAGTTCAGCCCCAGGGTTGTGCAAGCCCTGGTGCGGCTGCACAAGCGCAACCGACTGCCCCTCGTGGACACAGAGGGTCCGGGCCACAAGGCGGCCGCGTAGCTGACGTCATTCGAACGATCCTGCCGCACGTCGGTTTGGCGACGCGGAAGACGCGCCGCGCGATGCTGCACTGTTCTCTTGACGTGACGGCAACGAGGGAGAGGGTCACCTCCTAATCGTAGACCGCATGGAAGAGATCCTGGCCGCTCTCTTCTCCTGAGCAGCCCAGCGTCCCATAAGTGACGCCTCCGCTGCCCCGACGAGGCTGTCGCTCTAGCTGGAGCGGGGGACGGGACTCGAACCCGCGACAACCTGCTTGGAAGGCTTATGCTCGCTCTACTGAATCTAGTTTGAAACCCCGAACGGCTATTCCGGCCCGTCATGGCCCCCTGTCTCCAAGACGTCAGGCCCTTTGTCTCGGACCGATGCGGCCAGTGTAGCATGCGGCGCTGTCCGGCGGGCACCGTGAACTTGCGATCAGCACAGAGCACGCTCCGTTGCGGAACTGAGCTCCATGCACCAATGCGCACTGCTCGTATCCCTCGAGGGGTTCATTTGGCGACCTTGCCATGGAACATCGAATAGGTAAAGAAAGCGTAGTAATCTGGAATATCCAAAATGAAATCTGATGACTCTGGTTGACAGAGACGCTGGTATTCTGCCCAGTCCTCCTGCGGCAGCTCTGACTGTGGCTCCCCCCAGCGCATCTCAAAGAGTGATACCAAGGCGCTGCGGATATCGTTACTTAGCGGGGCATGAACGTCGCCCACAAAGGTTTGAGATGTGGGTTCCTCCAAGCCCGCGTCACGGAACCAACCGAGCGCGCGCAAGAAGTGTGACTCTGGCCTCTTCCCCTTGATGAAAGGGGCAATCCCCGAAGAGGTCGCATTCAGCCGGGCCTCCAGCAGGGGATATCCAGGAAGCAGCTGTTGAGAAGACCAGCCAAGGATGGCCACGCTGCCGCCAGGCTTTACCACCCGTGCAAGTTCCCTCAGCAACGGCACAGGGTGCCCAGGAGCATACCCAGCGCAGTCCACACTCCATACCCAATCGAAGGTGTCAGCGTCGAAGGGGAGTCTGTTCACGTCCCCTTCCTGGAAGAAAACGCGGTCCGACAGGCTGGACTTCTCTGCAATTTCCCTTGCGCGAACCAAGAACTCGGGGGATGAATCAAGGCCGGTGACATGTCCGGCTGGTGCCACTGCCTCCGCCAACAACAAGGTATGACTGCCAATCCCGCATCCTGCATCCAGTCCCTGGCTCCCCGAAGGGAGTTGCAGTGCCTGGATCGCTGAACGAATGACCGGCTCTCTCAAGAAATCGGACAGATACAGCTTGTATGCGTAGGTGTCCGTGTCGGGCGCGTTCCTCCCAGTACCGTTCTTTTCGTTTGCCATGTCCACGCTCGTCTCCGGTCTATCGAGGCCATCTAATGGCCAAGCTCAGCAGCGCCTACATCCAGGGCTGCGTCCGGAGCATAAGCCCAAATCTGAACCCAGGCAATCGAGCATAATCAGGGCTACCACCCGGAGTCAGGTTCCGGGTTCGTATCTCAGGTGCGAGTTGCGTGTAGAGGCTGGCCGACCGGGGCGGATATTCCACGGTCGGCGCAGGCACGCTTGACGATGGCGACGAAGAGGGCACCTCGAGATTTGCGTATCGTGCCCTGGTGGACGGCTTCGAGGGTTGGTGCTACGCTTTCTCGCGAGCTCATCGGCGCGATGTCGGGGCCGTGAGCAACGGCCTCCCACGGCAAACGAGGACGTCTCGACATGAACCCCACGCTCCGCCCCAAACCCGACTGGCTCACACCACTCTTCCCCTGGGAGCAGCGCGCGGTCACGGTGAACGGGCGCACAATGGCCTACGTGGACGAGGGCGAGCCAGAGGCGCGTCCGGTGCTACTGCTCCACGGCAACCCCACCTGGGGCTTCCTCTATCGTGACTTCATCCGGCCGCTGACGGAGGCGGGCTACCGTGCCATCGCGCCGGACTGGGTGGGCACCGGCTACTCCGACCACCCACGCGTGGACGCCGCGCTCACGGTGCCTCACCACATCGCCGATCTCGTCTCGCTCATCGACCAGCTCCGGCTCCGCGACTTCGTCATCGTCGGTCAGGACTGGGGCGGGCCACAGGGGGTAGGCGCGGCGCTACAACGAGTAGAACGCCTCGCGGCCCTTGTGCTGATGAATACCTGGCTGTTCACCGGATACGTGGGCCGCTTCCACGCCTCGCCGCTGCCCTGGACCACCTGGCACGCGCCCCTTATCGGCCAGTTCTTCATGAAGCGACAGAAGGTGCTCTCCCACAGTGGCCCATCCGTCACCACCCGCCGCGGCATGACCGAGCAGGAGGCCCGGGGCTATCATCACGTCTTCGACGAGCCCGACTCGGACCACGTCGTGCTCACCTGGCCGCGCACCATCCCTCTGCGCGAGGGCGACCGCGGCTGGGCGGACATGCAGGCGATCGAGGGCCGATTGCCGGAACTGGCCGGGGTGCCGACCGTCCTGCTCTGGGCGCCCGAGGACAACGTCTTCCCCATCGAGTACGCCCATCGCCTCAAGGAACTCCTGCCGCACGCCGAGGGGCCGATCACCTTCGATAACGCCGCCCACTTTCTCCAGGACGACCGCGGACCGGACCTCGCCCATGCGATCGTCGAGTTCCTGAACCGCACCGTGGGGCCCGCACCGTGAGGTTCATCACTCCAACCGCCGAGGAGCTCTCCTATCTCCGATCCGACCCGCTGCTCTGGGAGCAGGAGCTGGACGTGCGGCCAGAGGTGGCCGAGGCGATTGAACGCGCCACGGGCATCCGCGCCGGCCGCGTCTACTGGCGCTCGCGGCACGACCATCTGTATGCCCTCGAACTCGCCGACCTCGGCCGCGGTCGTCCTTCGATGGCGATGGTGTACGGGCAGTGGGACCGCTACGAGCCCCGCCCGCCCGAGCACGAGATCGACGCCGACCTGCTCGACTTCTCGCTCTGGGTGGCGGAGATCGCCGACACCCTCGACCCGGCGGATGTCGCGCAGGTGGCGCAGTTCGCCGGCGTGCAAACGACCTGGCCGGAGGGCTCAGTGTTGCGCACGCCCGATGACCGCTTTGCCGACCTGCCTGACTTCCTGCACGAGCCACGGTACGTGGAGGTCGAGGGCCTGCGTATGGCCTACGTGGAGCAGGGCGAGGGCGACCCCATCCTCATGCTCCACGGCGAGCCGACGTGGGGTTACCTCTACCGGCGCATGATCCCGCCACTCGCGGAGGTCAGGCGCGTAATCGTGCCGGACCTGATCGGCTTCGGTCGGTCTGACAAGCCGGTGGCCGACAATGCGTACAGCTACAGATCACATCTCCGATGGCTGCGCGGCTTCATTGAGGCGCTCGACCTGTGGCGCGTGACGCTCGTCTGCCACGACTGGGGCGGGTTGCTGGGCCTGCGGGCGCTCGCCCAGATGCCGCAGCGCTTTATCCGCCTGGTGGCGATGAATACGGGCATTCCGGACGGCCGCGATTTGGGCGAGGCCTTCATGGGCTGGCGACGCTTCTCACAACAGCAGCGGTCGCTGGACGTGCCCGCGATCATGCGGATGGCTGTCCGCAGCCGCTCCCTCACCGCCGCTGAGGCTGCTGCCTATGTCGCGCCCTTCCCAGCGAGGGAGTATCAGACCGGCGCACTCGTCTTCCCCCGGCTCGTGCCTGTACGCCCGGACCATCCCAGCGCCTACGACAACCGCGTCGCCATCGAGACGCTCAAGACGCTGGACCTGCCGGTGCTGCTGCCGTGGTCGGACGGTGACCCGGTCACCAGGCTGTGGGAGTCGCAACTGCGCGCAATCTTCCGGAACGTGGCGCCGTCCCTCGTCATCGCAGGCGCTGGCCACTTCCTCCAGGAGGATGCGGGGGAGCAGATCGCGGTCCACATCCGCAATTGGCTGGAAGCGATGGCTGAGCGGTGAGCGCCGCGACCAGAGCAATGGAAAGGAGCCGAGCATGAAGATCGACGGTGGCGAGATGTTCGCCAGGATGCTGGAACGGGAGGGGGTAGACAAGATCTTCGCTCTCCACGGCGGGCACATCGACTCTATATTCCAGGCCTGCCTGGATCATGGCATCCGTATCATCGACACGCGCCACGAGCAGGCCGCAGGGCACATGGCCGATGCATGGGCCCGCCTCACCGGCCAGCCCGGTGTAGCCGTGGTGACGGCCGGCCCCGGCGTCACCGATATTGTGACCGCCGTCGCCAACGCCTACATGGACTGTGTGCCCATGCTGGTCGTGGGCGGGCGCCACGGCCTCGTCGAAGAGGAGCTGATGCCCCTCCAGGAGCTACACGGCGTGCCCCTCATGCAGTCCATCACCAAGTGGTCACGCCTGGTCGGGGACTCCCGGCGCATCCCGGAGTACGTGAGCATGGCCTTTCGCCACGCCACTACCGGCCGGCCCGGGCCCGTCTTCCTGGAGATCCCCGCCGACGTGGTCCGCGCCCAGGTGGAGGAAGAGAGCATTCGCTTCCCGGAGATCTCTCGGCCGGAAGCGGCGCCAGCCCCACCACCGGAAGCCGTCGAGAAGGCCCTGGACATGCTGTCGGGGGCAGAGCGCCCCATCATCATGGCTGGCCGCGGCGTCTGGTCCGCCCGCGGGAGCGACGAGCTGCGGGAGTTCGCCGAGCTCACCGGCATCCCGGTCTGCGCGAACGGCATAACGCGCGGCGCGATTCCGGAGGACAGACCGCTGGGCTTGGGGCCCCTTCAGTTGGTGGGCGCCACGCCGGCCCTGGCCGGCACGCCCGACGTGGTGCTGCTCCTGGGCGGAAGACTGGGGTTGTACACGGGCCCTCGCGGCTCCGCCATCCCCGCCGAGGCAAAGATCATTCAGGTGGACATCGAGGGCGAGGAGATCGGGCGAGGCCGCGACATCCACGTGGGGATCGTGGCGGACTGCCGCGAGACCCTGCGCGCCCTCATCCGCGCGGCCCGGGAGCGCACCTTGCCCCGCCGCGACGAGTGGGTGGAAAAGCTCGGCCAGGCCCGATCGACCATGCGGGGCATGTTCGCCAGCGGCCTAGAGCCGGAGCAGCGCCCCATCCACCCCTACCGGCTGGCCAACGAGGTCAGCGCCCTCATGGCCGATAGCGGGGTGCTGGCGGTTGACGGCGGCGAGACGTTTGTCTGGGCGGAGCTGGCCCGCTTGCCGCGAAGGCCGGGGCGCCACCTGGGCCACGGCTACCTGGGCTGTCTGGGGACGGGCATCCCCTTCGGCCTGGCCGCGAAGCTGGCCTACCCCGAAGAGCGGGTGCTGGTCCTCACCGGCGACGGCTCCGTCGGCCTCAACTTCACGGAGTTCGATACGGCGGTGCGCCACAACCTGCCCATCGTGGTCGTCATCAACAACGATCAGGCCTGGGGCATGTGCAGGCACGAGCAGATGGTGATCTTGGGCGAGGACCGCGTCGTGGGCACCGAGTTGGGCCCCACCCGCTACGAGAAGGCGGCCGAGGCGTTCGGAGTCTACGCCGAGTTCGTGGAGGACGGATCTGAGATCATCCCCGCCATCGAGCGCGCCTTCGCCAGCGGCCGGCCCGCCTGCGTCAACGTCATGACCGACCCCGATGTCGTCTCGCCGCTGGTGCGGGCCGCCCGGCGCGTGGAACGGCCCTGGGCAGAGGCTGCCTCCCGGCGACGGGGGACGGCGGCTCGATAGGGGAAACGGGGGTAGCTGCTATACTGGGGCCGCCAGCATGAGCTACGTCTTCATGAAGGCCCTGGAGTCGGCCCCCCGCCGCTACGACTTTGGGATACGGCTCCTCTCCCTCGGCCACATAGACAAGGTCCACCGCCGAATAGCGGAGAAGTTCGCCACAGAAGGAGTCCGTGTGCTGGACATCGGCTGCGGGACGGGCTCTCTGGCGGTGGTGCTTGCCCGCCGCGGCGCGCGGGTCACGGGCATCGACGTCTCTCCCCAGATGCTGGACATCGCACGCCGAAAGGTCGAGCAGGCCGGCCTCGAGGAGAGCGTGACTTTGGTGCAGATGAGCGCCATCGACCTCGATGAGAGGCTCGAGGCCAGCAGCTTCGATCTCATCACCGGCACTCTCGTCTTCAGCGAGCTCTCCGACGACGAGCAGTGGTTTGTGCTGCGCCAGTGCTATCGCCTGCTGGTCGAGGGGGGTCGCCTGGTGATCGCCGACGAGACGGTGCCGCCGTCGTGGCCCAAGCGACTGCTCCACCTCCTGGTCCGCATTCCGCTGCTGGTCGTGACCTATATCCTCACGCAGACCAGCACGCGCGCGGTGAGGGACTTGGAGAGCAAGATCGCCGCGGCGGGCTTCCAGATAGACTGGAAGGAGGCGACGTTGCTGGGCGACTTCCAGACCGTCGCTGCCCTCAGGCGATGGGACGGATCAGAGTGAGGACCAAGAATGCCGTGGGCGGCTACCTCAGTGACGCCCTCCAGACCGCGCTTCGCTTTCTGCCCTTCCCGGTCAAGACAGGCCTCAGGCGACTCGGCAACCCCGATCGCCGGTCGCCGGTCTTCGTCACCAGCAACTTCGGGCTCACTGTGCGGCGGGTGGCAAGAGCTCTGAGGGGCATCGACGCTTACCTGCTGGTCGCCAATACGCGGGGCATCAACGTGTGGTGCGCGGCGGCAGGCGGCCACTTCACGACAGACGACGTTGTATCGGTGATAAAGACCAGCGGCATCGGCGACCTGGTGGAGCACCGCCGCCTGATCCTGCCCCAACTGAGCGCTACCGGCGTCGAGCGCAGCGCGCTGGAAGAGAGAACCGACTGGCGTCCGGTCTTCGGGCCCGTCTATGCCGAAGACATACCCGCCTACCTGAGCAACCACTACCGTAAGACAGAGCGGATGCGGACGGTCAGGTTCGACCTGGGTCAGCGTCTGGAGATGGCCGTCATGTGGGCCTTTCCCATCTCCAGCATCCCGCTCATCCCGCTTCTCGTTTGGTGGAGGGGTCTGGCCCTGCCGTTCCTGGCGGTCGTGTGGGCCCTAGCCCTGCTGACCTTTGCCGGCTTCCCCTGGCTCCCGAGGCGGGCCGTCGTCTCGCCTGAGCAGATGCTGCCCGGCTGGACCAGATACCTCGTCGTCTTCGACCCGCGGTCGCAGAAGGTGCTGGTGGTATGGGCGATGCTGGTCGCGGGCCTGGTCGCCTACGGTCGCCTGGCCGCGGGCTGGCACTGGACGGCGATCATGGGCTGGGGACTGGCTGGCCTGGCTATCGCGCTCCTGATCAGCCTCGACCTGGCGGGCAGCACGCCCGTCTACAAGAGCGGCCTTCACGAGGACAGGCTCCTTCGCGTCGAGCTCGATCTCGACAGGTGCGAAGGCCGGGCTATCTGCCAGCAGGTCTGCCCCAAGAACTGCTACGAGATAGACAGCAAGCTCCACAAGGCCCGCATCCTCAACGACAGCGAGTGCGTGCAGTGCGGCGCCTGTATCGTCCAGTGTCCGGAGGACGCCCTCGCGTTTGTCGATCCCGCGGGCCGGCGGATTCCGCCCGAACAGATCAGGAAGTACAAGCTGAACATGACCGGGGAGCGCGTGGTATCCGCCTGACAGGCGGAGTTTCGTGGCCCCCCACGGATGCCGGTCGCAGTGCTAGAATGGCGTCATCAAACGGGGGAGGTGCTGCCATGACAACGCAGCCGCCGCGACGAGAGCCTCGGCCTGACGCCATCGCGCGGGCGATGGCCGGCTGGCAGCCCGCCAGGGTGCTGATGTCCGCCAACCGCCTGGACGTGTTCAACGCCCTCGGCGATCAACTCCTGTCAGTGCGGGAGATAGCCAGGGCCTGCGGCGCCCATCCTCGCTCCACCAGGCTGCTCCTGAACGCCTGCGTGGCCCTGGGCTTCCTGCGCAAGCAGAATAATCGCTACGGCAACACGCCCGAGGGTCTCCAACTGCTGGTGAGGGGCAAGCCTACCTACATGGGCGACGGCATCAATCACAGCGACTGGCTCTGGAGAACCTGGGGCCGCCTGGCCGAGGCGGTGCGTACCAACAAGCCGGTCATCGCGTCGGCCGACCCGGGAGCGGGTCCGACCATACACCGTGACTTCATTCTGGCCATGCACGACCGGGCTATGCACACGGGAGAGGCTCTGGCCGAGGCCCTGGACCTCAGCGGCCGCAGGCAGCTCTTCGATGCCGGGGGCGGTCCCGGCACCTACTCCTGCTTCCTGGCCAGGAAGTACCCTGAGCTGCGCTGCATCGTCTTCGACCTGCCCCCGACGGTGCCCATCGCCAGCGAGGTCATCGCCTCCTTCGGCCTGCAGGACCGGGTGACTACCAGGGCAGGCGACTACTTCCGCGATGACTTCGGCCAGGGCAACGACGTGGTCCTGCTGTCGGCGATAGTTCACGCTATGCCTCCACGGCGGGCTAAGCAGCTCCTCAGGAAGGCCCACGATTCCCTGGTCAGCGGAGGGCTGGTGGTGGTCCACGAGAACCTCATCGACTCCAGCAAGACCTCGCCCACCTCCGCGGTGCTCTTCTCGTTGAACATGCTAGTCAACACGGGCCACGGCCGCTCCTACAGCGGGGCTGAGATCTCGGCCTGGATGCGGGAGGCGGGCTTCGCGAAGCCCCAGGTGATCCGCCTACCGGCTCCCGCCGCCACGTCGCTGGTGACGGCGACGAAGCCGCAAGAGGAGGCAATGCCTCGTTAGGAGGGCCAGAGTGGCAGAAGACGTGAAAGCCGTAGACGCCTGGATGCAGCCTGGCGCAGAGGCTTTCGTCAACGCGCCAATGTTCGAGTCACTGCGCCGCTGGAGTGGCGTGGCTGGCCCCGTCCCTGGGATTCCCATCGAGGCGACTGTCGAGCAGATGGACGAGGCCAACGTGGGACTTGCTCTGCTCCATGCCTGGTGGGGGCCTAACGGCCCCATCATCTCCAATGACGAGATCGCCGGCATCGTCTCGCGCTGGCCGGACCGCTTCGCCGGGGTGGCGGCGGTGGATCTCCTCCGGCCTCTGGAGGCGGTGCGCGAGCTCCGCAGGTGCGTCCGCGACCTCGGCTTCAAGGCGCTGCGGATCGTCCCCTGGCTGTGGGGCCTGCCGCCGAACGACCGCCACTACTACCCGCTCTACGTGGAGTGCATCGAGCTCGGCATCCCCTTCTGCTACCAGACCGGCTACACGGGGCCGCTGGGCGTCTCGGACACAGGCCGTCCCATACCCTACATCGACGAGATCGCCCTCACCTTCCCGGAGCTGGTCATCGTCGGCGGCCACATCGGCCACCCCTGGACCGAGGAGATGGTGGCCCTCGCCAACAAGTACCCAAACGTCTACATTGACACCTCGGCGTACGTCCCCTCCCGCTATCCCGATGAGCTGGTTCGCTACATGCGCAAGCGGGGCCAGGACAAGGTTCTCCTCGGCACCAACTACCCGATGCTCCCGTTGAAGCGCTGCGTCGAAGAGGTCGACGGCCTTGGCCTCGACGAGAACGTTCGCCGGAAGTTCCTCCGCGACAACGCCGTCCGCGTCTTCAAGCTGGAGGACTGAACAGGGGAGCACTTTGCAGCGCTTTCCGCGAACGCCCACCACCTCGCTTGTCACGGCCACCAAGCGCTGAGCCCGACCACGAGCGGCCCCTACCTGCTGTGACCTCCTGAAGCCGAGCCAGCTCTTGACTTCCGCCTTAGGGAAGCCTGCCGCTGGCTCGCCTCGTACCGCCAGGGACGAGGCAGTGTCACTAATGGTACTAGACGGGTGCAGACGCCTTGCCGCGCCGCCGATAATGTGTTAGAGTATTGGTCAAGAAGCAAGCTTTCCTCGTCTCCAGTTCGCCGCGAAGAAACCCCCGATTCGTTTCGCACTCGACGACAAGGAACATTCAGCCACAAGGAGGTCGTCGAGTGTCTTACACCGACAAGAACCTAACCTGCGTCGATTGCGGCGCCCAGTTCACGTTCTCCGCCGAGGACCAGGAGTACCACGCCAGCCGCGGGTTCACCAATGAGCCCAAGCGTTGCTCCTCCTGCCGCCAGGCCCGCAAGGGCG
>JBAUEL010000009.1:0-2722 GCA_049678585.1 Dehalococcoidia bacterium
TCCCGATGAGCATGGCCAGGACGGTTACCTGGATGGTGCCGCGGACGCCCTTAAGGATGAGGCCATTGAAGAAGAACTCGGGGATGGCGCCGAGATCGAATTTCATTGCCAGGAGGATGTCCATGGATCCACCTCCCACGGTGGTGCGTGCTAGTGAATGGAATGAACGAGCCCCCGGGCCCGTCCTGAGCGACCGGGGGCTCGAGTCGCCGCGCTGGGGGAGCTTCTATTCGACCGAGCCGGCCTCAAGGCCCCACTCGGCCAGGATGTCGTCGTACTCGCCGCTGTCCATGATGGCCTGGAGAGCATCCTCGATGGCGGCATTCAGCGCCGTGGAGTCCTTGTGCAGGCCGATGCCGTAGGGGGCCGTCTCAAACTGCTCGCCTACCACCTCCAGCTCGCCCTCCGAGAGGCGGGCGTCGTTGCCGGCGACGGGGTAGTCGGCCAGGAGGGCGTCCGCACGCCCCAGACTCAGCTGTTCGACGGCCATGGGGTTCAGGTCAAAGGTGGAGATGCTTATCGCGTCCTCGCACTCTTCGTTCTGAGCCTCCATCTGCTCCACCTGGATCGTGCCCACCTGGACGGCAACGGTCTTGCCGCAGAGGTCGGCCAGGGTCTGGATGTCCTGCGGGTTTCCGGCCTCCACCAGGATGCCGGTGCCCGCCGTGAAGTAGGGGATGAAGTCGATCCGTTCCTGGCGCTCCTCGGTGATAGTCATGGACGACATGATGACGTCAAAACGCCCCGCCTCGAGGGCAGGTATGATGCCGTCCCAGCCGGTGTTGACGAACTCGGCGTCGACGCCCAGCTCTTCGGCGATGGCTCTCGCCAGGTCGATGTCGAGCCCCATGGCGTTCTCGGTGCCTTCCTCGAAGAACTCCATGGGCGCGTAGGCGATGTCGGCCCCCACCTGGAGGACGCCGTCCTCCAGCTCGGAGACGGCCGCTGGCGCCGCCTCCTCTTCCTCCTCGCAGCTCAGGGCCAGCAGGGCCAGGGCGGGTAGCGCCAGCAGGAGAACCCATGAAGACAGGCGACTGAGAGGCATCGGATCCCTCCTTGTAGGTATAGAATGCTTTACTTCGGACGCCCAGATCATGCCGCGGCCCCCTGTTCTTGTCAATGGCCGTGTTGGGTCACAGCAAGAATGTCCTCTCGTGGTGGGCTTGTGGAGTGCCAGAACCTCATCCGGGCTTGGCACGTCGACCTCCTAGAGCATTGAGGCCGGGCGCTCAATCCACCACCCACATTACTGTTGGCATTGGTTCGTGTAGCGGGCACGCCGAGCCCTGAGCGGGGAGAAGGCGGCGCCCTCGCCTGAGCATGTTAGGTATCTATTCCTCGAGCACTTCGTACAGGACCTCTTCCTTGGACGCTGGCGGCGTGGCCCAGTGCTCAGCGTAGCGGCGGAAGAACGGCCTCGGATCGATACAGGCCTCCGGGGCCAACACGCCGCGCTGCGCGATCTCACCCCGGGTGATCATTTCGGAGGCGATGGCCAGGGGGACGCCGTCCAGCTCCAGCGCCTCCTGGGTGGGCTTCCAGTTCAAGGTGTCGACCAGGCTCCGCCTCCCCGGGGCCTCGGTGGGGGCTGGACCGGCCAGGATCCCGCTGAACGGCTCCGGGCGCCTTGACAGCCGACCGGAATGAACCTTACTCTCTCCGGCGCTGAGGTGATATCGCATCATCTTGTGCCCGCCGGCGCCCGCCCAATGATCGCGGGGCCGGCCGTCGTCAAAAGGAGGTTGCGAGAGATGAAGGTGCTGGTCCTCGGAGGGGCAGGAGGCATGGGCCGCGCCGCCGTGCTGGAGCTAGCGAGGCGGTCGGAGGTAACGAGCATCGTCGTCGCAGACGTCAACCAGGCTGCCGCTGAGAAGGTTGCGTCGGAGGCCGCGCCTGCCTCCGTCGAGGCGCGAAGGCTAGACGTCAACGAGCACGAGACCATGGTAAGGGCGATGCAAGACGCGGACATCGTGGTCAGCGCCGTCGGCCCGTACTACCGGCTGGGCGTCCCTGTGGCGCGGGCGGCCATCGAGGCCGGGCGCAACTACGTCGACATCTGCGACGACTACGACGCCACGGCTGACATACTCGGCCTCGACAGCCAGGCGAAGATGGCCGGGGTGGCCCTCTTGATGGGCATGGGCGCCAGTCCCGGCATCACCAACCTCCTGGCCCTAAAGGGGACCCGGGAGATGGACAGGGCGGAGGTCATCAAGACGGCCTGGGTGGTAAGGGCGGCGGAGATCGGCCTGGCGGCGGGGCCGCCTCCCGAGCTCGACGCCGCCGCCATTCATATGCTCTACGCCTGCACAGGCTTCGTCCCGACCTTCCGGGACAACCGCTGGGTGCGCATTCCAGCCTTCGAGATCGGGGAGATGGTAGAGTTCCCAGGTCTGGGGCCCTACCAGGTATTCCACGTGGGGCACCCGGAGCCCATCACCCTGCCCCAGTTCATCCCGGGCCTTCGCGAGGTCTCCAACCTCGGCGGCCTCAATCCTGCTTTGCTGAACGATGAGATACGGCAGCTGGCCCGAGGCCACCGCGGGCCGCTCCAACCAGCCGCTGACGCTCCGCCGGGCCGGGAGTACCCTCCTGCCGGGGGCCTGACGGTGATAGTTGAGGGGGAGTCGGGCGGGCGGCGCATGCGCCGGGCCTACGCCATACGGGAGGCCGGCGGCGAGGGCGAAGCGGCAGGCCGCGAAGGGATGGCTCAGGCCACAGG
>JBAUEL010000010.1:0-17703 GCA_049678585.1 Dehalococcoidia bacterium
GTGCCCCACCACGGCTCCGCTCACTCCTCCAGCAAACCCTTCCTCGAAGCCGTGCGCCCCGCCCTGACGGTCATCTCCGTGGGCGAGGACAACACCTTTGGCCATCCCTCACCGACCACATTGGCACGACTGACCGATACCCTCCTCTACCGCACCGACCAGCACGGCCGCCTCCGCCTCTCCACCGACGGCCAGCGCCTCTGGGTCTCCCCCGACCGCACGCCCTAGCGAGCCGCGCCCCCCGATGCTATACTCACGCCGAGCCCGCCTCGCGCGGACCCTTCACCACCTAGCGCTCGACAAGTCGCCGGGAGACCCCCTTGACCCGTCAGGACGGCAGACGCCCCGACCAGCTCCGCCCAGTCAAGATCACCCCTGACTACCTGCCCCATGCCGAGGGCTCCGCCCTCATCGAGCTGGGAGGAACGGTGGTCCTCTGCGCCGTCAGCCTGGAGGACCGCCTGCCTCAATTCCTGAGAGGCACCGGCTCCGGCTGGGTCACCGCCGAATACGGCATGCTGCCCCGCTCCACCCTCACCCGCACACCGCGGGAGGCCGCCACCGGCCGGCTGGGCGGCCGCACCCACGAGATCCAGCGCCTCATCGGCCGCTCCCTCCGCGCGGTCACCAACCTCGACATCCTGGGAGAACGTCAGTTCACCACCGACTGCGACGTCATCAAGGCCGACGGAGGCACCCGCACCGCCGCCATCACCGCCTCCTACGTTGCCCTGCACCAGGCCCTCCACAGGCTGCTCAAGGCCGGCGACCTCTCCACCATGCCCCTCCGGGCCGCCGTCGCCGCCACCAGCGTCGGCCTGGTGGAAGGCGTGCCCGTGCTGGACCTCTCCTACGAGGAGGACGCCCGCGCCGAGATCGACTTCAACGTCGTCAAGACCTCCCAGCGCGACTTCGTAGAGGTGCAGGGGACCGCCGAAAGCCGCCCCTTCGACCGGGCGGTCATGGACGAGCTCCTGGCCCTGGCCGAGCGGGGCATCGAGGAGCTCCTGGAGGCCCAGCGCGCCGCACTGAGCGAGCTACAGATCTTGGAATGACAGAGCGGCCTGGCTTCAACAGCCTACGCGTACTCGCCCAGGAAGTCCCCGCCCAGCACGTGGACGTGGCCGTGGTCCTGGCTCTGCATAGCGTCGAAGCCGAAGTTGGAGACTATTCGAAAGCCGTTGGGGCAGTGCCTTTGACCCATGCTCACGGCCACCTCGCCCACCCGGCCCATGTCCCGCCACAGCTCCGCCTGACTGATATGGCGTTTCGGCACCACCAGCAGCATCACCGGCACCCAGTGCAGACGGTTGCGAAACGCCATCACATCCTCGTCCTCGTAGAGGATCTCAGCAGGCTCCCTGTGGGCCACGATCTCGCAAAACGTGCAGTACCTCACGGATCTGCCATGTCCTTCCTGTCTACCCGCACGCAGGCCATTCTAGAGAGCGCCCTGGGGAGGGTCAACGCGGCAAAGCGGCCTCCCGCCCGAAACCGCCTCTGCCGCGCAGCTCAAGCCCAACAGGAGCTCACCCTTGGCTGACGTCCGCCCCTTCCTGGGACTTCGCTACGACACCCGCCGGGCAGGAGACCTCGCCGACCTCATCGCTCCTCCCTTCGATGTCATCAGCCCCGAAGAGCAGGCCGCCCTCCACCGGCGCAGCCCCCACAACATCGTCCGCCTGGAGCTGGGCGAGCAGCGCGATACGGACACGCCTCAAGACAATCGATACACCCGTGCGGCCGCCTGCCTGCGGCAGTGGCTGCAGAGTGGCGTCCTCCTCCGCGACGAAGCGCCCTGCTTCTACCTCTACGACCAGGAGTTCGCCCACCAGGGCCGGCGACGCCATCGACGAACCCTCCTGGGCCGCGTACGCCTGGAGGAATGGGAGGTTGGGGTGGTCCGGCCCCACGAGCACACCCTCGCCCAGCCCAAGAAGGATCGCCTCGAGCTCCTACGCCACACCCGGGTAAACGTCAGCCCTCTCTTCTGCCTCTACCGCGATCCCCGCGGGCAGGTCGCCTCCATCCTGGACCGGGCCCGGCAGGAGCCGCCCCTGCTCCAGGCAGAGGACGCGGGCCAGCGACACACCCTCTACGCCCTGAGCGGGGCCGCCGCCATCGAAAGTATCGGGCAGCAGCTCGGCGGCGCCACCCTCTACATCGCTGACGGCCACCATCGCTACGAAACCGCCCTCGCCTATCGCGATGAGAGGCGCGCCCAGGCACCCACCTGGTCGGGCCACGAGCCGGAGAACTTCGTGCTCATGGCTCTAACCCCCGCTGACGACTCTGGACTCCTGCTCCTGCCCGTCCACCGTCTGCTGCGCCCGGCTACCATCCCCCATGACCTCCTGAGTCGGCTGGCCCGCTCCTTCCGCATCGAGGACATCACCCCACGCCGCGATCGCACCGCCACCCTCGCGGAGCTGCTGACCCGCATGGAAGCGGCACGCCCTGCAGTGACCTTTGGCGCCCTGGGGCTGGAGAAGGACCGCCTCCACCTCCTCACCCTGGAGGATACGCAGGCCGTGCACGCCCTCATGCCCGCCCAGTGCTCCCCCGCCTGGCGCTCCCTGGACGTCAGCGTGCTTCACCACGCGGTCCTGGGCACGGCCCTGGGCATCACCCCCCAGGGGCCCGAGCACGAAGCCTCCCTCACCTACACCGAAGACGCCACTGAGGCGCTGCGACAGGTGGAAACGGGTCGCTACCCCCTGGCCTTCCTCCTCAACCCTACGCCCATCGAGCAGGTCCTGGCAGTGGCCGACGCGGGCGAGCGCATGCCACAGAAGAGCACCTTCTTCCATCCCAAGCTGCCCGCCGGCCTGGTGATGTGCTCCCTGAACCAGGACGCTGATGCCTAACGAGGTGCTCGAAAACTCCCGCCGTCAAGGGGGTAGGTACAAGGGGGCTGGGGCGTGCTCCCCGTCTCCCTAAAGCTTGACCACGCGCGCCGAATAGACGTCCGGGATGGCCTCCAGGTCCCGCAGCAGCTCCGGCGAGATGGTATCGTCCAGCCCCAGGACCATCAGCGCCCGCCCCCGCACCTGTTTCCGACCCAGTCGCATGAAGCTGATGTTGATATCGTGCTGCCCCAGGAAGGTGCCCACCGCCCCCACCATCCCTGGCCGGTCCAGGTTCTCGCACAGCAGAAGGTAGCCGTCGCCCGGGGGGATATCCACCCAGAAGTCGTTGATGAGCACGACGTGGGGCCCGTCGTGAGCCGACGTGCCCGCTACCTTGGTGGTCCCCTCGCTGGTGGTCAAACCGACGCTCACCAGGTTGGCATACGGCTCCTCCACCGGTCCCATGCGCTCCCCGATCTTCAGGCCCCGACGCTCCGCCACCAGGCCCGCGTTGACTATAGTCACCTTCTCCTCGCTGATCGGTAAGAGCAGCCCCCTGATGACCGCAGCCCTCAGCGGCGTCACATCCTGGTGGGCGATCTCCCCCAGGTACTCGATCTCCACGTTTCCCAGTTGCCCCGCGCTGAGCTGAGTCGCCAGGCTGGCCGTCTTCTCCGCCACAGCTAGGTACGGCGCGATGACCGACATGGTCTCCGCCGAGATCAGCGGCGCGTTCACCGCATACGTAGCCGGCTCCCCCGAGAGCACCGCCAGTACCTCATGAGCCACGTCCACCGCCACCCGCTCTTGAGCCTCCGTCGTCGAGGCACCCAGATGCGGCGTGACAATGATCCGCTCGCTGCGCAGGAGAGGGTTGTCCCGCGCCGGCGGCTCCTGAGGGAACACGTCGATGGCCGCACCGGCCACCCGTCCCTCCTCCACCGCCCGGTACAGGGCCTCTTCATTGATCAGGCCGCCCCGCGCAGTGTTAACGATGCGTACACTGGGCTTCACCATGCGGAACTGCTCATCCCCCAGCATGTCCTGGGTAGCCGCCGTCAGCGCAGCATGTACGCTGATGAAATCGGACTCACGCAGCAGCTCGTCCAGGGAAACCAGCTCGGCCCCCAGGACGTGCGCGCGCTCCTCCGACACGAAGGGATCGTGCGCGATGACACGCATCTCCAGCCCGCGCGCCCGCCGCGCTACCTCCGAGCCCACCTGCCCCAGCCCGATGACCCCCAGCGTCTTGCCCCGCACCTCCACGCCCAGGAAGCGGCTGCGGTTCCACTCGCCCCCCTTCAGGGACGCGTAGGCAGAGGGGATGTGCCGGGCCAGCGCCAGCATCAGGCCGATGGCGTGCTCCGCCGCGGAGATCGTATTCCCCAGAGGAGCGTTTACCACCACGATGCCCCGCTCCGTCGCAGCAGCCAGGTCGATGTTATCCACCCCCACTCCGGCGCGACCTATCACGTGCAGCCGTCTCCCCGCCTCGATGACCTCCCGCGTCACCTTGGTCTCGCTGCGCACCACCAGCCCCTCGTACTCCCCGATCGCCCCGATCAGCTCCTGCGGCGGCAGCCCCAGCCGTACGTCTACCTGCGCGTGCTGAGAGAGCACGTCGATTCCGTCCTGAGCAACCCGGTCGGTAACCAGTATCTTCGCGTTCATCGCCCGCATGGAAGGCCTGTCAGCCTTCTCTGCTCTCCCCTCCTCTCCAACGCGAAAGGGGCAGCCCTTAGCCCGGACCACCCCTTTCCCTCAACAGCTCGTCTTCGCCTGATCAGCTCGCCGGAGCAGTGGTCGGCGCCTGGTAGCCCAGCTTGGGAAGGGCCACACGCAGCGCGTCGATCACCGCCTGCACCTCTGGCTCGAACACCCAGCCCAGGTGGCCGATGCGGAAGATCTTACCGGCCAGGGTCGTCTGACCTCCCGCCAGTACCACCCCGTGTTCCTCGCGCATCACCTTGACCAGCTTGACCCCATCCACCCCGCCGGGCACCTTGACCGCACTGATGGTGTCGGAGGCCACAGACTCGTCCGAGAACATCTCCAGGCCCAGCGACTTCACCCCCTGCCGCGCCACCTCCGCCACCCGGTGGTGCCGGGCGAAGATATTCTCTATCCCCTCCGCCTCCAGCTTGTCCAGGGCCGGCTCCAGCCCGAAGAACACCGACACAGCAGGCGTCCATGGCGTCTGGCCCCGCTGAAGGTAATCCTTGGCCTTCCCCACGTCGAAGTAGAAGCGGGGCATAGTCGCCTTCTCGTAGGCCTGCCACGCCCGCGGCCCGAACACCACGAACCCCAGAGCAGGAGGAACCATCCAGCCCTTCTGAGAACCCGTCACCACCACGTCCAGGTCCCACTCGTCGATGGGCAGGGGGACCGCCCCCAGGCTGCTGATGGCATCCACCAGAATGAGGATATCGGGCCGCACCCGCCGGATCGCCTTGGCGATCTCCCCCAGCTTGTTGGTGACGCCCGTAGAGGTCTCGTTGTGAGTGATCAGCACCGCCTTCAGCTCGCGGTCTGCCTGCACTGCCCGGGCCACCTCCTCCGGGTCCGCTCCCTTCCCCCACTCCGCCTTCAGGCTCGTTACCTTGGCCCCGTACGCCTCCGCGATCTGACCGAAGCGATCCCCGAACACGCCGACGGAGACGTTCAGCACCTTGTCGCCCGGCGACAGCGTGTTCACGATGGCCGCCTCCATCACCCCGGTGCCGGACGCGGTCATGATGTAGAAATCATGCTTCGTGCTACACAGCTTCTGGAGCTTCGAGGTCTGACGGGCGATCATCTCCGCGAACTCAGGACCCCGGTGGTTGATCATCTGGCGGCTACACGCCTCCAGCACGTCCGGGGGACAGGGGGTCGGTCCGGGAATACGCAGGTTCACGTTCACGGGAAGCCTCCTTTGGGTATTGCTGGCGCCATCATACGAGAGGGCCTCCTGAGGGTCAAGGGAAGCCATGCGTGCTACAATGCTAGCGATGCCAGCCGACCAAACCCCTCGCCAAACCTCCCCGTTCCGCCGCCTCCCCAGCGTCGACCGGGTGCTGGCCGACCCCGAGGTACGCGTGCTCTCCGCTCGCTACGTCGGCAATACCGTGGCAGACCTGGTCCGCGAGGAGCTGGAGGCGGCTCGCCGCGCCATCGCTGCCTGCGCTCACAGCCCCACCTTTCAGCAGATCGTCTCCGCCGTACTCCGTCATGCCGACGCCACCCTCGCCCCCACCCTCCGCCCCCTCATCAACGCCACCGGCGTCATCCTCCATACTAACCTCGGCCGCGCCCCCCTCTCAGACGAAACCCTCGCCGCCATGGCCGCCGTAGGTCGTGGCTACAGCAACCTCGAGTTCGACCTGGACGCCGGTCAGCGTGGGTCTCGTTATGTCCACCTGGAGGAGATGCTCTGCCGCCTCACCGCCGCCGAGGCGGCCACGGCCGTCAACAACAACGCCTCCGCCGTCCTCCTCACCCTCTCCGCCCTCGCCCATGGCCGCGAGGTCATCATCTCCCGCGGCCAGCTCGTCGAGATCGGCGGCGGCTTCCGCATCCCCGACGTCATGCGCCAGAGCGGCGCCCGCCTGGTCGAGGTCGGCACCACCAACCGCACCTACCTCCAGGACTACCAGACCGCCATCACCGAGGACACCGCCGCCCTCATGCGCGTCCACTCCAGCAACTTCAGGATCACCGGCTTCACCCAGTCCGTCCCCCTGCCCGAGCTGGCGGCGCTGGCCCGGCAGCACGGCCTCCTCCTCATCGATGACCTGGGCAGCGGCTGCCTGCTCGACACCACCCCCTTCGGCCTCGCCCCGGAGCCCACCCCCCAGGAGAGCATCGCCGCAGCGGCCGACATCGTCCTCTTCTCCGGCGACAAGCTCCTGGGCGCGCCCCAGGCCGGTGTCATCGTCGGCCGACGCGCCCTCCTGGACGCCCTCCACCAGCACCCCCTGGCCCGAGCCATGCGCATGGACAAGGCCAGCATCGCCGGCCTGGCCGCCACCCTCAGCCATTACCTGCACGGCGAGGCCCTGGACAAGGTGCCCGTCTGGCGCATGATCGCCGCCCCCCTTGATGCCCTGAACCGCAGGGCCCGCCGCTGGGCCCGCGCCCTGGGGCCGCCCGCCGTAGTGGTCGAAGGGCACTCCATGATAGGCGGCGGTAGCCTGCCCGAGGAGGGGCTCCCCACCAGACTGCTGGCGATCCCCTCCCAACCGAACCTTTCAGCCGAAGCCCTGGCCCATCGTCTGCGGGCCCGCCGCCCCCCTGTCGTTGCCCGCATCGAGCGCGACACCCTACTCCTGGACCCCCGCACCGTGGACCCCCGGGAGGATCGCATCCTCATCGAGGCGCTACGGGCAGCGCTGGCCCCCACGTAGCACCCATTGCCCCGCAACGGGCTTCGCCATCGATGCCACCCGGCCCCGCCCGGAGTTGGTATAATCACACCGTGAACCGAGAAGCCGTCCTGTACGAGGCTCTCCCCGGCGGCAAGGTCCGCTGCAACGTATGCCACTGGCGCTGCGCCATCCCCGAGGGCGCCTTCGGGGCGTGCCGCATGCGCCAGGCGGTGGACGGCCACATCGTCCTCTACAACTACCCCGGCGTCGCCAGCGTCTACCCCGACCCCGTGGAGAAGAAGCCCCTCTTCCACTTCTTCCCCGGCACCCAAGTCTTCTCCATGGGCTCCTGGGGCTGCAACTTCCACTGCAAGCACTGCCAGAACTGGGAGATCTCCTTCGCCTCGCCCGAGCAGGCCGCCCGACTCTCCCAGGACATCTCCCCCGCAGAGGCGGTGGAACTCACCAAGCGCACCGGCTGTCAGGGCATCGCCTGGACCTACAACGAACCCTCCATCTGGCTCGAGTACGCCCTCGACTGCGCCGTCCTGGCCAAGAAAGAAGGCCTCTACACCGTCTTCGTCACCAACGGCTTCAGCACCCCCGAGGCCCTCGACCTCATCGGCCCCTACCTAGATGCCTTCCGCCTCGACGTAAAGGGCTTCACCGACGAACTCCACCGCGACCTCGCCAGGGTGTTCCGCTGGCGCAACCTCTTGGACATGGGCAAGTACGCCAGGTCCCACTGGGACATGCACGTCGAGGTGGTAACCAACCTCATCCCCACCATGAACGACGACGAGCCCCACCTCACCGCCATCGCCGAGTGGATCCGCGATGAGCTGGGGCCCGACACCCCCTGGCACATCACCGCCTTCCACCCCGACCATCAGCTCATCCACCTCCCTCACACGCCCCTGGCCGCCCTGGAGCAGGGCGTAGCCATCGGGAAGAAGATAGGCCTGTCATACGTCTACCCCGGCAACGTGGCCGGCCACCCCGACGAGAACACCCTCTGCCCCTCCTGCCGGGAGGTCGTCATCTCCAGGACGGGCTACCGGGTGCGCATCAATGCCCTCACCGAAGACGGCCGCTGCGCCAAGTGCGGGTCCGACCTGAACATCCGCACCGCCGCCTACCGTCGTCGCTTGCCCGCGACCGCCCCCACCCCCTAGGAGCCGAGGCCATGGCCTTCGTTTACGCCTGCATCGCGCCCCACCCGCCGGTCATCGTGCCCGAGGTGGGCCGCGGCCGCGAGGCCGAGACCGCCGCCACCCTCGAGGCCCTGGGCCGCGTCGCCCGCGAACTGGCCGAACGCCGCCCTCAGACGGCCCTCGTGGTGAGCCCTCACGGCCCCGTCCGCTACGAAGCCATGGGCATCCTCACCGCGCCTCAGGTCGGCGGCACCTTCGCCGAGTGGGGCGCCAGCTCCGTCACCTTCGACTTCCAGAACGACCTCGAACTCGTGGACCGCATCCGCCAGCAGGCCGGCGCCGCGGGTCTCCCTCTGACCTCCCTCGCCCACTGGGGCCGCGGCCTCGACTGGGGATGCACCGTCCCCCTCTACCACCTCCGTAACGCCCTCGAGGAGGCCCGCCTGGTCCCCATGACCATCTCCTTCCTCGATCCCCAGAGCCACTTCGACTTCGGCCAGGCCATCGCCAGGGCGGTGGCCGCCCTGGACCGACCGGTCGCCTTCATCTGCAGCGCCGACCTCTCCCACGCCCTCAGCCCTGACGCCCCCAACGGCTACGACCCCGCCGGCCGCCTCTTCGACGAGAAGTACTGCCGCGCGGTGGCCGACTGGGACGTGCAATGGGTCCTCACCGCCGACCACTCCTTCCGCACCCAGGCCGCCGAGGACGCCATCCCCCAGACCGCCATGCTCATGGGCGCCCTGGACGGCTACCAGGTGCTGCCCCAGGTCCTCTCCTACGAGGGACCCTTCGGCGTCGGCTACATGGTCGCCGGTATCGACATCCTCGGCCCGGCCGGCCAGCCGCAGCGCACCCGATAAGGAGGTGCCAGCATTGGGCCCGAACCCCGCTGAGCCCTCCCACCAACCCCATCCCCTGGTCGCCCTGGCCCGGCAGGCCGTAGAGGAGTACGTCCGTTACCGCCGCATCGCCGACCCGCCCCAGATCACCCCCGAGATGAAAGGCCGCGCGGGAGTCTTCGTCAGCATCCATCGCCGCGACGGGGATCTGCGCGGCTGCATCGGCACCATCGAGCCCCGCCAGGCCAGCATCGCCCTCGAGGTCATCCACAACGCCATCGCCGCCGCCACCGGCGATCCCCGCTTCCTCCCGGTCGGCGAGGAAGAACTCGATGATCTTGTTTACAGCGTGGACATCCTCTCCCGGCCGGAGCGAATCGACCACATGGAGCACCTCGACCCCAAGACCTACGGCGTCATCGTGGAGAAGGGAGAGCGCCGCGGCCTCCTCCTGCCCGACCTCGACGGCGTCGACAGCGTCGAGCAGCAGCTCGCCTACGCCATGGCCAAGGCCACCATCCTCCCCGGCGAGCCCGTCACCCTCTACCGCTTCACCGTCCACCGCTACGGCGAAAAGTGATCCGCCCCCTCACCGACGACGACCTTCCCCGCGTCCACGCCATCATCAACGACGCCGCCACCGCCTATCACGGCCTCATCCCCAACGACTGCTACCACCAGCCCTACATGCCCATCGACGAACTCCGCCGCGAGTGGTCCGAGATGACCTTCTACGGCTGGGAGGAAAACGGCCAACTCCTCGGCGTCGTCGGCTACCAGCCCGTCGGCGAAGTGACCCTCCTCCGTCACGCCTACGTCCTCACCTCCCACCAGCGACGCGGCATCGGCGAGCGCCTCCTCCGCCACCTCCTCTCCCTCACCCGCACCCCCCGCCTCCTGGTGGGCACCTGGGCCGACGCCTGGGCCGTCCGCTTCTATGAGAAGCACGGCTTCCGCCTCCTCCCCGACGGCGACCGCCTCCTCCGCACCTACTGGCGCATCCCCGACCGCCAGCGCGAAGCCTCCGTAGTCCTCGGCCTCGATACAACAAGCAGGAAGCCGCCAACCTGACGACCTCCCAGTTGATCTCCAGCACCAAGTAATGCTCACCCGGCTCAGCCCATCACAACTCGCGCCACTCTTCCCAGGCATCCAACGTTGAGATGTCCGCCTCCTCATTAATGACCCGCGCTAGCTCCTCCAACCAGCCGACATCGGGATGCCCGTCTTGCCGCGCACGCTCTATGTTTTCGGACAGGTCCCAGTCAGGCGAACGTCCGCCGTCCAGCAGGACTCGCTTGAGGTTTCGCAGCGCATCCAGTCGCTGGCTAGCAGGTCGATGCGCCAAGGCGTAGAACCAGCATTCCACGGCTAGGTCGCAGCGTTCTGTCAGCTCGGGCAGCTCTAGAACTCGCTCCAGCACAGAGAGCCCTTCTTCGAGACGCCCCCTCGAAAGCACAAGTCCCGCGTAGTTGCCAAGGTTGTTGGCGTCACGCGGGTCGACCTCGAAGGCCCTGCGGTACATCTCCTCCGCCCGGTCGTAGTCCTTCCGCACGACGTGCAGCAAGATCGCGTATCTGGCAAGCAGCCGCGCGTGGCGCGGGTCGACCTCGAAGGCCCTGCGGTACATCTCCTCCGCCCGGTTGTAGTCCTTCCGCACGACGTGCAGGAAGATCCCGTAGCTGCGAAGGGCCGTCGCGTCGCGGGGCTGCGCGTCGACGGCTAGCCGGTACATCTCCTCCGCCCCGTCGTAATCCTCTCGGACGTGCTGGAGGAAGACACCGTAGTTGCTGAGAGTCAGCGCAACGCCTGGCTCGATCTCGAGCGACTTGCGGAACAGCTCCTCCGCCCGGTCATAGTCCTTCCGCATGTTCTGCACGAACAGCGCGTAATTGTTCAGCAGCTCAAAAGACCTAGGAAACTGCGTCAGTCCCTCTTCATATATGGACTCAGCCTGTCCCGGATCGCTTTCCTTCACTCGCCCCGCAGCAAGCTCGACCGCCCACCAGTCCTTGAAGGACTCATCAATGCGCCTCGCCGCCGCCTTCAATTCCGCCGCATCGGCCGCTGTCTCAGGCAGCGACGCGATGCGTCCGGACAGCGAAGCGTACGTCTCCATGTACTTCTCGAATACCTTCTCAAAACGCTTCGGGTCCGGCGCCGCAAGGTCGCACACGTCGTTGACAAGCACCATTAGCTCATCGAAGTCCCGTTTCTCAACCCAGATCGCTTCTCGCCGCTCCAACCAATCCGTGATTCTCGCCCGCGGCTCTTCAACACTGACCCAATACACTCCGAGGGGCAGCGCGTTACGCGGAAGCGCCTCCAGCATCCTCACGATGCCCTCATCATTCCCCCCATAGCCGATGAAGATGAGGCCACGATCGTGCAGCACCGTCCGGACCTGGTTCTCAATCCCCTCTTTCAGCCTCGCCGTGTCCTCGGTCGTGTTCTGAGGCGACAGCCGGTGATCGCCGTGGAGTTTTACAACCAACGGGCGGGTGCGCGTCGCACGGATATACGCCGCCAGCGACTCGTGAAGGATAACCAGAGGCCGTGATTCAGTGAAAAGGTAAAGCGCGTCGGCGATCAGGTCATCGAAGTTCGTCGTCAACGCCACGTTGAAGCATCCCGCCTCGCGCGCCATCAGACCCGCCACAACAGCATACCCGAAGCCCGGGAACCGTCCGTCGCACAGCCTCTCGATTTCCCGCTGGCGGCTTTCGTCGTCAAGAAACAGTTGCTCCATCACTGACCCGTAATGCGCCGCCGGGTTTTCGGCGTCGTAGCCCGGGAACTCCTCTTTGGCCCACGCATCCACGTCTGTCCTCTCAGGAGCTCGCAACTCCCGGAGCCCCGGCAGCCAGTCTTCTTTCACCAGCGCACCCGCCGCCGATATCCCCGAGCTCACAGAGCAGCCTGCACCTAAGAAGAAGGCATATCGCTTGTCCGTTTCTGTCGGAATCGGCTTCAGCCTTCGCGCGAACTCATCAGCCGTGATTCTGCGCAGCGACATGGCATCATTCTCCCCCGTGATCCAAGAGCCGCGGAAACCTATTCGTCTCGGCGCATTTGTAGCACACGGTCCCCTCGCACGGCAAGCTTGCTCTCGGCTACACAGGAGATTCCAGATGCCAACTTCCCCAGCCCCCTCAGTCTCCCACACCTAACCCCTCTCTCTGCTACAATTCCCTTAGACCAACCAAGGAGCCGGCCCTGGACGAGCACACCCTCCGCATCCTGGAGTTCGACAAGATCCTGGCCCGCCTGGCCCGCCATACCTCGTTCTCGGCCGGCCGCGACCTCGCCCTCGCCCTCCGACCCTCCACCGACCATCCCGAGGTCGTCCGCCGCCAGCGACTCACCGCCGAGGCCCGCCACCTCCGCGACATGAACCCCGCCGTCGGCCTCGGCGGCGCCCGCGACGTCCGACCCCTCGCCTCCAAGGCCGCCCTCGGCGGCGCCCTCGAGCCCTCCGAGCTTCTCGACATCGCCTCCACCCTCGCCGCCGCCCACGACCTGCGCACCACTATCACCCGCCTCTCCGACCGCCTGCCTCTCCTCGCCGAGCTCGCCCAGCGCCTCGACCCCGTCCCTGACCTCGCCGCCGACATCAACCGCTGCATCAGCCCCCGCGCCGAGGTCACCGACGCCGCCAGCCCCGCCCTCGCCGTCCTCCGCCGCGACGTCCGTATCGCCCACGACCGCCTCAACGCCAGGCTCCAGGAGATCCTCAACTCGCCCCTCGGCCGCCAGGTCGCCCAGGAGCCCATCGTCACCCTCCGCGACGGCCGCTACGTCATCCCCATTAAGGCCGACGAGCGCGGCCACATCCAGGGCGTCGTCCACGACACCTCTCACAGCGGCGCCACCCTCTTCATAGAGCCCCTCTCCACCGTCGAGCTGGGCAACACCTGGCGCGAACTCCAGCTCGACGAGCAGCGCGAGGTCGAGCGCGTCCTCCGCGAACTCAGCGCCGACGTCGGCGAGGTCGCCGACGCCATCACCGAAAACGTCAACACCCTGGCCGAGATCGACCTCGCCCTCGCCAAGGCCCGCCTCGCCCAGGAGCTCGACGCCCCCGAGCTCCCCTACGAAGGCGAAGCCCAGCCCTGGCTCGCCCCAGCGCCCGAGGCCTTCCACCTGGTGAACGCCCGCCACCCCCTGCTCACCGGCGACGTCGTTCGCATCAGCATATCCGTCGGCGGAGCCTACTCCGCCCTCCTCGTCACCGGCCCCAACACCGGCGGCAAGACCGTGGCCCTCAAGACCGCAGGCCTCCTCTCCCTCATGGCGCAGGCCGGCCTGCCCGTCCCCGCCGACGCCGGCTCCCGCCTGCCCGTCTTCTCCTCCCTCCACGCCGACATCGGCGACGAGCAGAGCATCGAGCAGTCCCTCTCCACCTTCAGCAGCCACATGAGCAGCATCATCGGCATCCTCCAGCACGCCGGCCCCCACAGCCTCGTCCTCCTCGACGAGCTCGCCGCCGGCACCGACCCCGCCGAGGGCGCCGCCCTCGCCCGCGCCATCCTCCACCGACTCCTCGAGCTCGGCTGCCTCACCATCGCCACCACCCACCACGGCGAGCTCAAGGCCTTCGCCCACGCCACCCCCGGCATCATGAACGCCTCCGTCGAGTTCGACCTGGACACCCTCTCCCCCACCTACCACCTCTCCATCGGCCTCCCCGGCCGCAGCAACGCCCTCGCCATCGCCTCCCGCCTCGGCCTGCCAGACGAGCTCGTAGAGGCCGCACGCTCATCCCTCGCCCCCGACCAGGCCCTGATCGAGAGCATGCTCTCCGAGATCCGCCGCGAGCTCGACCAGGCCGCCTCCGCCCGCCGCGCCGAGGAGATCGCCCGCGGCGAGGCCGAAGAGATCCGCCAGCGCCTGGAGGACCGCCTCGACCAGTTCGACGAGCAGCGCGACGCCCTACTCGCCCGCGCCACCACCGACCTGGAAAGCGAGGTCGAGGCCATCCGCGACCTCCTCACCCAGGCCGCCCGCCGCGTCGAGCGCGCCAAGCTCGAGCCCGCCCGTCAGAAGCTCGTCCGCGCCGAGGAGCGCGTCGCCGACATCCAGAAGACCCGCCAGCAGCGCCCTCGCCGACGCCGCCGCAAGGAGGCGGAGGGGCCCTCCATCGCCCCCGAGGACATCCAGCCCGGCGACCTCGTCTGGCTGCGCGGCTACGACCGCTTCGGCGAGGCCCTCTCATCCCCCGACGACCGCGGCGAGGTCGAGATCCGCCTGGGCTCTCTCCACAGCCGCATCCGCCTCGACCGAATCGACCGCGTTCAGCGCACCAAGCCCAGCGCCGCCCACGGCGATACCACCGTTCCCCCACCACCCGCCCCGCCCTACCCCGAGATCGAGCTCCGCGGCCAGACCGTCGACGAGGCCCTCCCCGACCTGGACCGCTACCTCGACGAGGCCTTCCGCTCGGGCCTCCCCTTCGTCCGCATCGTCCACGGCCGCGGCACCGGCACCCTGCGCGCGGCCATCCGCCAGATGCTCTCCTCGCATCCCCTCGTCCGCTCCGTCGAGCAGGCCCTCCCCGAAGAGGGCGGCGAGGGCGTCACCGTCGCCCACCTGGTGGAATGACCCGGCAGTGGAGACCATCCTGACCATCAGCGCAATTGCCGCCCTCATCTTGGGCCTGACAGCTCTGGCTGAACTCGTCTGGAAGCGGTTCCGCCGCTTGGTCCCGCGCTGGAAGACCGGCATCGACCGCCTCGAAGAGGGAGTTGACCGCCTCGCCGAGTATCTCGACGGCCTTTTGACAGCCTCAAACGAAACGCTGCGCGCGGCCTACGAGGAGGCGCGCCGTCTCCAGCTCGCGGCCTACCAAGCTCAGAGTTCCGAGAAGCACCAAGACGCCATCGACGGCTTCACGAAGGCGCTCTCCCTCGCCGAAAGCGACGCACAGCGCGACGCTCTCCACGTTCTTCGCGCCAATAGCTACTGGTGCACCAGCGACCACGACAAGGCGCGCGCCGACTACGAGCAGGCGCTCAACCTTTCGAAGCGCATCTCATCGCTGGAGGAAGCCACACACGCCCGTGCCGCCGCCCTCGCCGGTTTGGGCCTCGTCTACGCCGACCAAGGCGATCTCGACCGCGCCGAGCAGCACCACAAAGAGGCCCTCAAGATCCATCGCCAGATCGGCGACCTAGTCGGCCAGGCCAACCAGCTCAGCAACCTCGGCACCGTGTACGGCCGACGGGGCGACCTCGACCGCGCCAAGCAGCACCTTCAACAGGCCCTCGGCACCCACCGCCGCATCGGCAACTCTCTCGGCGAGGCCGCCGCCCTCGGCAACCTCGGCTCCGTCTACGCCCAACGCGGTGACCTGGACCGCGCCGAGCAGCACTACAAACACTCCTTCGACATCCACCGCCGCGTCTGTGACCCGCTCGGCCAGGCCCGGGACCTCAGCGGCCTGGGCAACGTCTACCGCCAGCGTAGCGACCTCGACCGCGCCGAGCAGCACCACAAACAGGCCCTCGACATCCACCGCGAGATCGGCGACCGCCTCGGCCAGGCCAACCAGCTCGCCAACCTGGGGCTCCTCGCGGAGCAGCGCGCTGACCTACGACAGTCCCAGGACCTTCTCCGCCAGGCCCTCGCCATCTACGAGAAGATCGGCGCCGGCGGCAAGGGGCCGGACGCCGTCCGCCGCGCTCTCGCCCTCATCGAGGAGAAGAAGCGCCAGTGACGCATTCGCAACGCCCCGTCGTCGTCCTCGCTGGCGGCGTCGGCGCCGCCAGCTTCCTCGAGGGCCTCGTCCACGTCCACGACCCCCGCCTCATCACCGTCGTCTCCAACACCGCCGACGACGACGAGTTCTTCGGCCTCCATGTCTCCCCCGACATCGACATCGTCATCTACACCCTCGCCGGCCTCGTCCACCCCCAGCAGGGCTGGGGCCTCGCCGGCGACACCTTCGCCTGCCTCGATGCCCTCGCCCGCCTCGGCTACGACACCTGGTTCCGCCTCGGCGACCGCGACCTCGCCACCCACGTCCACCGCACCATGCTCCTCCGACAGGGCCGCACCCTCAGCGACGCCACTGCCTCCATCGCCTCCGCCCTCGGCCTGACCGTTCGTATCCTCCCCATGAGCGACGATCCCGTCCGCACCTTCGTCCGCACCCCCAGCGGCGAGTTCCCCTTCCAGGAGTACTTCGTCCGCCGCCGCTTCGCCGACCCCGTCGAGGCCATCCGCTTCCAGGGCGCCGAGGCCGCCACCCCCGCGCCCGGCGTGCTGGAGGAGATCGCCCGCGCCCGCTATGTTATCCTTGCGCCGAGCAACCCCATGGTGAGCATCGGACCCATTCTCGCTGTGCCCGGCATCCGCCAGGCCCTTCGCACCGCAGAGGCACGCGTGGCCGCCATCAGCCCCATCGTCGGCGGCGCTACCATCAAGGGCCCCGCCGACCGCATGCTCGCAGGCCTGGGAATCGACGTCAGCCCTCGCGGCGTCGCCGCCCTCTACTCCGACTTCCTCGACGTCATGGTTATCGATAGCGTCGACGCCCCCGCCGCGCCCTCCATCCGCGAGCTCGGCCTGCAGGTCGCCGTCACCGACACCATCATGCGCGGCCCCGCCGAGAAGGCCTCCCTCGCCGAGGCCACCCTCCGCGCCCTGGAGGCCTGACCCATGCGCGCCTGCCTCGTCCCCGTCAAGGAACTGGCCCACGCCAAAGAGCGCCTCGCTCCCCTTCTCGACCACGCCGACCGCCGTCGCCTCACCCTGGCCATGCTCGCCGACGTCCTCGATGCCGCGAAGGCCAGCGCTGCCCTCGACCTCATCGTCGTCGTCAGCCGCGACGACGAGCCCCTCGCCGCTGCCCGCGATGCGGGCGCCGTCCCCCTCAAGGAGGCCGACGGCGTCTGGGGCCTCAACCCCGCCCTCGAGTTCGGCCGACTCCGCCTGGAGGGTGCCCGCCAGCTCCTGGTCCTGCCCTGCGACGTCCCCCTGCTGACGGCCGCTGACGTAACTTGCTTGGTGGACGCCGTGGTCCGCGCCCCCGCCGTGGCCTTGGTGCCCTCCCCCAACGGCGGCACCAACGCCCTCGCCATGTCCCCGGCCGACATCATCGCCTTCCGCTTCGGCCGCCGCAGCGCCTCGGCCCATCAGGAAGCAGCCCGTCGCGCCGGTGCGAACTTTCCCCGCCTCGACCTGCCCCGCCTCGCCCTCGACGTGGACACCCCCGCCGACCTCCTCCGCCTCGCCTCCCGCGCCCGCGAAGGCCGCACCGCCGATCTCCTGCAAACCCTGCCCCTGCCCGCCCGCAGCGCTGCCGAGGGAGCCTGAGCGCCGTGGACCTCGAGGAAGCCATCGCCGGCCGACGCTCCATCCGCCGCTTCTCGCCTCGACCGGTGCCCGCCTCGCTCGTCGAGGAGCTGGTCCGCTACGCCTGCCTGGCGCCCTCCCCCCATGGCAGCCGCCCCTGGCGCTTCGTCGTTCTCACCCCCGGCGACACCCGGCGCCGCCTCGCCGATGCCATGGG
>JBAUEL010000011.1:0-1603 GCA_049678585.1 Dehalococcoidia bacterium
CTAGGGATTCATCTCGTAAGCACCCTTTAGGGCGTGCACGTAATCGCGCCAGACGCGCTCATAGCGTTCGTCATCCACCGCCGGCTTTCTTATCATCTTCAGGCAATAGGCCGCCTGTTCCGTACTACACCTAGGCTTGCTGTACAGCTGTAGCGCGAACTTTGAGAAGTCGCGCACAAAGCAATTGAAGATCTGGTCGACGACGTCGGCGGAGACATCGCAGATGCGGGCGCTCTCGAGGATGAGTTGCCCATAGGCGACTAACGTGAATATTTCGCCAACGGTCAGAAGGAAATCAGTGTCGCGTCTCTGGCTCTCATCAGGAGGCGCCGCGGCGAGCATCTCTGAGAAAACGGCGGTCTGCTCGCGGAAAACATTGACGTTCGGCAGATCCCAATCGCTGTAGGCGATGTTGTAGTCGTGGAATTGGATATTGCCCATGCCCTTCGCCGGGCCCTGCTGGAATAGATAGTCGTCGTTCTTTGGTTCAGGGCGCTGACCGACGTTGGCGTACTCAGTGGGGTTGAAGAAGTAGTTGGCTATGAACTTCAGGATGAGGGCGATGTTCACGTGAACCGTACCCTCAAGCTTCGGCAGGGCGCGGATGTCCATGGCGGCGCTCTCGAAGTACATGTCTCTCTCGAAACCCTTTGCCGCAATCACATTCCAGAGCAAGTCTATGACTTCTTCCCCCTGCGTTGTCACCTTCATTTTCACCACTGAATTGTAGAGGAGATAGCGCCTGTCGTTCGGCGAAGCGACTCGCATATAGTCGGCGGCCCGGAGCGTGAAGAGCTTCATCGCCACGAGGCGGGCATAGGCGTCGGTGAACATCTGCTTGACGTGCGGGAAATCCGTAACATACATGTCGTAGAGACGGCGGTTGGCGGCATGGGTGATCGCCTCGTAGAAGGCGTGTGTCGAGATGCCGATGGACGCCGCGCCCAGGTTGAACTTGCAGATATTGACGGTGTTGAGAGCGCTATCCCAGGCCTCCCGTCCCTTTGAGAGTATGTCTGACTCGCTTATTGGGTAGTCGCGCAGGGCGAAGGCCGCCACATAGGATTGGGAGGCGGTAACGTTCTTCAGCAACTCGTAGTTGGGCTTCGCGAAATTAGCCACGAAGAATACGTAGTCCCCGGTGTCCGCCATCTTCCCGAAGGTAGAGACCATGGGAGCGACATTGCCATTGCCGATGTAGTACTTCTCCCCGTTTGCTGTGTAACTCCCGTCGGGCTGAGGCGTGACAGTCATCTCCGTTGAGTAGACATCCGCGCCGTGCTGGCGCTCAGACAGGCCGAAGGCGAATACTGCCCCATCTTTCAGAAGTTGCGCCGCGCGGCGCTTCGCTTCCTCGTTCCGGCTCATCCAGATAGGGCCGAGGCCGAGTGTGGTGACCTGCCACGTGTACCAGTAGTGGAGCCCGTAGAACGCCAGAATCTCGTTGAAATCCACGTTGCGGAACGTATCCCAGCGCGAGTCCGCGCTTCCGTACTTGGGAGGGGTGAGCAAGGTGGCGAAGATCTTCTCGTCTTTCACAAACTTGAGAAAGTCATCGTACCAGACCCGCTGGTGAGCGTCCTCCTTGAGCCGTTTCTTCCCC
>JBAUEL010000012.1:0-2679 GCA_049678585.1 Dehalococcoidia bacterium
GGGGGCGCACTTGACGGCGTCGGCGTCGGCCAGCATGTGAGCGGTCAGGAGAAGGACCTCGATCTGGGCGGAGAGTTCGTTCTTGCCCCCCTGGCGGGCGATCTCCACGGAGAGGGTGAGGCCCCGCCGCTGGAAGACGCTGTCCAGGATGGCCCGGCCCGCCTCCACCTGGTAGGGACGGAGCTGATGCCGGATACCCGTGGGTGTGATGCTGGTCACCGCAGCCTTCCCTAGGCGATGAGCCGCTGCAGGATCTGGACGACGACGGCGCCGGCGATCAGGAAGATGAGGCCGTTGACCCGGCCCTTCACCTCCCGGAGCTGCTCCTCCAGGTTGCCAAGGCGCTCGTAGACCACCGCCCGGAAGGCCGCGCCGGCAGGCGGCCCTTCCGGAGGGGCGGCTTCTGCGGCCCTCCGGCGGCGGAGCAGGGCGGCCAGGGCGCGTTCGATCTCTTTAGGCATCGGCGAAGCCCTCCGGGTAGAGGACGCCGCCGAGGCCCCGCAGCACCCCGGCGATGCTTTCGGAGAGGTCCTGCTTGGCCTCCTTGGAGAGGCGATAGCGAGCGGAGACCGCCTTCACCAGCAACTCGATTCCTTTCAGCATCAGCGGCAGGTCCTGGGGGCGCTCCTCCAGGGCACGGCGCAGCTTGGTACGCAGCAGGGCGATCTCCTGGTCCAGCCCATTAATGTCACCTGCGGCCTCCAGCGCGACCCGTTCGGCGTCGTCCAGGGCATCGCCGTAGAAGCCGCGGGCGACGGAGCGTCGGGGCCGGCGGCGCGCCGGGGCCCGCCTAGGCTCGGCCACGGGAGGCGGGCTCCTCAAGGAGCTCCAGGAGTACGTCCAGGGTGTCCGGGGGCAGCCGCGAGGCCGCCTCGCTGACGCCCAGCAGCAGGCAGAGGGCCACGAAGGGCCAGTCCCCCTGCTCGATAGCCAGCGCCAGGATTGTCATCCGCCACCTCCTATAGTGAACACAGGATGAGGATAGAATATATGTTCTATTCAGTCAAGCGGCCGGTGGCACCGGGTGGACGATGCTTGGCCGGTCGGGTCAGAGGGTTCGGGCACGCCGCAGGATGAGGATGGTCATGAAGGCGGCGGCGGCAAAGAGGAGGAAGCGGGCCGCGAGCCAGACGCCCGGCGAGAGCAGCGCCTCGATGGAGACGCCCATGCCGTAGCACCAGTACACGGCCTGGAAGAACAGGCTTTCCAGGGCGATGGCCGCGTTTACCAGGGCCAGGGCCGCGGCCCCCAGCCGACGCGCCTGCCATCCCTTCGCCCGGAGCCACAGGAGAGAGAAGTAGCCCCCGTTGAAAGCCGCGCAAAGGGCTGTACCCACGTCTTGAGCTACCACGAGAACGACACCCGGCTCCATGCAGCCACTCTCCCCTCATGCAGTTCGCTTCGCCGGCTCTGCCGGCCATTGGGCTAGCTCCAGGATAGAACACATATTCTATTAAGCGAAGGCACCCATGTCACTGAGGAGGTTCTCGAGGAGGTAGCGGGGAACAGAATCGGGAGGTCGTGCCGATGTTATGCTAGGAGGTCTTCTAATGAGCAAACTAGAGAGTCAGGACTTATTTGTGGATGAGGGCCACTGGCTGAGGCTGCTGCTGGCAGGCATCCAGGCACGCCTGCGGATGCTGCCGCCAGAGAGCACGCTAGAACGTATCCGGCAGAAGGTGGCGGCGGGTATGGCCAACCAGACCGTGGAGTCGAAGGCGGCCTAGCAGGACGGAGGGAAAAGCCTGTCGCCGAGTCGGCCGCGCGGCTCGCCGCCTGCGGCGACGAGGCCCTTTTCAGCACCCCGCCAGGGGTGCCTGTCCACCCAGGGAACTCCTCCTAGCCCTGGATGAGCTTCTCGGCGGTGAGGAACTCGCGCACATCATCCGGGGTGACGAACACCCGGGAGCCCAGGGCGTCCAGCACGTCGATGACATCCTCGGAGGCGCCGTCGTCGTAGGCCATATCCACAACCCGCGCGCGCTCCACCAGCCCGGTGGTGTTGACGGCTTCCTCAATGTAGCGGGCGATCTGGCTCCATTGTACGGTGGGCATAGCATCTCCTCGGGGAAAAGATCGGCCCGCCCAGTCTAGCAGACGGTCCTCACTGACGGAAGGCCGAGGCCTGCGCGCTCAGGACTTTGGGCGTCGGCGCAGGAGCAGCTCGTTGCGGGCGGCCACTGAATCGGGGTGGAGGGGCCAGCCCTTCTCTGCCGCCCGCGCCAGGTTCAGGTCCAGGTACCTGAGGATGGCCTCATCGGGGTCGTGGCGAGCCAGGCGGCGTACCTCCGCCAGGGCGGAGTGCTCCCGGACCTTGCCCTGCTCGATCTTGTCCGCCAGGAACAGCAGCTTCTCGAGCAGGGCCATGCCCGGGCGGGCGGTTGTGTGATGGCGGGCCGCCGCCAGCACCTCGGGGTCATCGACGCCGTAGCGGGAGGCCATGATGCGGGCGCTCACCGGCCCGTGCAGGAGGATGGGCTCGGTCCGCTCTACTTCGTCGGGGGCCAGACCGAACGCCTGTGCCGCCTCCAGGAGCTCCTGGGGGGACATGGCCCGGGCCAGGTCGTGGCCGAGGGCGGCCAGCTCGATGCGGCCCTGGTCGACGCCGTAGAGGAGGGCGAGCCCGCGGGCCTCTTGCACGACGCGCAACACATGATCGCGGAGGCCCGAGGGCAGGCG
>JBAUEL010000013.1:0-5730 GCA_049678585.1 Dehalococcoidia bacterium
CATCAACATGAGCCTCGGCAGCGGCCCATGGACGACGCCGTGTGATGGCGCCTGGCCCGAGCTTACCACCGCCTTCAATACGTTGCGCTCGGCGGGGGTGACAGCCTTCGTGTCATCCGGCAACGACGCCGACAAGAGCCTCTTGGGGTTCCCCTCGTGCATATCCTCCGCTGTGTCTGTAGGCGCCATGTACGACGCGAATGTCGGCTCGATCGCCTGGAGCGCGTGCACCGATTCGAGCACCTGGGCGGACCTGGTGGTGTGCTTCTCCAACTCCCACAGCACGGAGCTGGACCTCCTGGCCCCGGGGGCGCTCATCACCTCCTCCGTTAACGGCGGGGGAACGGCAAACTATGGCGGCACGTCCATGGCAGCGCCTCACGCGGCGGGCGTTGCGGCGCTAATGCTGGACGCCAACCCCTCGGCGACACCTGACGAGATCGAGTCGTGCATGAAGAGCACGGGCGTTCCGGTACCCGACCCTGGGAATGGCGTGACCACGCCCCGGGTGGACGCCCTGGGGGCAGTGGAATGCATTTTGCCGGGGGCTACGCCCACAGCGACGCCCTTCGGGGAGAACTGTAATGGCACGGAGCCGGATGCGGATTGCGACGGCTGCTCAGACGCGGAGGAGCTGGGCTCCAACCCGACCCTCGGCGGCACCCGGGACCCCAACAACCCCTGGGACTTCTACGACGTGCCCGTGCCCACCGCGTTCGACGGGGGCACCTACGCGGACAAGGATAAGGCCGTCAGCATCGTCAACGATGTCCTGGCCGTCCTCGAGTACGCAGGGACCTCGGATGGAGGTGCCTGCAACAGCGGCCCCGACCGCACCCCCGGCACCCCTGACGACAGGTGCTACAACCAGGACAACAATGGAGACACAGCCGACGACGGGTGGGTGTACGACCGGTCGGTGGGTGCAACGTGGTCCGGCGCGCCCAACAGGGCCATCACCGTCATCAATGACCTGCTGCTGGTCTTGGCCCAGGCCGGTCACTCGTGCCAGGACGGGCCGTAGGGGACGAGCAATCAGAAGCGTAGGCGGGCCCCCAGGCCGACCAGCCGGGGAATGGCCGCGGCAAGAAAGCAGGGCGATTGCAAACCGGTGTGTACCCCTGCTGCCGCAGACGGGCATTGCACAACGACCTGCCACCGTATACGCTGTTCTGGAGCAAGGCAAGTCCCTGCGGAGGTCAGTTGAGGCAAGAACTCGTGAAACGATTATCTTATCTTGCGGCGCTCTGCGGGATAGTCGTGGGCGCGTTGGTTGTCGTTGCGGCTTGCGGTGGCGAGGAAGAGCAGCCCCCGGCGCAAGCGACACCCCAGGCGCGGCCCACCCCCGATCCCGACGTCGCCCTCGTCCAGTATGAGTCGCCCAGCGCTGGCTACTCGATCAGCTACCCCGAAGGATGGGAGGTGGCACCACAAGGCTCTCTAGGCGATAGGTTTACCTGGTTTTCGCCCGGCAGGGCGCCTTTGGCCGAGATGATCGTGTCATGCTACAAGGGAGAGAACCAGACGCCGGATGGGCTGATTCGTCAAGACGCGGCCGCGATTTCGGGCATTGGACAGATCGACCCGACACGAGCCGTCCCGATTGAATTAGCCGGCATCGCGGGAAAGCAAATCATCTACACCACGTCCATAGCCGGGTTCGTCATTGAGCATGTGGCGGCCTACGCAGTGCAGGGAGAATGCGGGTGGCGCCTCGGGCTGAGCACGTACGGCCAGGCCACCCTCGACGACTATCTTCCTCTCTTCCAACGAATGATCGCGTCTTTTCAGCCGGACTAGGGCTCTCCTCTCTTCCCCACTTTTTTGCAGGCGCGGCAGACGGAGCGCCTGCAGCAAGGACGCGGCTCAACCTCTCCAGGCCCATCCTACAGCCCTTTCGGACCCCGGCAGCGCGGACGAGGAGCTGGTTTACCTCCACGCCAGGCAACCTGTTCCGGGTTGGTCACACTCTGGTATGATAGCCCAAGGTTCGGTCGTCGGTAGTGAGTCGGAGGCAGTGCTTCGGGATGAGAAAGCGTACTAGGGTTGTATTCTTGCTGGTCGCGATGGTGTCGCTTGTGGGCGGCGGCGCCGCGCTCTCGGCTTGTGGCGACGGGGAGAGCGGGACGGAAGTGCCGGCGCGGGTTCGGGAGGCGACGGCTCTCCTCGCCAGATCGAGTTTGAGCGAGCTCACGGAGGTTGAGCAGGAGCTTGTGGAGTCCGCTCTGCGCGAGGCTTTGGGCTGGGCGGAGACGGTGCGCGTGCGGAGCACCCTCGACCAGCAGGACATCGTTTTCGGAGCGGATGGCCGGGTGGCCATGACGCGTATCTTCGGTACGGCCGAGCATCAACTTCCGGAGTACACGACACCCGAGGTCAGCCGCTCGGAGACTATCCGCGTCTACGGGGACTCTCCTGCGCGGTTCTGTGACGGGCGGGAGGACCCTGAGCTGATCATGGTCCAGGAATATGTGTTCGCCTTCGACGAGTGGCAGGTTTCAGCGAAGGCGGTCCCGCCCGAGCGGGTGCCTTTCGGGCTATTGTTCTCACGTCTGGACCTGAGCGTTGCGGAAGACGCCGGCTTCTCGGAGGAGCGGGGGCGGCAGGTCCGCGGCTTGACCGTGCCTTTCGTCCAGCCAGATGACCCGGAGGCCACCGTCACTGTGTGGGTAGATCTGGAGGATGGGCTAATTCGCAAACTGGAGACGACACTCCCCGGGGTCCCCGGCTCCTCGTATCCTTTCACGTTCGACTACGACGTGCCCATTGAGATCGAGCTCCCTTCGGAGCCCGCCGCACCGGACTGTGTTCCTGTGGAATCGGGCGGTTAGCGCGCCGGAAGATCGGCGGGACTGCCATTCCAGGGTGTTGGCGGAGCCCGGATCTGGTCCATCAGGGGCCGGATGCAGCAGGGTGAGCCGTCCGAGTTCGGTCGCGGGCGAACCCGCCACAGGAGGTGGTCTGTGCGGGCCTTTCTCCCGTTGCTGATGCTGGCGCTCGTCGGGACGCTGGGTGCCGGCGTCTCGGCCGAGGGGTGGTCTTCCCCGACGAACATCTCCAACAGCAGGGGCGAATCAAAACGCCCTGCGGTTGGAACAGGAGTAGACGGCTCCATTCACGTGGTCTGGGAGGATCAGTCCCTGGGGAACTGGGATATCTTCTACGCCTCCGGGGAACCCGGCGGTCCTTGGTCTCCTCCGGCCAACATTTCCAACAACCTGGGTGGGTCCTTCCGCCCCGCGGTAGCCGTGGGGCCGGACCGCTCCGTCCATGTGGTCTGGCATGACGATACCCCTGGCGACTACGAGATCTTCTACACGACGAAGGCACCTGGAAGGTCCTGGTCCACCCCCACGAACATCTCTAGAACCTCGAAGTGGTCGTACTGGCCGTCCGTAGCCGTGGGAGCAGAGGGCTCTGTGCACGTAGCGTGGCACGACAACACCCCCGGCAACTGGGAGGCCCTGTCGGCGAGCAAACCGCCGGACGGCGCATGGTCTCCGGCCACCAACATCTCGGAAAGCGTCGGCACCTCGTTCATTCCAGCGCTTGTCGTCGAGGAAGACGGTTCCGTCCGAGCCGTCTGGCAGGACAATGCGTCCGGCAACTGGGAGATCCTCTCCGCCAGCAAGCCTGCCGGGGGCTTCTGGTCTTCGCCGGTCAACGTCTCCAACAGCCAGACTGCCTCGGCGCCATTTGCAGCCGGGAATGCCCCAGACGGTTCCCTGCGTGTCGTATGGCGCGAGGCGACGCCCGATGGGCCACGGCTGCTTTCGGCCACGAAATCGCCGGGTAGACCATGGTCCTCGCCCGAGGACCTTGGCGGCTCGCTCGTCAGCTCGGGCCGTTTCGCCATCGGCGTGGGCAAGGACGGGTCCCTATATCTGCTGTGGGACGACTCGGCGCGGGGGAATCAGGAAGTCTTCTTCGCTAGCAGGGCTCCCGGCGGCCCCTGGTCCTCGCCCTTGAACATTTCCAAGGGCCTTGTCGACTCGAGGCTGGGTGGAGTGGCGACGGGCAGAGACGGATCTCTGCACGTGGTCTGGCGCGACGAGGCGCCTGGCAAAGGGGACATCTTCTACTCGGAGCGGTTCACTGAGCCTGGTCCAGAGGGGGCCGTCCCGCCGGAAGGCACGAGGGTCGTGCGCCTCACGCGCGGCTGTACCCTCCTCACGAGCAGCTACCCCGACTCCACCCCGGCAGAAGTCTTGGCCAGCGCCGTCTCACCGGCGCACAGGCTCGTTTCGCTATGGAAACGCGAGGCTGGCGACTGGCTTGGTTACGCTCCCTCCTACCCCGGGGCCAGCGATCCCTTCCTAGAGGACTTCGGCGGTCTGTTCTTCATATGCGCAAGCGGGGAGGCCGAGTTCACTGAACCGCCCTAGAGGCTTCAGGGGTGGGTATCATATGTCCTATGACGTGAAAAAGCACCGTCCCTTGGGCGGTGCCCTTTTCTGCCTCTAGTTTCAGGTTCAGGCGATCCTCGATCCACCCTAGGGAGGCGATGGCATAGGCGGCTGCTCCGGGATCGGGCTTACGCACGTGCTGCCGTCGCGACCGAAGACCTTCTGGAGGTCCTTGATGTCGATGTCAAAGTCCTTCAGGGCGGGCTCCAGATCGTACCACGGGTCGTACAGCAGGTTGTCGAAGAACGCCCCGTAGCGGAAGGCGATGGCCTGCTCGTCCAGCACGTCCACGACGCAGTCGAGGTTCAGGTCGGCCTCGAGGATGCGTACGGTGACGGTGAAGTCGGAGCAGACCTCCAACAGGCCGCCAGGGAGGACACCCGGCGCCAGCTCACCGTTGGGGAGATGCAGCGGGTCGCCGAGGACGTCGGCGAGCTCGCAGTTCTCGTCTAGGAGCGTGCTCACCACGCCGTTCTCCTGGCCCGGGGTCAGCCGATTGACCAGGTCAGGCTCGGGGCAAACCGTGATGATGGCCGCGGTGCCGTCGGCGGTCTGACCGGGCACAGGACCCGAGGAGACACAACCGAAGCGGATGTCGTTCTCGGAGATGATGGTCATCGAGCAGTCGACATCGCGAGCTCCGCCGTTGCTCAGCCAGCTCGAGTCTTCGATCGTGATGTCGAAGATCTTGTGGTCGAACTTGAGCTGGAACTCGTAGGCGCCGACGCCGTCAGGGTCGTTCCCCGCGTTGGTCACCAGCTCGTAGACCGTCAGGCACTCGAGCGAGTCCGGAACCGTGTCCGCGTCCGTGTCCACCATCTCCAGGAAGAGGTTGCTGACGTCCACGATCGCCGTGGCGTCCTCGTCGAGGTCCTTCTCCATCCGCACGGTCGGCGGCGGGCCGCCCGGAGTGGGCGTAGTAGTGGCTGTCCCTACTACTGTAGCCGTCGCCGTTGGCGTCGGCTCCGGTGTGTCGGTCGGCGTGGCTGTAGGCAACGGAGTCTCCGTGGGTGTGGCCGTCGGTAGCGGCGTCTCCGTTGGTGTGGCCGTTGGCAGCGGCGTCTCCGTCGGTGTGGCCGTTGGCAGCGGCGTCACCGTTGGTGTGGCCGTTGGCAGCGGAGTCTCCGTTGGTGTGGCCGTGGGCAGCGGCGTCTCCGTAGGTGTAGCCGTGGGCAGCGGCGTCTCCGTCGGCGTGGCCGTGGGCAGCGGTGTCTCCGTTGGTGTGGCCGTTGGCAGCGGGGTCTCCGTCGGCGTGGCCGTGGGCAGCGGGGTCTCCGTGGGCGTCGGCGTTGGCAGTGGCGTCTCCGTCGGTGTGGCCGTTGGC
>JBAUEL010000014.1:0-23810 GCA_049678585.1 Dehalococcoidia bacterium
CCTACATAGTCTTTCGGGTAGAGACCGCTGTTTACCAATGCATAAAGAAACTGCCACTTGTAGTATTCCTCGAGTAATTCGCCTTTGGCATTGCGGATGGCTATGTTCTTCTTCGGCTTGCCATCGACGGGAACGAGGGACAGGAGAAGTTGACTGCCCGCACCAAGTGTCTGATCGAACTCCGTTTTGGCTTCAGTGAACTTGCTCATATTGGGTCTCCGGAGCCTGCCCGCTATAGAGGGCTAAGCGCGTGACGCGGGTTGCGCTGGGCATGCGCATGTGTGCTGGGCCAATATACCATCGCGAAGCCTTCCGGTCATGTGCGTGTACTCGTCCGGCACATCTGTGCAACGGGCAGAGAGGCTCTCTACTGCCCCAGGTTCTCCATGAACCGCCGAAGCACCCCGAAGTACTCCTCGCCTCCGACCAGATACGTATCGTTATGGCCCGCGCCCCGGATGGTGTAGAACTCCTTCGGCTCGTTGGCCGCCTCAAAGAGCTTCCTGCCCGCCCCGAAGGGAACGACGTCGTCCCTGTCTCCGTGGAGCACCAGGAGGGGCGTTGCAACCTTCTCGATCTTGGCCAGGGAGTCGTACTTGGTGCGAAGGAGAGGCCACACCGGCAGGAAGGGATAGTGGCGCCGGGCCAGCTCTGGAATGGAGGGGACGGGTGATTCCAGGATAAGGGCGAAGGGAGGGTGACTGATCGCCAGCTCCACCGCTATCCCCGCCCCCAGGGACCGCCCGAAGTAGACGATCCTGTCCGGGTCAACGTCCTCTCGCGAGCGGAGGTGGGACAGGGCAGCCTCACCATCCCGGTAAGTCCCCTCCTCCGAGGGCGTCCCCTCGCTGCGGCCGTAGCCCCGATAGTCGAAGAGGAAAACGCTCACCCCCAGCTCGTCATGGAGGAGCTTCAGGTTCTCCAGCCGGTGACTGATGTTCCCCGCATTGCCGTGGAACCAGAGCCAGGTGACCTCCTTCTCGCCGGGCACGAACCAACCGTGGAGCTGCACGCCGTCGCTCGCGGCGAACGAGACCTCCTCGAACGGCAACCCCACGTAGGCGGGGTCGGCTATGAGGTCCCTGTCCGGAAAGTAGATGAAAGAGCGCTCGATCACACCACTGCGAATGCCCACGAAAAGCAAGGCCACGGCGATGACCAGAGCCAGCCCGACGTACAGGACCGTCCGCGGCAAGAGGCGCTTTCGCCGGCCGCGGGTCGCCGTAGCCATCGAATCGGTCAGGGGCCGGGCCCCTCTCCTATAGCCGCTCTGGTGAGCTGCTACCAGGTCTCCTCGCCGTCGCGGAACTCCACCCGAAACATTTTCTCGCGGTCGGCGGTCTCTTCCACGTTGGGGACATCTCTCTCCCCGCACCTGGCGAAGCCCGCCGGCACGTAGAGTACGAAGGGTAGCGGCTCGGCGCCCTCCTCCACGGCCTGAACGTACTTCTGGGCCGCCGACGGATCAGCGGTGGGCCCGGGGCCGCCGGTGAACTGCCCGCCGTTGAACGCCTTGTCGGCGTAGTCGAACGCGTAGCCGTAGAGCGAGACCAAGTCGATCCCCTCGGGCGCTTCCAGGCCGTACACCATGCTCACGATCTGTGCCCGTTTGGCGAACTGGAGGCTCGGCCACTTGCCCCTGCCCCAGGTCATCGAGGGGAAGAGGGGGTCCTTGCTCTCGGTCGGCGTCAGGGCTAGCCGCAGGGCCACCGAGCACGCCCCGGTGTCGGCATACTCCCGGAAGAGATCCTGTCCTTCGCCGTTGAACGCCCCGTCGCCCCACCTGAGTAGGGCCGAGCGGAACTGGAAGGAGCCACGCTGGGCTCCGAACGGCTCCACGGCCATAAGACGCACCATCTGGCCAAAGGCGATCCCGAGGGCGCTCAAAGAGCCCGTCTTCCCCATCTCCTCGTAGTCAATCAATCCGTCGGCGTTCTCGTCGAAGGCCTCCAGGAACTGCCGCCGGTACGCCGATCCCGTGAGGGCGTCGTTCGCCTCGGCGTAGGCCAGCACGGTGGCCTGGAGGTCCCACAGGGGCTTGCTGATATCCGTGTACAGCGTCGAGGTCATCAGCTCGGAAAAGCTGTCCCCCTGCACCTGCCCCAGGTGTCCATCAACGGAAGCCAGAGGTGCATCCGCGGTCACGTCTCGGCCGACCACGTAGTACTCCTGCCCGCCCAGGCCCCTGCGCTCGGCGTAGGCGAAGACCCGATCCCTCCAGAGGGGCGAGTCGACGCCCGCCTCGGTCACGATGTTCCGCCCGTCGGAGCGCGGGAGGGGAACCCGGCGCATGAACTCAGAGGGGAGGCTCTGCTCGGCGCAGAGCCGCCGCGCTTCCGCCATCGGCACGGTCTTGAAGAGGTACCTGGCGCACAGCAGGTCCACGGCCACCGCGTCGAGACCGGCGAGGACGTAGCCCTCGGGGACGGCCACGCCCAGTGGGGAGCCCATGTGCCCCAGGTTGGTGGTCTCTATGGCGTCCACCACGCTCAGCGTGAGAACACCCTCCTGGTTCAGTGCCTCGAGAATGTCCGCCATGGTGCCGGGGAGCCCCGCGGTCCTAGTGAGGAGGTAGTTGCCGTTGGCGTCCCTCTTCGGGCTTCCCGTTTCGTCGAGCTCTTGGGGCACCCACACCTGGTGGGGAATGCCGAACTTCATCCCCGGGACAGGTCCGTCCGGGCAGCTGTACTTCCAGCTTGTGCTCGCCGGGTCCGGGTCGGCGGCAGCCTCCATCGGATAAAGGCCGATGCCCAGGTTCTTTATGGCGCTGGTGAACAGGGCTATGTTGTGAACCTTCAGCCTGGGGACGTTGACCAGCACGCAGCCGGGGTACTCTCTCCTATCGTCTGGGTCGTTGGGGTCCCCGCCGACGACCGCCTTGTGGAGCGTGATGCTCTTGAAGTTCGCCCCGTTGGGAACCTCCACATCCCTCCCTCGCGGGGGTGCCGCCTGAGTGCGGTTCAGGTCATACAAAGGCAGCCTGTCGCTCGCCCTCCCGGGAGGCACATAGTCGCCCGCCACGCTGTCGTCGTAGCCCTGCATGGGGTCGTCCTGGTGGGACGGGTCGTGAGTGTCGGCGAGGTACCTGCGCACGAAGTAGAAGCCCCACCCCGCGTAGAAGGGCCCCGGCCGACCCTCCATGATTCCCTCAGGCGTCACAGACAATGCCCCGCCCAGCGCCAGATTGAAGCGCGCAGCGATAGCAGCCGTCGCGGTGGCCGCCTCACCGACAGCCATCTGATGGTAGGAGATGTCTAAGTGGTCATGGAACCACCTCATGAGCGCCGCCAGGAAGGGCCAGGCCGTGCATGCCACGTGCCCCGTCCCTTCCGCGTGGGTCATGGGGTCGATGGCGAGGGCAGACACCATGTTCGGCTTGAAGAGAAGCTTCTTGCCCTGCTCCAACTGCCCACGGATGCGCTGCGCGTAGCCGCTCTCGTCGTCCAGCGGCTGGAGGGCCTGGCTCAGACTCTCGTAGGTGTAGTCGATCTTCGCCTTGATGGCCTCCCAGTCATGCGTGCTGTCCTCCTCGATGACCCGCTTCAGCAGCGCGGGGACGCCCCGGTAGGACCGCTCCGGGTCCAGCCTGACCACCCCAATGGCCGAGCCCGTCGAATCCGTGGGAACCTCTCCGATGGGGGACCGGATGGTCCTTACGTTCCTGGCAACCATCTCTACCCTCCGAATGCACTCAGCAGCCGCCTCGACGACCTGGAGTTGTGGCCTCCGGCTCTGACGGCTATCCTCACACCATTGTCAGGACGGGTCAAGGACGCCCGTTTTCCCCGGGGGCATGATGTCCCGGAAACGATGGCTGTCCGTCTGGATGAGCCGCTGGTAGGAGCCGAAGCGCTCCTCGCTGTCGTCCACCATGTCCAGCGGCTCGATGGGATCCTGCATGGCGTCCTCGAACACCAGGCGAATGCCGTAGGTGGTGGTGCGTTCGGCCGGGACTCGCCCCATCTCCCGTATGAGCTGGCGGAACTGGCTCGGCCGCATCAGTTGCCCGTGGGAGGCCCCCGCCGCTGTGGAGATGCTCTCATTGATGAGGGTCCCGCCGAAGTCATTGGCTCCGGCGTTCAGACACACCTGAGCGAAGCGCGGCCCTTCCTTTACCCACGACACCTGCAGGTTCTTGATGTGGCACCCCAGCATCAGCCGGGAGACGGCGTACATCTTCACCACCTCGGCACCGGTGGGGCCGGCCCGCACCCCTTTCACGAGCCCCTTGTGGTACATGGGCGCCTCAGTATGCACGAAGCTCAGGGGTACGAACTCGGTGATGCCGCCGGTTTGCTCCTGGATGTCCCGCAGCAGCGCCAGGTGCCGCGCCTTATGCTCCGAGGTCTCCACGTGCCCGTACACGATGGTCGACGTGGTGGGAATACCCAGCTCGTGGGCGCCGGTGATCACCTCGACCCACTGACGAGTGGTGATGCGTCCCGGCGAGATCTTGCGCCGCACCTGGTCGTCCAGGATCTCGGCCGATGTGCCGGGCAGGCTGTCCACGCCTGCGTCCTTCAGCAGTCGCAGATACTCGCCGACGCTGCATCGCGAGCGGATAGAACCGTACTGCACCTCCTCCGGCGACAAGCCGTGGATGTGCATCTCCGGGAGCTCCGCCTTGATGGCCCGGCAGAGGCGCAGGTAGAGGTCGCTCTCCATCTTGGGAGGCAGGCCCGCCTGGATGCACACCTCCGTCGCCCCCAGCTCCCAGGCCTCCTTCGCCCGCCGCACCACCTCTTCAATGGGCAGGAAGTAACTCTCCTCCGTGCGGTAGTCGCGGCTGAAGGCGCAGAAGCCGCAGCGCTTGATGCAAACGTTGGTGAAGCTGATGTTGCGGTTCACCACGTAGGCGACCACCTCGCCCACCTGCTGCCGCCGCAGCCGGTCGGCCGCCAGCACCAGCGCCTGCATGTCGGACCCCCTGCTGTCGAAGAGGAGCGTCGCCTCCTCGACGCTGAGGTCGTGGCCGGCCAACGCCCGCTCGATGATGCGGGCGACAGCAGGACTGATGCCGCCCAGGAGGGCATCCAGGACAGATGCCAGGTTCGCGGTGGGTGCAGTCTTTACCATTGCTGGGCCTCCCAGCGCACCAGGCCCGACTCCTCGGTCCAGGCCTGGATGCGGTCTCGGCAGCTCTCCCGCAGGAAGCGGTCACAGGTGGCGAACTCGGGGTAGAGGGCCAGCCGCTCCCGGAGCTGGAAGCCGGCATCCTCGGTGACCTTCCTCAGCTCCAGGATCTTGGGCCAGGGCGCCTCGGGGTTAATGAAGTCTCGAGTCAGGGGCGAGACGCCGCCCCAGTCGTTGATGCCAGCCAGGAGATAAAGGCCGTAGGCATCGGGCGTCAGGTTGGGCGGCGCCTGGATGTTCATCGCTGGCCCCAGGATGAGCCGCGCCGTAGCGATGGTGCGTAGCATCTCCAGCACGCTGGGCTCATCGGCGTGGCGCATGGGGGTGTCCTCCTTCACCCGGAAGTTCTGGATGATCACCTCCTGGATGTGCCCGTACTCCTTGTGCAGCTCCAGGATGGCGAAGAGCGAATCGACCCGCTCCTCGCGGGTCTCGCCGATGCCGACGAGGATGCCGGTGGTGAAGGGAATGTCCAGCTCGCCGGCGGAGCGGATGGTCTCGATGCGTGCCTGTGGGTGCTTTCCCGGGCAGTTATGATGCGCCATCTCCGGCCCCGTGAGCCGCTCCGATATCGTCTCCAGCATCAGCCCCATGGAGACGGTCACCCCTCGCAGCGAGGCCAGCTCCTCGCAAGACATGATGCCGGGGTTGGCGTGGGGCAGCAGACCCGTCTCGAATAGCACCCGTTCGCACATCTCCCGCAGGTAGGAGATAGTGCTGTCGTGCCCGAAGTGGGCCAGGTCCTCCCGCACGGAGTCGTAGATCTCCTCCGGCTTCTCCCCCAGCGAGAAGAGTGCCTCCTTGCACCCCGCCTGGCGCCCCGCCTCGGCCACCGCCAGCACCTCATCGGGCGTCATGGTGTGGGCCAGGGGGTCCTCGGGTCGGCGGGAGAAAGTGCAGTAGCTGCACTTCTGGCGGCAGAGGTTGGTCAGGGGGATGAACACCTTGCGGGAGTAGGTGACGGTACGGTCCCGACCCTGGCCACGCACGAGGGACGCAGCCATCATCAACGCCGAGAGCTCCGAAGCCTGCGCCTGGATAAGGCGGTAGCCATCTTCCCGTGATAGCGGCTGCCCGGCCAAAGTCCGGCCTAGCAGGCCCTCGAACCCCGGAGCCACTTGGTGACGAGCGTAAGTCATCGAATATTATCCTTTAGCTTGCCCGTATTCTGGGTCTGGCAAAGCACAGCGTCAAGGCGATGTGCTCGTCCGCTAGCTTAGATGGTGCGCCTGTCGTGCCCCCTAATCGCCGGCCCCTAGCTTGTCCAGGATGTCGGCGGCGATGTCCAGCCCGGCCTCTCCGCCCTCCTCCACGGCCGTGCTCAGCCCCTCGCACGCCTTATCCAGGGCATCGGCCAGGGCATCCAGGTCGGCGTCTTCGGCCCGCTCCACGATGTCCTGGCAACGGTCTTCGAGGCCCTGCGCCCGCTCGCTGACATCCCGGCCTTGACGCGCGTCCTCCACCAACTCGTGGAGGTCGTCCCTCAGGTCCGTAGCCGAGTCCCTGATCTCGCCCAGGATATCCCCACCACCGGCCCGCACCGTCACCACGATGTCCGGGACCGCGTCCTCATCCTCTCCACCGCAGGCCGCCGCCCCGGCGAGGGCCATTACTGCCCCTATCATCAGGAGCCCGACACCCCGAATGGCCATCTCACAGGACCTCCTTGCCTTCATGATAGACTTGAACTGTCCGAACATGATCATGTTCGAGCGGCCCTCTTGTACTATACCTGTAGGCGCGGTGCCGCAAAATGGAGAGGAGCGACCGATAGCTTCACAAGCTCCCACCGGAGGGCCCAGCGGGCAGCGCTGACCAGCGTTGACGGAGAGGAGTACCCCACAATGGATTCGCCTGACACTTTCGGTCCGGGCAGGCTCAGGGGGCTGGAGCGCATCGCCACGCCGGAGGGCGTGTTCGCCATGTGCGCCATGGACCACCGAGGTTCCCTGCAGCGCATGATCGATGCGGAGGCTCCCAAGCGGGTCACCTACCAGGCGATGGTCGAGGAGAAGCTGCGCCTGTGCGAGGCGCTGGCCCCCGACTCCAGCGCCGTCCTCCTCGATCCTATCTACGGGGCGTCCCAGTGCCTGGCCCGCGGGGCGCTACCCCGACAGACAGGGCTCCTCATCAGCCTGGAGGCCACCGGCTACGAGGGAACCAGCGACCGGCGCCGCACCAAGCTCCTGGAGGGATGGAGCCCCCACAAGGCCAGGATGCTCGGCGCCGACGCTGCCAAGCTCCTGGTCTACTTCCACCCCGACCGTACGGAGGAGGCCTCCTACCAGCTCAACGTTATCGGAGAGGCCGCCCAAGCCTGCGCCGGGGCCGACATCCCCTTCCTGGTGGAGGCGGTGGCCTATGCTATTGACGGAGCCTCCAAGGACTCCGCTGCCTTCGCTGCCGAACGGCCGCGCATCGTCCTGGAGAGCGCCCGCCAGATCACCGCATTGCCCATCGACATCCTGAAGGCCGAGTTCCCCGCCGACCTCCGCCACGAGCGCGACGACGGCCGCATGCTGGACCTCTGCCGCGAGCTCAGCGAGGCCTCGCCAGTGCCCTGGGTGGTGCTGAGCGCCGGGGTGAACTATGAGCAGTTCCGACGGCAGGTCGAGCTCGCCTGTCGGGGCGGCGCCTCGGGTTTCCTGGCTGGCCGGGCCATCTGGCAGGAGGCTTTCGATCTGGAGCCTGCCCGCCGCGGCGCCTTTCTCAAGACCACGGCGGTCGAGCGCCTGCGCGAGTTGCGCGACATCGCGGTCAGGCATGCCACGCCCTGGCAGCAGCGGAGCCGCCACCGCTATCCCTCGCTGGACCACCTATCCGAGAGTTGGTATCGGGCCTACGGCACCCAGGAGGGCCCCAAGCGTTAGCGGGTGAGGCGATGCACCAGGTGCAGGAGCGCTTCGTCGGTCTGCTTGACCCTCTCGGAGACCTCCCGGAGCGGTGTTAGGGCGATACGGCCGGCCACCTCGCCGACCATGACATTCTCCTCGCCAGTGAGGAAGGCGTCCACGGCGGCGGCGCCCAGCTTGGCTCCCAGGACCCGATCGCGGGCCGTGGGTGCCCCGCCCCGCTGGACGTGACCCAGCACCACCACCCGGTACTCGGCGTTGATGCGCTGGCCCACCTCCCGGGCCAGGACGAAGGCGCCGCCGGCCTCGTCGCCCTCCGCCACCACGATGATGCTGCTACGTCGACCCCGGTGAAAGCCCTCTTGAAGCCCGGCACAAACCTCCTCGACGTCCGTGGGCGTCTCCGGCACCACCACGTCGTCGGCGCCGCCTGCCAGGCCCACTTCCAGGGCAATGGCCCCGGAGGCCCGGCCCATCACTTCCACGAAGAAGGGGCGCTCCAGGGACTCGGCGGTGTCGCGGATGCGGTCGATGGACTCCAGGGCGATGTTCACCGCCGTGTCGAAGCCCAGGGAGAAGTCCGTCCCGTACACATCGTTGTCGATGGTCGCGGGGATACCCAGGCAGCAGGTGCCCGTCTCCTGAGCGAGGGCCCACGCCCCCTCGAACGAGCCGTCACCTCCCATCACCACCAGGGCATCCACCTCCGCCTCCCGAAGGAACCGAACCGCTTTGCTGCGCCCCTCTACCGTACGGAACTCCTCGCAGCGGGATGTGCCCAGGACGATGCCACCGCGCTGAATGATGTTGCCCACGTCGCGGCGCCCGAGGGGTGCGATGTCCCCGGCGATGAGCCCGCTGAACCCGCGGCGAACGCCCAGGATCTCCATGCCAGCATCACACCCAGCCCGAACCACCGCTCGCAGGCAGGCGTTCATGCCCGACGCATCACCGCCGCTGGCCAGTACCGCGATCCTCCGAGGTCTGTTCGGCGCCATCGCTCCGGTCACCTCCCAGGATAAACCACTATCTCGCCGCTTCGCCCCGCTCCAGCGCCTCAAGACCGTGCCGGATCTCGCCCGGGGGGCGCCCCTGAATAGCGAGGCCATGGCCAGCGCGTTCTACCGTCCGATTCGGCACGGCAGATTCGAGGCGAAGCCAGTGTAGCACACCCCTGCAGCGCCGACCGATCATGGACGGCGTCGAGGCGTGCCTACGTGTCGCGAAGGAACTCCCGGAACCGGACACCGGTGCCTGGGGGAGATGGCCTGCCGCCGCTGGCGCGATTACGGGACGTTGCAGGGAGTGGCGAGGCTAGGCCGCAGAAGTCAGAGTTCGGGCACTACAGTTCGCCGCGGCCCTGAAGAGCAACAGGCCCGCCTTGTCGCCACCTTCCGGAAAACAGGCCAGCCCGATCTGCGGCTCTAGCTGGGCCAGGAGCCTCACTAGGCGGTTGACGGCGGTGACGGCTCCGGTACGCCCGGTCTGCGGCATGATAACGACGAACTTCTTGTTCCCCAGGTCTGCGCAGAGGTCGCTGGCACGCACAGCCTCGCGGAGCCGAGGCCCCACATCGGCCGCCAGTGCAGTGGGCGTGGGATAGCTGTCCGTTTCCAGCGCGATATAGAGCACCGAGAATTGCAGGCCATAGCGACCGGAGCGCTCGATCTCTTCTGTCAGACGCAGATCGAAGTACCATCTGCACAGCAGCCCGGAGAGCGGGTCGTAGATGGCGGGCCGCTGCCGTTCGTCTGTGTACTTGAGGGATTGGAGGAGGACAGCTCTATGTTGCTTCGAGGCATTTCGGAACGATAGGGATGCGACGCACACGGCCACGCCGATGGCGAGAACGGCCAGCCCGCCAACGATCGCAGCGCGGGCCAGCGGCGGGCGGATACCCAATGCGGCAGACGTCACGGCCGCCGCAAGCAGGAGATAGACCAGGCCGTGGAGGAAGCGTCTGGCCAGGCTACGAGCGGCCCCAGCGTTCCATACCATCGTAAGAAGTATCGGAATCTGGAAGGAGGTCGTGCAGGGCACGGTCAGGGCTGCTTCATGCCCGGCGCGCTTCCCGACGGCTGCGCCCCCGCAACCATGCCATGAGGGACGTTATCGCGACCATAGCAGAACCCTCGGAGCACCCACACCGACCAGACCACACACTGGGGCCTCGGTCGCAGAGACGTTCGGCCCGAGGGTCGGGAGGAAGTATAGCACCGTATGGGGGTAGGCAAAAAACGGTAGCGATGTCGAGAGGGCGCCCCGCTTCAGGGCCTGCACGCTATCGCAGCTTTCCAGAGGTGGTGGGCCGCCTGGGACTCGAACCCAGAACCACTCGATTAAAAGTCGAGCACTCTGCCGATTGAGTTAGCGGCCCATGTGATTATAGCCGTCTGCCACGGACGACTGCCAGCCTCACCGAGCTGGCCCACCTGTTTGCGGTCGATCTCGCCGCGCCTGAGCCCCCATGACGAAAGGAGTAGAATGGCATTCGCAGGTCGGACTGGAAGGGACAGGAGGGAGCAGGTATGGAGAGATCCAGCTACCGGCGGAGACTGATGGGGCAGCGGATGTCGCGGCGGGACCTGCTGAGGGCAGGAGTCGCGGCGGGCGTGGGGGTAGCCGTTGCCGGCCTGACGGCCTGCGACGGCGCGGACGAGGCTCCGCCCCCGGCAGCCCGGGGGACCCCAACACAGGCGGTTTCGATTCCAGCCGCCCAAGATACGCCCCTTGCCCGCCTGCCCGACCCTCTCCTCAAAGGGGAGATGTCCCTGGAGGAGGCCATCTCCAGGAGGCGATCCAGGAGGGAATTTGAGGATCATCCCCTGACTCCAGGGGAACTCTCCCAGATCCTCTGGGCCGCCCAGGGCATCACCGACCAAGAGGGCCTCAAGAGAGCTACTCCTTCAGCAGGGGCGCTCTACCCTCTGGACCTCTATGTGGTGGTAGGCAAGCAGGGCGTGGAGGGCTTGAGGGAAGGAGCGTACCATTACCTTCCCCAGAGCCACTCCCTGGAGCTTCTCTCGGGCGGAGACAGTCGCCAGGCGTTGGCCCAACACGCCTCAGAGCAGATGTTTATTGCTGAGGCCCCGGTGATTGTGGTGGTGACCGCGGAGTATCAGCGGACTACCAAGAAATACGGTGAGCGCGGAGTCCGCTACGTCCACATAGAGGCGGGACACGTGGGCCAGGACATCTGTCTTCAGGTGCAGGCCTTGGGGCTGGCTACCGTGACCATCGGAGCCTTTCAAGACGAGGAGGTCTCCCGGACGCTAGGCCTGCCTCCCAACCATGAGCCGCTCTACATCATTCCGGTTGGACACCCCAAGCTGTAGCTAGGATCGGCCACTCTCGAGCGACTATCCCGGGACATGTCCGGCCCGACCTTGGCTCGGGCTCGACCCTGACCTAAGGCGCGGGCACCTCCAGCCATAGGCGGTTATTCGCTTCATCGCTCTCTTCGACAAGGTCCTGCGGATCGACCTCTGCGATTAAGCGCTGGCCTGCTGGTGCTTCCAGCCCCGTGCGAACATCGATGCTTTGCCCGGGAGCCAGGCCGCCCACAGGTGTGGTCACCGTGGCCAGGCGCCGCTCGTCCTCATCGAAGATCGCGACCTGAATGAGCGAACCCTCATAGGGGCCGGAACCCTGGTTCCGCACAGTCAGAATCAGCATCTCATCGATGACCAGCGGCGGGATGACGATAGTCAGGTCTGGCAGCGCCTTCTCCTCCGGTGCCACCGTCGGCTCTGGGGCAGCGGTGGGAGATGGGACCACGCCGGCGCTCGGGATACGGATCATCTGCCCGACCGAGATGCGATTGGGGTCAACGATATCCGGATTGGCCTCAAGCAGCGCTTCCAGAGTCACCCCGAGCCGCTCAGCGAGCGCAAGCAACGTATCCCCGGGCTCGACCGTGTAGGTCTCGCCGGGCTGGGCTGGGGGAGTGGGCGCGATCTGCGCCGGTAGGACTTCGCTGAGCGGGGTCTCTGCTGGCTCGCGCGTATCGAACGGGCCACATGAGACCGTCCCCACCGCGGCAATCAGCAGGGCAAACGGGAAGCCAAGCCCTACGCCCGAGCCTAGCTTCCCTCGCCGACACCCTTCAGAAGAGCCAGACACCGCAGCCTCCATGCCGCTGCCCCATTATGCGCTCGCACGACACCTCTCGGCAAGCTTGGAGCCCACCGGAGCGGAGCGCCGGGCGCCACGTCGCACGCTGCCGGCCCGGGCCGTCTAGAAGACCACGGTCCTATCGCTTTGCACCACCCAGTTCACCAGGTCTGCCATCGAGGCGAGCTCCACACCTTCCATCACCTCCTCGGCCTGGAGGCTTCGCTCGCGCGAACACACCCGGCAGGCCTTAACCCGCAGCCCTTCGCTGATGGCGGCTGCCAGCAGCCCCTCACAACTGGGCATGCCGGCGTCGCCCACGGGCATCTCGGGTGGATCCTGCCCCTTCTTGGCGGCGAAGACGCTGTCCTCCAGGAGGAACAGGTTCACCTGATGCCCCTCATGGAGGGCGACGAGCGAGAACCTGAGGGCGGTGTAGACCCGTTGCCTGCCGTAGGGCGGCTCGGCTACCGCGACAGTGATGCTGGCCATGAGTTCTGTTCCTTTCTTCCTGGAGATTCATCCGCAGATCGCCGCGTCCCCATTTCAGCCGATTCCCACGCCCAAACATAACTGCCACTCGTCCTCTTCTCAATGCTTGAAACGGGCCCGTTACCTGCGAATCAGTCCAGCAGGCTCTTTCGGCTATAGTGAAAAGTATAACAAGTGCCTGCGTTCAGGGGGCCGAATGGCCCTAGCATACAGGCATTCGTCCGTTAGAATCACGTCTATCTACTTGTGCAGCGGAGCACAAATGGGGTGTACTTAGTGAGCAATCACAATAACCTGGCCGTCTCTGTTCACATTCCCGCTCGCGTAGACCCAGGTGCGGGGCTTGCGCCCGGAAGGTAACTCAGTGACCAAACTCAGCCGAAGGAGCTTTCTCAAGCTCTCTGCCGCAGGCGGAGGCGGCGGTGGCCTCCTTCTGTTGGCGGGCCTCTCCCAAGCGCAGGCACGGGGGATAGAGGACTTCCCTCTGCATAAGAAGATTGGTGAAGGCTTCACCATCTGTCCCTACTGCTCCTGTGGGTGCGGCCTCATCATCGCCACCGACGAACACGGCCACGTGATCAACTCCGAAGGCGACCCGGATCACATCGTCAACCGCGGCGCCCTCGACCCCAAGTCCATCGCGGTGCGACAGCTATCTAACAGCCCCCTGCGACTGAACAAGGTGCTGTATCGTGCCCCCGGCTCGGAGCAGTGGGAGGAGAAGAGCTGGGAGTGGGCGACGGTCGAGATCGCCAAGCGCGTCAAACAGACCCGCGATGAGACCTTCGTCAGCTCGGTCGAGGTGGAGGGCAGCGAGGTGCCGGTTAATCGGACCGAGGGCATCGCCTGGCTGGGCGGCGCAGCCAACAACAGTGAGGACTGCTACCTGGCCTGCAAGCTTGCGCGGGCCCTCGGGGTCGTCTACCTCGAGCACCAGGCCCGTATATGACACTCGGCCACGGTGGCCGGTCTCGGCCCCACGTACGGCCGCGGTGCCATGACCAACGACTGGGTCGACGTCAAGAACTCCGACTGCGTCTTGGTCATCGGCGCTAACCCTGCGGAGAACCACCCCGCCTCTATAGCCTGGATAAACACAGCGCGGGACAGGCAAGGCGCGAAGCTGATCGTGGTTGACCCCCGCTTCACCCGCACCGCTGCCACCTCCGACCTGTATTGCTCCCTTCGTTCCGGCACCGACATCGTCTTCCTGGGCGGGCTCATCAACTACATACTCCAGAACCGTCTCTACAACGAGGAGTACGTCAAGTACTACACCAACGCCCTCACCCTGATTCACCCGGACTTCAAAGGCCCGACCGACCTCGACGGCCTCTTCTCCGGCTATGACCCCGAAACCAGGACCTATGACACCACATCGTGGCAGTACCAGACCGAGGAGCAGCCCGTCACCGTGGTCAAGCGGGCCACCAGCCTGGACGACCCCAACTGCGTCTTCGCCCACCTCAAGAAGCACTATGCCCGCTATACCCCCGAGGTGGTGGAGCAGATCTGCGGCACGCCCAAGGACAAGTTCCTTCAGGTCGCGGAACTCTTCTGCGCCACCGGCGTACCGGACAAGACCGGCACCATCTTCTACGCGATGGGCCAGACGCAGCACACCGTGGGCACCCAGAACGTCCGCTCCATGGCCATGCTACAGCTCCTGCTGGGCAACATCGGCCTGCCTGGCGGCGGCGTCAACGCCCTCCGCGGCGAGTCCAACGTCCAGGGCTCCACCGACATGGCCCTCCTGTTCCACATCCTCCCCGGCTACCTGGGCACCCCGCGCGACAAGGACACCGACTTCGCCACCTACTCCGAGCGGTTCAGCAAGACCAGCTACTGGGCTAACGGCCCAGCCTTCTTCATCAGCCTGATGAAGGCCTGGTTCGGCGACGCCGCCACCGAGGACAACGATTACGCCTACCACTACGTCCCCAAGGTTGGCGCGGACTACTCCTGGATCAGCCTCTTCGAGGCCCTCTATCAGGGCTCGATCAAGGGCATGGTCTGCATGGGCCAGAACCCCGCTGTCTCTGGACCGAACGCCCGCATGGAGCGCAAGGCCCTGGGCAACCTGGACTGGCTCGTGGTCATGGAGCTGTTCGAGACGGAGACGGCCTCGTTCTGGAAGGCGCCAGGCATCGACCCTGCGGACATCCAGACCGAGGTGTTTCTCCTCCCAGCGGGCGATGCCGTCGAGAAGGCCGGCAGCATCGTCACCAGTGGCCGCCGCATGCAGTGGCGGCCCAAGGTGGCTGAGTCGCCCGGCGAGGCCATGGAGGACATCTGGATCCTCGACCGCTTGGTGAAGGCCCTCAAGGAGGTCTACGCGCCCTCCTCAGACTCCAAGGATTTCCCCATCCTGGACCTGGTCTGGGACTATGGCGACCCGCCGGACGTCGAGTTGGTGGCCCGCGAGATCAACGGCTATGCCCTTGAGGACGTGATGGACGCGTCCGGCGAGCTGCTGGTCAACAAGGGGGAGGTCATCCCCGGCTTCGGGACCATCGCCAAAGCAGCCGACCCCGGCACCACCGCCTGCGGCAACTGGCTCTACAGTGGCTACTTCGTCCCCGCTGACGACGGCAGCGGCGTGACTATGCCCGCGGTAAAGCGACGGGGCCAGAAGGACCCAGGCGGAATGGGCTTCTACCCTTACTGGGGCTTCACCTGGCCCGCCAACCGGCGTATCCTCTACAACCGCGCCTCCGCGAGGCCGGACGGCACGCCCTGGGCCGAGAACAAGAAGGCCATCTGGTGGGACGAGGAGGCCGGCAAGTGGACCGGCTACGACGTGCCCGACTTCTCCGCGACCAAGCCGCCAGACGCCGAGGCCGATCCCGCAGGAACCAGCCTTGACGCCCACTCGGGCACCGATCCCTTCATCATGAAGTCCGACGGCAAGGGCTGGCTCTTCGCTCCGAGCGGCCTGAACGATGGGCCCTTCCCGGAGCACTACGAGCCTCTGGAGTCACCCATCCAGAACCCGCTGTCCAGCGTGCAGAACAGCCCCGTCATCACAGTGTACGACACCGCCACCGACGAGGAGATCGGCGACAGGGTGGGAACTGCCGAAGATTTCCCCATCATCTGCACTACCTACCGGGTGTGCGAGCACTGGCAGACCGGGTCTATGTCCCGCACCCTCCCCTGGCTGGCCGAGGCCCAACCTGACATGTTCGTCGAGATCAGCAAGGAGCTCGCCGAGCAGAGGGGCATCGAGAACGGCGACGAGGTCATCGTCACATCGGCGCGCGGTGAGATCCGGGCGGTGGCCCTGGTCACCCCGCGCTGGCGGCCCATGAATGTGAATGGTAAAACGGTACATCAACTCGGCATGCTGTGGCACTTCGGCTGGCAGGGGCTGGCCACCGGCGATATCGCCAATGACCTGACGCCTCACGTGGGCGACGCTAACACGCGCATCCCGGAGTACAAGGCGTTCCTGGTGGACGTGAGAAAGGCGTAGACCATTGGGTAGCGTAGCCATTCTCTTTGACGCCTTTAAGTGCACCGGCTGCCGTGGCTGCCAGGTCGCGTGCAAGCAGTGGAACGACCTGGAAGCGGAGATCACCCGCAACACCGGCAGCTATCAGAACCCGCCGCGGCTTTCGGCCAAGACCTGGCTGACCATGCGGTTCAACGAGATAGAGCGGAACGGCGATGGGGTTGCCTGGGCGTTCGGAAGGTGGGCCTGCATGCACTGCGTGCACCCGGCCTGCGTGTCGGCCTGCCCGGTGGGGGCGCTCTACAAGACGCCCGAGGGTCCGGTGCTCTGGGACAAAGAGCGATGCATCGGCTGTCGCTACTGCATGATAGCCTGCCCCTTCGAGATCCCGACCTTCGAGTGGGAGAAGGGGCTGTTCGACGGGGCGCGCATTCTAAAGTGCACGTTCTGCGCCGACAGGCTGGGCGCGGGCATCCAGCCGGCCTGCGTGCACACGTGCCCGTCTGGAGCGCTCAAGTTCGGCGACCGCGACGAACTCATCGCCGAGGCCGAGACCAGGATCCGAAGCCAGCCGGACCGATACCTGCAACACGTGTACGGCAAGGACGAGACCGGAGGCACCTCCCTCCTTTACATCTCCCACGTCCCCTTCGAGGACCTGGGCCTGCCCACGCTGGGCACCACCCCCATACAGGATCGGGCTGAGGACTCCATGTTCGCCACGCCCTGGGCGATCATAGGCTTGGTGGCCGGTCTGTCCGGTATTGCCTGGGTGGTGAGACGCCGGGAAGAGATGATACGCAGGAAGGGACAATCGACTGAGCAGGGAGACAGGGAGGCGCCCTCATGACAACCGCTGTCGGCCTCCTTCGGCGCCACTTGCCCATCGGCACGCTCGTTCTCGGCGGACTGGTCGTCCTCGCGTTCGTCCTGGCGATGATCCGCTACGCTGGCGGGCTGGGCGCGGCCAGCAACCTGAACGATAACTACGCGTGGGGGCTCTGGATCAATGTCGACCTGCTGTGCGGGGTGGCGTTAGCCGCCAGCGCGTTCACCACCGCCACCGCCGTCTACATCCTTGGCCAGGAGCGCTACCGGCCGATCCTCCGGCCAGCCATCCTCACCGGCTTCCTGGGATACCTGATGGTTGTCCTGGCCCTAATGGTGGACCTGGGCCGCCCGGAGCGCATCTGGTACCTCCTCATCTTCTGGAACCCTCACTCGGTCATGTTCGAGGTAGGCTGGTGCGTCATGCTGTACACGGTGGTGCTGGCCCTCGAATTCAGCCCGCTGATGTTCGAGCGCTTTGGGCTGCGCCAGCCCCTCCGGCTGATCGCCAGGGCCACCCTGGCGCTGGTCATCGCCGGCACGGTGCTGTCTACCCTGCATCAGTCCTCCCTCGGTTCGCTGTATCTTATAATTCCGGACCAGCTTGATGTGCTCTGGCACTCGTCGCTCCTGCCGCTGTTCTTCTTCTTATCGGCGGTGGCCGTAGGGCCGTCAATGGTCATACTGGAGTCCTCCATCAGCTCGCGGGTCTTCAAGCGGGGGCTGGAGGTGGACCTTCTCGGCAGCCTTGCCAAGGCGATCCCGTTCGTCTTGGCCCTCTACCTGGCGCTGAAGATCGCTGACCTCGGCATCGCAGGTGAGTTCGGCGAAGTGTTCGACGGGAGCCGCAACAGCGCGCTGTTCTTGCTGGAGACGGTAGGGGGCGTGATCCTGCCCATGGTCCTCTTCGCCCTGCCGGCCGTCCGGCGCAGCGCCACAGCGCTGTTCTTGACGGCGTCCCTGGTGGTCGGAGGACTCATCTTCAACCGCATCAACGTGGGCCTGGTGGGATTCTCCAGGCCCGCCGATGCCGCCTCGTACGTGCCGCACTGGATGGAGTTCTTCATCACCTTCGGTATCGTGGCGGCGGGCCTCATCGCCTTTGGGCTGGTAGCGCGCTACCTTCCTCTGTTCACGCACGCCGACAAGGCGGGCGAGGAGGGGACGACGCACTGATGGTGACGGAAGGGGGCATATCGCTGGCCGGGGCGAACAATCCTGCGATAGTTAGCTACGACGACATCCTGCTGGCGCTGAAGCAAGAGGCCGAGAAGCGGCCCGATCTGGCCGACGCGATCCGGCTCTACTGCGCCCTGCTCGAAGCCGAGGCCCGGGCTGAGGTGGAGCCGCCTTCGACCGCTCTGAGCGCCCAAGAGGCTGGTGACCGTCTTGAAGAGGGACGCGCCCTCCTCTCGCCCGAGGCCCTTCAGGTCGATGCGGCCAGGCTGGCGGAGCTCTGCGCGGAGATCGGCTTCACCATCGCCCAGCACCGCAAGGAACTGGTCAAGCCCCTGGCTAAGATTCATGCCTGGCTGTATGAGCAGCGTCAGCGAATCGGCGCGCTCGCCGTGGAATACCTGCGCGAGGGCCGCATCCGCGAAGGCGAGGAGGCGGGGCTGCATGCCGACCTCCTCAGCCTGATCTTCCGAGAGGCCCTCCGGCCTTTCTTGCGCGCGCAGGCGCAGGCCCTGGGGCCTCAGGTCGAAGATAGTCACTGGTACCGCGGCTTCTGCCCGATCTGCGGCGGCGAGCCGGACTTCGCCGCTCTGCAAGCGGGGAACGGCCAGCGAAGGCTTCTCTGCTCGCGCTGTGACAGCGAGTGGACGTTCCGTCGGGCGGCCTGCGCCTTTTGCGAGAACGAGGACCCGCGCCAGCTTGCCTACTACCCGAGCGAGGATCAGGTCTATCGGCTGAGCGTTTGCGAGCGCTGCCGCCGCTACCTCAAGACGATTGATCTCCGCGAGGTGGCCGGGGAACGGGTACTGCCAGCGGAGCGCATCCTGACGCTGGCAATGGACCTGGCCGCGCAGAACGCCGGATATCGAGGGGGATAATAGCGGATTCGCCACGCGCGAATCCGCATGGTGGGGCCAGGCGATGCGCTGCGGCTATCACGGCAAGCTCCTGCGGGTGGACCTCTCCTCCCGCACCTATGAGCTTCAGGAGTTGCCGGAGCGGCTCCTGAGGGACTTCATAGGCGCGGTTGGCCTGGGAACGCGCCTCCTGTATGAGTGCGCCCCGGCGGGAACCGACCCCCTCTCCCCCGAGAATCCCCTCATCTTTGCGACCACCCCGCTCGTCGGCACCCCCGTGACGACCTCCGCCAAGTACGCGGTCGTGGCGAAGTCCCCCTTGACCGGCTTCATCGGCGACTCCCTCTCCGGCAGCCATCTGGCCGTAGAACTCAAGCGAACGGGTGTGGATGCTCTTGTCATCACAGGCGCCGCGCATGAGCTGACCTGCCTGGTCCTGGAGGACAGCCGGGTACGATTCGTATCCGCCGGGCACCTCGCAGGCAGAGGAACCGGCGAGACCGAGGAGGCGATCCGTCGCGAGCTCGGCGACCACCTGCGGGTGGCCGCCATTGGCCCGGCCGGCGAGAACCTGGTGCGCTATGCCACGGTCAGCAACGACGGCCGACAGGCCGGCAGGACCGGCAACGGCGCGGTCATGGGTTCCAAGCGGCTGAAGGCCATCGCTGTGGCAGGCAGCCAGGAGGTCAGCGTGGCCAGGCCCGCCGAGCTCAGGGCGACAGCCCGGAGGCTGGCAGAGCGCAGCCTCGGCCCGGCCACCGCCAGGTATCGCCAGCTCGGGACGCCGGAGAGCCTTCTGGCATTCCACCGGCTGGCCGCGCTCCCGAGCTACAACTTCCGGCGCTCTACCTTCGATGGAGCCGAAGGGATAAGCGGAGAGGCGCTCCACCACAGGCACCTCGCGGCGGTCTCGACCTGTGCCTCCTGCGCCGTCGGTTGCACCCACTTCTATCGCACCCTGGAGGGCGGTTCGTCCGAGGCCAGGGGAAGGATCGAGTACGAGACGCTGTTCGCCCTGGGCCCGCTCCTGGGCATCGACGACCCGAACGTCATCATCCGCGCCGGCGCTCTCTGCGACCACCTGGGCCTGGACAGCATCAGCACCGGTGGCACCATCGCCTGGGCCATGGAGTGCGCCGAGCGCGGCCTGCTCGCCTCGTCCGACACCGACGGTCTGGACCTCAGGTTCGGCGGCGGCGCGGCGCTCCTGTCGGCCATCGAGAAGATCGCCCGTAGGGAGGGGATCGGTGACCTCCTGGCGGAGGGGTCCAGGCGAGCCGCCGCCCGGGTCGGGGGAGGGTCCGAGGAGTGGGCGATGCAGGTCAAGGGGCTGGAGATGCCGGGCTACGAGCCCAGGAGCCTCAAGACCCTGGCCCTCGGCCTCGCCGTGGCCACCCGAGGGGCCTGCCACAACCGGGCAGCTGCCTACCAGGCCGACCTGGCGGAGATGGTCGACCGGTTCAAGGCGGAGGAAGGTCGGGGCGAGCTGGTCGCGGAGGGGGAAGACCAGGAGGCGGTCCTCGACTCCCTGGCCCTCTGCAAGTTCATCCGTGGCTGCTTCGCGGACCTCTACGCCGAGGCGGCCGAAATCTACGAACTCGTCACCGGGCTCGACCTCACCGCCGAAGCCCTGCGCCGGGCTGGCGAGAGGATCGCTAACCTCAAGAAGGCTTTCAACATCCGGGAGGGCTGGAGGCGCGAGGACGACACCCTCCCGCCGCGCATCCTAGGCGATATGCTACCCAGCGGAGTGGCCCGAGGGGTTGGCCTCACCCGGGCCGAGTTGGACCTCATGATCGCCGCCTACTACCGCGCCCGCGGCTGGACGCCCGACGGCCTGATCCCGGAGACCAAGCTGCGGGACCTGGCCCTCTGGGAGCTGGTCAGGCGGGAGGCGAGGACCTTGGGCCCGGCATCCGTGACCGCCGCGCCCTGAGGAGCCCGGGATCAGCACGCCGTTGCGGGAGAGCCGCTGGTACAATACCCTGACGGTAGGGCCATCGTCGGCCGGTATTCCAGCGAGATGCATAACCCCATTCGCGTGAGCGGCACCGTCATGGCGGGCGGCGTGAGTCGCCGCCTGGGAAGGGACAAGGCGCTCGAGAGCATCGGCGGCAAGCCGCTCATCGAGCGAGTGCTGGACACGCTGACCCCCCTGACCACCGAGATACTGGTAGTGCTGGCCTCTCCCGAGCAGGCCGAGGCCCTGCCCCTGCCGTCCTCGGTTCGCGTGCTCACCGATGTCTATCCCAAACGCGGATCCCTTGGCGGCATCTTCACCGGTCTCAGGGCTTCCGCCGAGTCCTGGAGCCTGGTGGTGGCCTGCGACATGCCCTTCCTCAACCCCAGGCTGCTCCAGCACCTGATCGAAGCGAGCGCCAGCGTGGATGCGGTGATCCCTCGCCTGAGCGGCCGGCCGGAGCCCCTTCATGCTCTCTACTCCAAAGCCTGCCTCGCCCCCATGGAGCGGATGCTGCGGGCAGGTCAGCTCAAGATCGCTCCCCTATTCGACGCGGTGAAGGTGCGCTACCTGGACGAGGAAACCATCGACCGCATCGACCCGAAGCACATCAGCTTCTTCAACATCAACACCCAGGCTGACCTGGAGGAGGCCTTGAGGTTGGCGCGGCAACAGAGCCCTGATGCGGGCAGCCTCCCCTAGCCCACCTGCCAGGGCCGATGTGCTAGGCTAGACGCTAGTGCGGTTCGTGCTGACTTATCGAGGAGGGTTCGTGTCATGATCGTCTCCGGCTACTGGCCCAGCCAGGCTCCTTACAAGGAGTTTCCTCTCCCCGACTTGCTCCGCGGCTCGGCGGAACGCTTCGCCGACAAGCCCGCCCTCATCGGTGCCGACGGCACAGAGCGGACCTACGGTCAATTGTGGAGCTACGCGCGCAGGGTCGCGCGCCTCCTTCAGGACAACGGCATCGAGAAAGGCGACAAGGTCGGCATCTTCTCGCCGAACCACGTTGACTACGCCGCCGTCTTCTACGGCTCCCTGCTCGCTGGCGCCACCGTCACCACGCTCAACCCGCTCTACAGGGCGCGGGAGATCGAAGACCAACTCGACGACGCCGAAGCCGTCGCTCTGTTCGTCTACTCGCCCATGGCCGCCGCGGTCGAGGAGGCCCGCGCACACCTTCCGCGGCTGCGCCATGTCTTTCCCCTGGACAACCTGCCCGAGCTTCTCGGCGGCGTCCCTGAGGAGCTGAGGCCCGTGCAGATCGACCCGCGGGAGGACGTGGCTGTGCTGCCCTACTCCAGCGGCACCACGGGCCTTCCCAAGGGGGTCATGCTCACCCACTACAACATCGCGAGCAACGTCCAGCAGGGGCTGGCGGTCCGGCAGGCCGGCCCGGAGACGGTCACGCTGTGTGTGCTGCCCTTCTACCACATCTACGGGATGACCGTGCTGATGAGCACCGGCGTGGCCCTCGGTGCCACCGGCATCGTGATGCTCCGCTTCGACGTCGAGCAGGCGCTTCACCTGATCGAGAAGTACCGCATCACCAACCTCTACCTGGCACCGCCCGCTGTACTGGCCCTGGCCAACGCGCCGGACCCCGGCCGATTCGACACGTCCTCCCTCGTGCTGATGAACTCGGGTGCGGCGCCGCTCCCCCTCGAGGTGGGCGAGCGGTTCAAGTCCATCTATGGCTGTGCGGTCTCCCAGGGCTACGGACTGACCGAGACCAGCCCCACCGTCAACACGAACCCCCTGGAGCGCATCAAGCTGGAGTCGTGCGGGCCGCCCTTCCCCGACACCTTCGAGAAGATCGTGAGCCTGGATACGAATGAGGAGCTACCCATCGGCGAGATGGGCGAGCTGCTGGCGCGGGGCCCCCAGGTGATGAAGGGCTACTGGAAGCGGCCCGAGGAGACGGCCGAATGCCTGGACGAGGAGGGATGGCTGCGCACCGGCGACATCGCCCGCTTCGACGAGGACGGCTACGTCTACATCATCGAGCGCAGCAAGGAGATGATCAAGTACAAGGGCTACCAGGTGGCCCCGGCCGAGCTGGAGGCCGTCCTCCACGAGCACCCCGCCGTCTTCGACGCGGCCGTCATCCCCAAGCCCGACCCGACGGGCGGCGAGATTCCCAAGGCGTGTATCGTGCTGCGAGAGGGTGCCGTGGCCAGCCCCGAGGACCTGATGGCGTTCGTAGCGGAGAAGGTGGCGCCCTACAAGAAGATACGCGAGGTGGAGTTCTTCGAGGAGATCCCGAAGGTCCCCTCCGGCAAGATCCTGCGGCGGGACCTCATCGAGCGGGAACGGGCGAGGCAGCGGGAGGAGTCCGGGGGCGACGTTTGATTGACCAGTTGTTTGTGAAAAAAGATCGGGGTGCAGGTTCGGAAAGAGGACGATCTGGTTGATTGATGTCGCGCGGGGCGGCCAGCAGGCCGGTCGTGCGAGAGGGCCTAGGGGAGCCTTCTGATCCCTCATGGCAGGGGGATGGTAGCAGGAGAAGGCGGGAACTCCGAGGGGTTGGCGGCACCGCCGTTGCTCACCTGTGTGGTTCTTCCCACCCGCCCGCCCACAAATGTAATTGGGTCAGGGGGACACCCCCTGAAACCCCGGCCCGCTGCGCGGGGGCGGAATGCTCGGAGGGGGAAGGCTGAGGGCGGAAGCCTGGGGCAAGGCCCCTCTGCACGCCCTGCCAGCCGGTGGATGGCCAGCTGCTTGCCAGACGAATGCTCAGGGCAGGGAGATGCTTACCGTGAGGGCGGCGGGTCCGAGGGGTTGGCGGCACCGTGATTGCTGACCTAGGTGGTTCTTCCCACCCGCCCGCCCAGAAATGTAATTGGGTCAGGGGGACACCCCCTGAAACCCCCGCCCGCTGCGCGGGGGCGGGAGGACAGGGAAGGGCTGAGGGCGGAAGCCTGGGGGGCCTTGCCCCTCTGCGC
>JBAUEL010000015.1:0-6853 GCA_049678585.1 Dehalococcoidia bacterium
GTCCTGGGCCTGGATGATCAAGTTGTCGGTAGACAAATCCATCTCGCGAACCTCCGACGAGGCCGTAACCAGGAGGTTACTCGGGAAACAAAACAGGACACTAGGAGCAGGGGAGAGCCAAGGCACACACTAGGTAAGCCTGAGAGCTCTAGGATCCCATTAATCAATGTTATGGGGCCGCGGGCGCCAGTGTCAAACAAAGACACTCAAGGTCGGCCCTCTATTTTTGCCTCGCCGGGGTTGCTCCAGATGTAGCGTCTTGGTGGTATAATCCTGACGTTCTAAGCGAGGACCCTGTTCTGATAGCCGTCAAGGGGAGGTGCAGGCTATGTCCAAGCAGGGAAGCTACTGGCGAAGGACCCTCGAGCAGAGGATCTCCAGACGACGCGCCTTGCAGGCCGCTGCCCTGGGAGCCGCCGGCCTGACGGGAGCGGCCGCCATCGGCTGCGAGGAGGAAGAAGAGGCGGTTACCGAGGCGACCGCCACTCCTATCCCCGGGGAGGAGCTCCGGCCGACCCCGGGCGGCATCGGCATGGGAACGATGGCTGACCTGTACAACATGGACCCGCACAAGCCGATCGCCTTCCTCACCCACGTATTCGGCTCCTGGATCTATAGCCGCCTGATGCGCTTTGCTTCCGCGTACGGCGAGCTGCCCGAAGAGCGCTGGTTCGAGGCGGTACCTGAGCTCGCCCAGAAAGTGGAGAACCCCGATCCCCAGACCTACATCTTCACCCTGAACCCGGAGGCGAAGTGGCACAACGTAGACCCCACCTTCGGCCGGCAGGTAACGGCCGAGGACGTGGTCTTCTCCTACAACCGCTATCAGGAGCTGTCACCCCAGGCCGTCAACATGGCTATGGTGGACAGCGTCACCGCCGGGCCCGATGACCTGACGGTGACCTTCAAGCTGAAGCATCCGTTCGCCCTCTTCTTGAAGAGGATCGCCTCTCCCCAGGATCTCTGGATACTTCCGCCTGAGCTGATAGAAGCCGACGGCGACGCGGAGAAGCGGGCGGTCGGCTCGGGCCCCTTCCTGTTCGGACACTACAACCGGTCGGTAGACTTCGAGTTTCTGAAGAACCCCGACTACTTCGAAAAGGACGAGTGGGGAAACCGCCTTCCCTATTACGACCGCCTTCGCCTCGTCGTCATTCCCGACCCCAACGCAGTGGTCAGCCAGTTCATCGCCAAGAAGATATATACGTTCACCTGCCAGCCCAGGCTCGTGCCCGAGGTGCTGTCGGCCGTCCCCGACGTCAGAATAAACCGCCAACTGCGCGACCTCACCAGCTTCATCTATTTCCAGGACTCCAGCTACACCAAGGACGAGGGGCCCTTCAACGATGTGCGGGTGCGCCGTGCTGTCTCCATGGCGATTGACCGCGACGGGCTGCTCGCCCTGGTAAGAGCACCCATCGATGATGAGGGCGGCGAATGGCCCAACATCGTCCCCGCTGGTTTGGCGGGAGGATGGTGGCTGGACCCGAAGAGCCCGGAGATGGGCGAGCCGGCGAAGTGGTACAAGTACGATGTCGCCGAGGCCAAGAAACTAATGGACGCCGCCGGATACGGCGACGGCTTCGATACCCGCCTCCACTTCAGCAGCACCGTCTACACCAACATCATCCCCTACTACCCGGTGGTGGCTGAGGCCCTGCCCGGCCTCCTCAGGGAGATAGGGATCAACGTGACCCTGGTCCCCGAGGACTACATTGGGCAATACATGCCGGAGACCTATACAAAGGGCAACTTCGACGGCATGGCCTGGGGTCTGCTGTCGGTCTTCAACGACGCCCTCGCCTACCTCTCCAACAGCTTCCTACCCTTCGGCGAGGGCGGCGGCCGCAACATGTCCAAGGTGCGCGACGAGCAGCTCATCGCAGACCTCGAGGAAGCGAATCGCGAGCCGGACGTCGACGAGCTGCGCAAGAAGCTGTTCGACATCCAGAGGTACATCTCGGACCAGATGTACTACGTGCCCGGCATCAACCCGATCGACTACCAGCTTACCCACCCCTTTGGGGCGCCAGGAATGAACGCCACGGGCCCGGCGGGTACCTACGGCCTGGGCACCGAGCTAACGATGTGGGGCTGGCTACGGCCCGAGCACCAGAACCCGTAGCCAATGTGCCCCACAGCCGGATGAGTCACGAATGCATAGTCGGCCGGGGTAGCTGTCACGTGGCGGCTACCCCGGTCTTCTAGCGGAGAGCGCCTTGGGCAGGTATATCCTCCGGCGGCTGATACTGGTTGTGCCCACTCTGATCGGGGTGACCATCCTGGTCTTCCTGCTGATCCGCCTCATGCCCGGCGACCTTGTCCAGCAGATCTCCGGCGAGAGTGCCATCCTCACCGAGGAGGAGCGGCAGGAGGTGAGAGAGGAGCTGGGGCTGGACAAGCCCATCTACCAGCAGTACTTCATCTGGATGTCCGAGATCCTCAGGGGTGACCTCGGAAACTCGCTTCAAACCAAGGTCGCCGTCGGAACCGAGCTGAAGAACCGTCTGCCCGTTACCGTGGAGCTGGGGCTGCTCGCCCTGCTCCTTTCCCTCTGCGTCTCATTGCCCATAGGAGTCCTCGCAGCCATACGGCAGGATACCATTCTCGACTATGTTGCTCGCAGTGGAGCTATAGCCTTCCTTTCCATCCCCTCCTTCTGGATGGGGACCATGGTGATGGTATTGCCGAGCAAGTGGTGGAAGTGGGCACCACCCCTATACTACAAGGACCTCTGGGTGGACCCTTTGCAGAACCTTTACATGCTCATCATACCGGCCGCCATCCTGGGCATGCTGCTGTCAGGTACGGTCATGCGCATGACCAGGGCCCAGATGCTGGAGGTTCTGCGCCAGGACTACGTGCGCACCGCCTGGTCGAAGGGCTTGCGGGAGCGTACCGTCGTGACCCGCCACGCCATCAAGAACGCCTTCATCCCCGTGGTGACCATAGTCGGCCTTCAGATACCGTTCCTGGTAGGGGGAACCGTCATTCTGGAGAGCATCTTTGGCATTCCCGGCATTGGACGCTACCTGCTCTTCTCCATCGGCTCGCTGGACTACCCGGTGGTGCAGGCGATAAACCTTATCGTCGCTGGCGCGGTGGTCCTGACGAACCTGGCCGTGGACCTAACGTACGCCTATCTAGATCCGCGGATTCGATATGCATAGCACCATCTGCTAGGAGAGGCTGCCCATGGCGTCCGTTGGCCAGGCGGATATCGCGGAGTACCTGGCGCTCCGTCCCGCACGGAAGCCCTGGGTTCGGCTGCTTCGCACCTTGTGGTGGTTTACCCGCAGGAAGCCCTTGGGCGCGCTGGGAGGGTTCTTCGTACTGGTCGTGATCGTCGTGGCCATCTCCGCCCAGTGGATAGCCCCTTACTGGTACGACGACCAATCGTGGCCTGAGGCGATGCAGAGCCCCTCGCTCAAGCACCCCTTCGGCACCGATGACCTGGGGCGTGACATGCTCAGTCGCGTCATGTACGGAGCGAGGGTCTCAGTAGTGATCGGCTTTTCGGCGGTGGCCATCTCGGCCGTCGTTGCTACCTTTATGGGCGTCATTTCCGGCTACTACGGTGGCCGGTTCGACACCCTCTTCCAGCGGCTGGTGGACATCTGGATGTCCTTTCCTGCCCTCGTGCTCCTTATCACCATTGTCTCCACCTTCTCCCGCGGCGGCGATTTCTGGCACAGGGTCATGGCCATCATCATCGTAATGGGCATCATCATGGCAGCGGGCTCCTCTCGGGTGATCCGCGGCGCTGCCATATCGATCAAGAACAACCAGTACGTAGAGGCGGCGCGCTGTATCGGCGCCAGCGACGCGCGGATCCTGGCTCAGCACGTACTCCCCAATGTGTTCGCCGTCATCATAATCCTGGCCACGGTTCAACTGGGTGCGGCCATCCTCGCTGAGTCGTCTATCAGCTTCCTGGGATGGGGTGTACCTCCACCCTTCCCATCCTGGGGACAGATGCTGAGCTACAAGGGCATTCTATTCATGAGGGCGCACCCCTGGATAGCGCTCTGGCCGGGACTGGCCATCGCCCTGGCCGTTTATGGCTTCAACATGCTGGGCGACGCCCTTCGCGACGTCCTCGACCCGCGCCTGCGGGGCGGCCGGTAAGGGGCAGCAGCCAACCTGACTGAGACCGTGACTCCCGGGTGAGAACGCCCGGCCTTGGGGCAGGAAGAGGGAGCTCGGCTGGCTACCCGACCTTCTCCACCTTCACCCGAATCGCCCTGTCGATAGGAGCGGGCTGCCACTGAAGCACCCAGTAGCGCAGGTGGCCGTACCCTCCCGCCAGGTGCAGCCACTTCACCATGCCCGGCTCCACGTTGGCAGCGTCCTTCCACTCCCGGTACATGTAGGGCTCAAAGCCGTTGTAGCTGATGATCTGCCCCGGCATCACGGAGGGGGAGATCTTCACGGGCACGCAGAAGGAGCCCATGTCGTTGTGCACGCGCACCTCTTCGCCGTTCTCGATGCCCCGCTCCCGGGCGTCCCGGTTGTTCATGAAGATGAAGGGCCGCCCCTGGTGCGTCTCCAGCATGAGGCGGTTGGTGATGTTCATGGAGTGGATGCTCCAGCGGTTGTGGCCGGAGGTCATCTGGAAGGGGTAGTCTCCGCCCTGCATGGGGTTGTCCTTGTGCATGGGCAGCTCCTCCCCCGCCTCCAGGAACCAGTCGTGGTCGATGTAGAACTGGGCGCGGCGGGTGAGGGTGGGGTACGGAAGCTTATCCTCGGTGTGCCAGCGGAAGGCGGCGTGGGTCTCATCGGGCCGCAGAGGCGCGGCCTGGTTGAGCGCAAAGGGAGAGACGCCCCAATCGATAAAACGCACGTAGCCCTTCTCGCGCATGGTCTGAAGATTGGTGTGCTTGGGCAGGGTGCCGACGGCGGCGGTGTCCCGCACCCACTCGTCGGCCACGCTTTCCTCGTCGACGAGCTCGCCGCCGAGGGTCAGAGTATCGTGCAGGTTGTCCAGCCTCCTGGGGTTGCCCTGGTTGTCCACGAACTCGCTCATCCCGCGCGCCCTGGCCCGCTCCTCGATCTTCCGGGACAGGAGCAGCGAGATCTCGAACTCCGACTTCGTGTCCCCCGCGGGTTCCGTCGCCCGGTCCGAGAAGCACAGGAACAGCAGCTGCGGGTTAGGGATGTGGAAGGTCATCTTCTCGTAGTGGTGGGCCACCGGCAGGAAGATGTCGGAGTAGAGCCCGGTGGTGTTCATTCGCCAGTCCACTGTCACGATGAGCTTGAGCTTGGGCCAGAGGTGCTTGAGGAGCTGGGTCTGCCCGCCCCGGGTGCGCCGCAGCACGTTGCCCCCGCACTCGATATAGACGCGGGGTGGTGTGTCCGGGCCAGGCCGGGCCACCTCCTTCCACCAGCCCTTCTCCAGCGCCTCCTGCATGTAGCTGTCGAAGGGGCGGGACATGCTGGGGTCGTTCCACTGGCGGTTGTTCCAGTTCTCCTGATAGCCACAGTGGTAGTACCAGAAGAACACTGGCGGCACCGTACCCGTCATAGGAGAGGCCTCATGCATTAGCTGGATGCCAGCCATCTCATCCGTGAGTGTGGGGTCCCGCTCCTTGACGGCCTTGACCTGGAGTGCGCGGAGGGCCAGCAGGTTGGCGGTCTCCTCCTGCCCCGGGCGCTGCTTCGCATGGTAGATGAAAGGGCCGTCAAACTGGCCCGTAGACCACTCGATGGGGCCGGTGCCCTTCTTCCCCCAGTTGCCGGTGAGTCCCGCTGCCAGCAGGTAGGAGCGGACTTGGAGATCGGCGTGGTAGTACTTGAAGGAGGTGGCACCGTTCAGGATCGCCGTGCGCGTGGTGGCCACCTTGCGGGCGAGGGTGCGGATGACCTCGGGATTGGTGCCGCAGACCTTCGAGGCATCCTCAGGGGTGTACTCCCGCAGGCGCTCCCTCAGCAGCTCGAACACCGGCCGCACCTCCACCAGCGTCCCGTCGGAGAGGGTGGCCTGGTAGCTCCCCTCCAGAGCGGGGTCGATGTCGCCGAGGGCCAGGGTTCCCCGGGGCGCCTCCACCACCTGCTGGCTCTTGCTGTCATAGAAGTAGAACTGGTCCTCCAGTCCCCTCTCCTCCACGTCGCTCCCCCGCAGGAAGCGCTGGTTGTCCGAGCGCACCAGCAGGGGGAGGTCGGTCTGGTCCTGGACGAAGGGTTTGTCGTAGAGCCCCTCCTCGATGATGACCTGGCACATGGCCAGGGCGAGGGCGGCGTCGGTGCCTGGCTTGACGGGCACGTAGTAGTCGGCGTGGATGGTAGAGGGTGAGCAGTCGGGGGCGATGGTGACCACCTCACCGCCGTTGTAGCGAGCCTCTGCCCAGTAGTGATAGTTCTGGATCTCGGTGTACACGGGGTTGATATGGGTAAAGATGATCAGCTTAGAGTGGAACCAGTCGTCGCTGCTGTTGGCCGGGTTGAACTTGCCGAAGGTCAGGTAGAGGCCCGGGCTGAAGTCGTTGATGACCGCGTTCACATCGGTGTGGACGCCGCCCAGCATCTCCGTGACGCGGGAGAGGAACATACCCGACATGAGGCCGCCCTGGGCGGGCGTGCCCTCGTTGATAATGGAGTCCGGGCCGTACTCCTGGATGGTGTCCAGCATAGCATCGGCGATCTCCGTCAGGGCCTGGTCCCAGGAGATACGCTGCCACTTCCCTTCCCCGCGCTCGCCTGCCCGCTTCAGCGGATGGAGCACACGCTCCTTGCTGTAGAGGAGCTGGCTCCAGGCCGCCCCCTTCTGGCAGCCCATGGGGTTCATGTCCGGCACCCCCGGCTCGATGACGGGGAAGGTGCAGCCCACCTCCTCCCGCACCACCTTGTCGCCCCT
>JBAUEL010000016.1:0-3899 GCA_049678585.1 Dehalococcoidia bacterium
CGTTAGGGTGAAGGCAGCGTCGCTCAACCGGGGCGACCTGGGTCGCCGCGCTGGCACCTACGGCGGGGGTGAGGGGGAGCCCCTCCCCTTTACGCCTGGCTGGGAGGTGGCAGGGGTGGTGGAGGCGGTCGGACCCGAGGTGCGGGAGCGTATGCCGGGCCAGCGGGTGCTGGCCCAGTCGCCCGCCGGCGGCTACGCCGAGCTGGGCTTCGTAAGCGAGGCCACCCGCTACCACGGCTGGCTGTGGCAAGCCAAGGAGGGAGGCGGAGCATGAAGACGGACCACGACGTATCGCGGGTTCCAGATGAGCAGCTCCGGCGCGACTGCGATGCGGAATCGCTCGGCTTTGAGACCACCGCCGAGGTGGCCGCCCTTGACGGAACCATCGGCCAGGAGCGGGCGGTCGACGCCATCGGCTTCGGCCTGGATATCCCCGCGACCGGTTACAACGTGTACGTGTCCGGCCCCAGCGGCACCGGCCGCAACACAACGCTGCGGGGGCAGCTCGAGCGCATCGCCGCCAGCCGGCCCGTCCCTGCTGACTGGTGCTACGTGTATAACTTCCACGAGCCGAATCGTCCCTGCGCTCTCAGCCTGCCCGCTGGTCGGGGCAGCGCCCTGGCCAGGGACATGGACGAATTCATCGAGGCCTGCCAGCGGGAGATACCCAAGGCCTTCGAGAGCGATGTCTATACGGAGCGCCGCGAGGCCGTCACCAAGGAGATTCAGGAACGGCGCGAGGAGCTCCTGCGCGAGGCGGAGCGAGAGGCCCAAGAGCGCGGCTTCGTGGTTAACGCCACCCCTGTGGGCATCGTCACCACGCCCGTGGTGGATGGTCAGCCCCTCAGCCGGGAGGATTTCCAGAAATATCCTGAGGAGCAGAGAAAGGAAATCCAGGCCAGGGGCCAGGAGCTGGAAGCGGTCCTGGGCCAGATCATGTCTCAGGTGCGACGCCTGGACAAGGATGCCGCTCAGCGCACCCGCGAGCTGGACAGAGAGGTGGCCCTCTTCACCATCGGCCCCCTTCTCAACGAGCTGCGACAGGGGTATGTGGACATCCCGCGGGCGATGGAGTGCCTGGACGGCGTTGAGAACGACATAGTAGAGCACCTGGACATGTTCCGGGGCACTGAGGAGCAGCAGCCACCGTTTCCGCCGCGCCCGCGGGAAGAGTCCTTCAACCGCTATAAGGTCAATGTCATCGTGAACAACGCCGAGTGCCGTGGTGCGCCGGTGATCATCGAGAGCAGCCCCACCTACTACAACCTGTTCGGCCGCGTGGAGTATCGCCCCATGTTTGGGGCTATCCTCACCGATCACACCATGATCCGGCCGGGGGCTATCCACCGGGCCAATGGGGGCTACCTGGTGGTCCAGGCCTTCGACCTGCTGACCAGCATTCTGGGCTGGGATACCCTGAAGCGCACCCTGCGCTCTCGCGAGGCTCGCATCGAGAACCTGGGCGAGCAGTACAGCGCCATCCCCACCGCTACCCTTAGCCCGGAGCCTATCCCCCTCGATGTGAAGGTGGTGATGGTGGGCAGCCCTTTCATCTACCACTACCTGTACCGGGCGGACGAGGACTTTCGAAAGTTCTTCCGGGTCAAGGCGGATTTCGGCACGGACATGGACCGATCCCCGGAGAACATTCGGCGTTACGCCGCCTTCATCAGCGACCGCTCCCGTGAGCTGAAGCTACGTCCCTTTCACCGCACCGCCGTCGCCGGGGTGGTGGAGTATGGCTCCCGCCTGGTGGAGCACCAGCATAAGCTATCCACGCGCTTCATTGAGATCGCCGACATCCTCACCGAGGCCGACTTCTGGGCTGGCAAGGAGGGGAGCGAGGTGGTCATGGGTGAGCACGTCCTCCGCGCCATCGAGGAGAAGGTGTACCGGTCGAGCCTGCTGGAGGAACGCCTTCAGGAGTTCATCGAGGAAGGCACCATCATGATCGACACCGAGGGCCAGGTGGTGGGCCAGGTCAACGGCATCTCGTTGTACGACCTGGGGGACTACCGCTTCGGGCGGCCCAACCGCATCACCGCGCGCGTGTCGATGGGACGGGGCCAGGTGGTGAACATCGAGCGGGAGACGCACCTGAGCGGCCCCATCCACAGCAAGGCCTTCATGACCCTGAGCGGCTACCTCAGCGGTAAGTATGCCCGGGAAAAGCCCCTGGCTCTCTCTGCGAGCATCGGCTTCGAGCAGGTGTACGACGAGGTCGAGGGGGACAGCGCCTCCGCCGCCGAGCTCTACGCCCTCCTCTCGGTCCTGGCCGACGCCACTGTCTATCAGGGGGTGGCCGTCACCGGCTCGGTCAACCAGCGGGGGGAGGTGCAGGCCGTGGGAGGCGTGGTCGAAAAGATCGAAGGCTTCTACGCCGTCTGCAAGGCCAGGGGGCTCACTGGGCGCCAGGGGGTGATCATTCCGGCGGCGAACATCAAGAACCTCATGCTCAAGCAGGAGGTGGTGCAGGCGGTCCGCGAAGGGCACTTCCACATCTGGGGAGTGCGCACGGTGGACGAAGGACTGCCAATCCTGATGGGCCTGCCCGCCGGTGAGCCCGGGCCCAGGGGCCGCTACCCCAAGGGGACCCTGAACCGAGCGGTGGTGGACAGGCTGGATCAGATGGCGCGGCGGGCGGCTACGCTGACCCGTCCCGGCCGGGGCCATCGCAAGCCCTTGAAGGCTCCGGGGGAGGACGGAGAAGAGGACTCGTAGGGAGCGTGCGCACCAAGGTCGAGGTCTCGGCGGGAGGAGTGGTCTTTCGTCGCTCCGGAGGGCGGACCAGGGTCTGCCTCATCGCTACCAGGGGCGGCGAGACCTGGCAGCTCCCCAAGGGGCTGGTGGAGCGGGGCGAACCCCTGGAGGAGGCCGCCGAGCGGGAGGTGCGGGAGGAGACCGGACTCCACGCCAGGGTCCTCCAGCGCCTGGACAAGATCGATTACTGGTACTTCTGGCGGGAAGGCGACGAACGGGTGCGCATCCACAAGTTCGTCTACTTCTTCCTGCTGCGCCACCTGGGGGGTTCCACCCGCCGGCACGACTTCGAGGTGGAGGAGGCCCGCTGGTTCCCCATCGAGGAGGCGGAGCAGGTGCTCACCTTCGAGAACGAGAAGCACGTCCTGCGCCAGGCCGCCCAGGCCATCGCCTCCGCCAGCGGTTGAGGGTGCTGGGATGAACGCCCTGCGACGGCCCACGGAAGTACGGCGTGCGGCTGACACAGACGAACCTGCCCCTGGCGCTGGCTAGGGGCCGGAGTTCGGTCCCTCCCGTTGTCCTTCCGCCACCTGCTTGAGGTTGCTGAGGCCCTGCACCAGGGCCAGCTCATAGCCGGTGTTGGAGCGGCCGAAGGTGATGAACTCGAAAAAGAGGTAGCGAAACCCCTCAGGCTCCATGGTGGCCACCACCTCTGTGTGGTCGGCGCGTGGGATGAGGCGATAGGTCATGCGGGCGCCGATGCCGCCCGCAAGCTGCACCCGCAAGACCAGCAGCTCAGGGGGTTCGGAGCGTTCGAGCTCGTAGGTCTCTGGGTCGGCCGAGCGCACCTCCCCCATGAGCGCCTGCCAGATGGCGGCGGGCTCGGCGTGGATGGCGAAGGCCTTCTCCAGGGGCACGCTCGATTATGGCGCGGGAGGTGCGGGTACCGCAAGCAGGGCGCCCTCTCTGGCCGCGCTGTCAGCTCCGGGGGCTGACGCCGCCCCCGAAGAGGCCGCTGCTCTCGGCGGCGCCGGGCTCGGGGAAGCGCCAGGGGTAGCCTCCCAGAACCATCCCCTTGATGCCCATCAGGGTGCCCAGGGGCGCCTCGGCGATGAGGCGGGCAGTGTTCATGGCCTCCTCCATGAGTCGGTCCAGGGGCACCACCTGGCTCACCAGGCCGATGCGATAGGCCTCCTGGG
>JBAUEL010000017.1:0-9312 GCA_049678585.1 Dehalococcoidia bacterium
GATCCTCGGCCTGGCCCTTTTGGGGCTGATCATCCTCGGATTCCCCTACTTCAACACCATGTTCGAGTTCATGAGCGGCTGGCCGTTCTTCGGCTGGTGGGTGGACCCGTTCCGCATCTTCCAGGCCGGCCGTTTCGGCGTCTGGATCATCATCCTGTTGGGGCTCAACATGCTCACCGGCTACAGCGGCCAGATCTCTCTGGGCCATGCCGCCTTTGTGGCGGTAGGGGCGTATGTGGCGGCCATCCTCATGACCCAGTACGACGTACAGGTCATCCTTGCGGTGGTAGCGGCAGGCGTCTTCGCGGGGGTCGTCGGCTTCCTGGTGGGGGTGCCCGCCCTCCGGCTCACCGGCCCGTATCTGGCCATCGCCACCCTCGCTGTGGTCATCGCCCTCCCCCAGATCCTCAAGCACGACTGGGTGAGCGACTGGACGCTGGCCTCCCAAGGCATCAACTTCTACGAGCACGGGACTCCCCCCAGGACGCCGGAGATGCTGGAGGACAGGGTGGACACGGACCAGTGGCTGTACTACTGCACCATCGTCCCTGCCATCATCATGACGGTTCTGGCCTGGAACATCACGCGCAGCCGCCTGGGGCGTGCCTTCATCGCCATCCGGGACACCGAGATCGGTGCCCAGCAGATGGGGATCAACGTGGCCCTCTACAAGATGACGGCCTTCGGCGTCAGTTCGTTCTACGCCGGCATCGGAGGCGGCCTCTTCGTGTTCAGCGAGGCCGTCCTGGGCCCCGCCACCTTCGACATCATCAGCTCCCTCACCATGCTGGCGGTGCTCGTCCTGGGAGGGATGGCCTCCGTTCTGGGCAGCATCTTCGCGGCCGGCATCATGACCATGCGGATAGAGATCGTGGACACGCTGGTAAAGCTGATCCCCTTTGGGGAGGAGTTGCGCATCGATGCGTTGCGGGGAGCTATCTACGGCGGACTGCTCATTGTGGCCATCATCATGGGACCGAGGGGTCTGGCCGGGGGCATCCGGGAGCTTGCCAAGGTCAAGCCTTCGGCGATAATAGAGAGGGTTCGATCACTGAGGGTGGCGGAGGTGCTGCGGACGGGTGCGCGGCGGCTTCTGCCGCCCTTCCGGCGGCGGGACCGGTGAGGTCCCGCCCAGTAAGCGGGCAAGGAAACCCATGACCAGCTCAGCGGGAGGGAGGTGATAGGCGCTGTCTCTAAGCCCTGTCCCGAATATCGGAAGAGCACGGCTCGCGTGACCGCGAGGGAGGGATACCATGCGAATCCGTAGTAGCCGACTGTTGTGGCTGTTGGGCGTGGCCCTGCTGGCGACCATGCTGCTGATGACGGCGTGCGAGGAGGAGGAAGAGGAGGTCGTAGACGAGACGCCCGAAGCCACTGAGGTCGTAGAGGAGACCCCCGGCGTCGTCGAGGAGGTTCCGGGAGTCACCGATACGGAGATCCTCCTCGGATCTCACCTGCCTCTGAGCGGGCAGGCTGCCGCCTGGGGAGTGGACCTCAAGGCCGGAATGGACGCCTACTTCGCCTACATCAACGACCAGGGCGGCGTCCACGGCCGCACCATCAATTTAATCGTCTACGACTCCGAGTACACCGGGCCAACCACCGCCGAGGTGGTGCGGAAGCTGGTGGAGCAGGACGAGGTCTTCGCCATCATGGGAGGCCTGGGGACGGCGGCCCACAGCGCAGTCTGGAAGTACTTGGAGGAAGAGGGCGTCCCAGACATGTTCCTCCTCACCGGCGAGACGAAGTGGACCGAGCCGGTGGCGAAGAACCGCTTCGTCTTCCTGGTGCCCTACATCATCGAGGGCAGGATGCTGGGCGAGTACATCGCCGACAACTTCGCGGGTAAGAAGCTGGGGATCATCGCCCAGAACGACGACTTCGGCAAGGAGGGCGAGGAGGGTCTCCGCCTGGGCGTCGAGGACGCCGGCATGGAGATCGTCGTTGAGTACTACGAGGCCACCGAGTCGGACCTCATCGGCCAGGTCCAGCGGCTGAAAAACGAGAACGTGGACGTCATCGCTGCCTACACCATGCCTATCCAGACAGGCACCATGATCAAGGGTGCCCGGGAGACCCTTAGCTGGGACGTGCCCTTCGTACTCACCGGCGTCGTCGCCGTCGAGATCGTGGGCCTGCTCGCCGGCCTGGACAACATCGAGGGTGCCATCAGCGTCGTCTTCGGCCATCAGGCCCATGAGACCGAGGAGCCGGGCATTGCCAAGCACCACGAGATCATGGCCCAGTACGCGCCCGACGTGAAGCCCGGCAACCTCACCCTGGTGGGCGCCACTATCGCAGAGGGTATGGTGAACGTCCTGGAGGAGAACGGTCCTGACCTTACGCGAGAGAGTTTCCTTGATACGGCCGAGTCCATCTGTGGCTTTGTCTGCTCGACCTGCATGGTGCCGGTGAACCTCAGCCCCACCGACCACCGCCCCACGGAGGTCGAGGTCTACGTGCGGGCCGCCGTGGACCGCACCACCGACCCGCCGACCTTTAGGTGGGAGCCGTTCGGCGAGCCCTTCGGCTTCGAATCCACGGAGGAGTGCCCGTAGGATTGAGGAAGGACGCCTAAGCACCTTTCGTCTGCCTGCAGAGGCTGGACACTCGCGCGGGGGCTCCTGTCTCCCGCGCGAGTGCTTAAGCGCGGGAAAAGTCAGGGCAAACTCCGGTTTCTTGACATCCGCCCCTGCGCCATTATCATGAATCGACGCCCGAGGCAGAATTGCCCCGACGGAGGGCCATGAAGACCGGCAAGATCCCTCAGGATATGCTGGCTCGCCTGCTGGCGGAGATAGCGCCAACGGACCGGCGGGTCCTGGTGGGCCCGGCGGTGGGCGAGGACGCCGCGGTCATCGACATGGGCGACCGCGTTCTGGTCGCCAAGACCGACCCCGTCACCTTCGCCACCGACCTCATCGGCTGGTATGCCGTCCACGTCAACGCCAACGACGTGGCCTGCATGGGGGCGCGCCCCGCCTGGTTCATGGCCACCATCCTCCTCCCCGAGGGCGCCCAGGAGAGCCTGGCCGAGGGGATCTTCCGCCAGGTTCGTGAGGCCTGCGCTGCCCTGGAGGTCACTCTGGTGGGAGGGCACATCGAGGTCAGCGTGGGGCTGGAGCGTCCCATCGTGGTGGGGGCCATGCTGGCGGAGGCGGGGAGAGACGATATCGTGCGCAGCGAGGGGGCCCGCCCGGGCGACTGCCTGGTGCTGACCAAGGGCATCGCCCTGGAGGGCACCGCCCTGCTGGCCCGCGACGTCCCCGACCGTTTGCGGTCGGCGGGCGTGGACGAGGCTACTGTGGAAAGGGCCCGGCACCTGCTCCTGCAGCCGGGCATCAGCGTGGTGCCCGAGGCGCTCCTGGCGTGCCGGGTGGCCCGCGTACATGCCATGCACGACCCTACCGAAGGGGGACTGGCCACCGCTCTCTACGAGCTGGCCGCGGCCTCGGGCCTGGGCGCGCGTATCCGTCTGGAGGAGGTGCAGGTGCTACCGGAGACCGCCGCGGTCTGCGACGCCCTGGGACTGGACCCGCTGGGGCTGCTGGCCTCGGGGTCACTGCTCATCGCCCTCGCGCCGGAGGACTGCGAGGCGGTGGTGCAGGCGTTGCGGGGCGAGGGCGTGGCCGTGGCGTGCATCGGCAGCCTGGTGCTTGCGGAGCAAGGGGTTATAATAGACGAACGGGGCCGGGGGAAGTCCATGCCCCGGTTCGAGCGGGACGAGCTGGCCCGCTTCTTTGAACAGGCGGGAGAGCCTGCTATCCGGCCCTGAGGATCCCCGCTCGGTGGGCCTCAGGGCTGTTCGTCAGACCAGGGCAAACCAAGAAGGCGGAGGAAAGGCAGAGGGGGCGACCGTGGCAAGAGGCTTACCCAAAACCATCGGCAAGCTGCGGGCATCGGGATACCAGGTGGTTTCCGTCAAGCAGGAGATGCGCCGCAATCTTATGCAGAAGATCCGCACGGGCGAGGAGCTCTTCTCGGATATAGTAGGCTACGAGGAGTCGGTCATCCCTCAACTGGAGAACGCCATCCTCTCCGGGCAGGACATCATCTTCCTGGGAGAGCGGGGGCAGGCCAAGTCCCGCATGATCCGCTCCCTGGTGAGCCTGCTGGACGAGCGGGTGCCGGCTATCGCCGGCTGCGAGATCAACGATAACCCCTACCGGCCCATCTGCAGGAGCTGCCGCGATCGGGTAGCGGAGGAGGGGGACAACGTCGAGATCGCCTGGCTGGAGCCCGAGCAGCGCTACGGGGAGAAGCTGGCCACGCCCGACATCACCATCGCCGACCTCATCGGCGAGGTGGACCCCATCAAGGTGGCCGAGGGGCGCTACCTCTCGGACGAGCTTACCATTCACTACGGGCTCATCCCCCGCACCAACCGGGGCATCTTCTGCATCAACGAGCTGCCGGACCTGGCCGAGCGCATCCAGGTGGGCCTGTTCAACATCATGGAGGAGCGGGACGTCCAGATCCGGGGCCATCGCGTCCGCCTCCCCCTGGATGTGTGCCTCCTGGTCACCGCCAACCCGGAGGACTACACCAACCGGGGCCGCATCATCACCCCCCTCAAGGACCGCTACGGCGCCCAGATCCGCACCCACTATCCACGCCGGGTGGAGCACGAGATCGGCATTATGGAGCAGGAGATGTACCGCTTCGATGATGCCGACTACGAGGTCATCGTGCCTCAGTACATGAAGGAGATCGTGGCCGAGATCACCCGCCTGGCCCGGCGCAGCCCCGACGTGAACCAGCGCTCCGGCGTCTCCGTCCGCGCCTCCATCGCCGACTACGAGAGCCTGCTGGCCAACGCCCTCCGCCGCGCCATCCGCATCGGCGAGAAGGAGGTGGTGCCCCGCATCAGCGACCTCCCCTACATCATCCCCGCCATCAGCGGCAAGGTGGAGTTCGAGACGGTCGAGGACGGCAGGGAGGAGCAGATCCTGGAGAAGCTCATCCAGGGGGCGGTGGTGGCCGTGTTCAACCGCTACTTCAACGTGGTGGAACTGGAGGATGTGGTCATCCGCTTCAAGACAGGCCTCTCCGTGGAGGTCTCCGATACCCTCCGCTCCCCCGAGTACGTGAAGATGACCCGGCAGGCCACCGGTCTGAACCAGGCTGTGGCCAAGCTGGACACGGAGGGCAAGCCTCCCCTGGTGGCCTCGGCTGTGGAGTTCATTCTCGAAGGCCTCCACCTCAACAAGCGCCTCAACAAGGACAAGGTCGCGGGCCGGGTACAGTACCGAGGCTAACATGGCCGTTTATCGCTACTCCGAGTGGGACGGCACCCAGGAGATACCCTCCCTCGGCGCCGACGATGTGCTGGAGGCCATCACCGACGACCTGATGAACTTCGGTGACCTCCAGCACGCCCTGCGTAACCTCCTCCAGCGGGGCATGCGCAATCCCCTGGGCCAGCGCCTCCAGGGCCTGCGCGACCTGCTCCAGCAGCTTCGCCAGCAGCGCCGCGACACTCTGGAGCGCTACAACCTCAGCTCTGTCTTCGACGACATCAAGAACCGCCTGGACGAGATCCTGCGGATGGAGCGGGAGACCCTCGAGCGGCGCCTCCAGGAGGCGCTGGAGCAGGGCGCGGAATCCGGCCAGCCCGAGGAGGGCGCCGAGGCTCAGCCCTCGCCCTCAGGCCAGGACGCCCAGACAGGCGCCCCCAGCCGGGAGTTCGCCCAGATGCTGCACAAGATCGCCCAGCGCAAGCAGAACTTCCTCGACAACCTGCCCGAGGATGTCCCCGGCCGGGTGAAGGAGCTCCAGAACTACGAGTTCATGGACCCGGAGGCCCAGCACAAGTTCCAGGAGCTCATGGAGATGCTGAAGGAGGCCATGACGGAGACCTTCTTCAAGGACCTCTACAACCAGATCGCTGGCATGACCCCGGAGCAACTGGAGCGTCTGAAGGAGATGGTCAAGGATCTAAACCAGATGCTCTCGGAGAAGATGGCCGGGGGCGAGCCCGACTTCCAGCGCTTCATGGAGCAGTACGGCGACCTCTTCGGCCCGAACCCGCCTCAATCCCTGGAGGAGCTCATCGCTCAGATGCAGCACCAGGTCGCCCAGATGGAGAATCTGCTGGACAGCCTGCCCGCGGACATGCGCCAGCAGCTCCGGGACCTCCTCGGTGATAAGATCGGCGACTCCGAGCTCCAGGCGGAGCTGGCCGAGCTGGCCACCAACCTGGAGTTCATGTATCCCATGCGCGAGCTGCGCAGCCAGTACCCCTTCCGCGGGGACGAGGAGCTGGACCTCAGCGAGGCCATGCGCCTCATGGACCACATGCAGGCCATGGACGAACTGGAGCGCCAGCTCGAGCGCACCCAGTACGGCGGCGACATCGACGCCATCGACGAGGAGAAGCTGCGGGAGATGCTGGGGGAGGAGGCCTACCAGACCCTCCAGCAGCTCAGGCACTTCCTGGAGATCCTGGAGGAGGCCGGCTACATCCGCCGCAAGGGAAGCACCTGGATACTCACGCCACGGGGCACCCGCAAGATCGGCCAGAAGGCCCTGGGCGAGATCTACGCCCAGCTCAAGAAGGACGCCTACGGCAGGCACCCCCTGTGCGATCCCGGCCTGGGCGGCGAGCGCGCCGACGACACCAAGAAGTACGAGTTCGGCGACCCCTTCCACCTGGCCCTGGACAGGACCATTATGAACTCCCTCCAGCGGGAGGGGCCCGGGGTGCCCATCCGCATCGACAAGGATGACTTCGAGGTCTACCGCTCCGAGCAGCTCACCCAGACGGCTACGGTGATGATGGTGGACCTCTCCTGGTCCATGGCCCTGCGCGGTAGCTTCCAGGCCGCCAAGAAGGTGGCCCTGGCCCTCCACAACCTCATCAAGAGCCAGTTCAGCCGCGATAGCCTGTACATCATCGGCTTCTCTGCCTACGCCCGCGAGCTCAAGCCCGAGGAGCTGCCCTACGTGCGCTGGGACGAGTCGGTGCTCGGCACCAACATGCACCACGCGTTCATGCTGGCCCAGCATCTCCTGGCCAGGCACAAGGGGGGTACGCGCCAGATCATCATGATCTCCGACGGTGAGCCCACCGCCCACCTGGAGCGCGGCCGCGCCTACTTCGACTACCCGCCTAACCCTATCACCATCCGCGAGACCCTCAAGGAAGTGAAGCGGTGCACTGAGAAGGACATCACCATCAATACCTTCATGCTGGACCGCAACTACTACCTGAAGGAGTTCGTGAACCGGATGGCCAGGATGAACAAGGGGCGGGTCTTCTACACCACCCCCGACAAGCTGGGCGAGTACATCCTGGTAGACTATGTGCGCCACAAGCGCAAGCGGATCCGGGAGAGCTGAGGGCCTGCTGAACGGATTGGTCGGTTCAAGACCCAGGAGGATTGACCTACGCCGTGTCGCCACGAGTCCTCTTTGTCTATAATCCGGTGGCCCGCGGGGTGCCCTCCCTGGATCGCATCCGCTCGGCGGTGAGCTGGCTTGAGGGCCAGGGCTGGGAGGCCTCTCTGGAGGCCACCGCGGCCAGCATGCACGCCACGGAGCTGGCCCGTGAGGCCGCCCGCAAGGAGTACGAGGTGGTGGCGGCCTGCGGCGGCAACGGCACCCTGAGCGAGGTAGCCAATGGCCTGGCTGGCTCGCCCACTGCTCTGGCCGTGGTGCCAGGCGGCACCGCCAACGTCTGGGTCAAGGAGGTGCGCATTCCCCGAAATCCCCTGGCGGCGGCTCGGGTCATCGCGGAGGGGGAGCGCCGGCAGATCGACCTGGGGCTGGCCTCTACGGAAGGCCGGTTCGCTGGCGGGGGCACCGACCGCTACTTCCTGCTGATGGCAGGGGTGGGCCTGGACGGCCTGGTGGTGGGAGCGGTTCCTAAGGGCCTCAAGCGGCGCCTGGGGGCTCTCGCCTACATCCTGTACGGGCTGCGCGGCGTCCTCTCCTATCGGGCTAAGGCTGCCCACCTCCTGCTCGACGGCCAGTCCCTGGAGACGGACCTCTATTGGATGGTGGTCGGCAATACCCGCTCCTACGCCGGCGTCGTCGAGATCACCTGCCAGGCAGCGGTCGATGACGGCCGCCTGGATCTGTGTCTCTTTCGCCGCCAAGGCCCCTTGCGTGCGGTCGCCTCCGGCATCCGCATCCTCGCCCGCCGTCACCATCGTGCCCCCGACGTGCTCTACCAGACCGTGAAGAGCATCGAGGTGCGGGCACCCGTCCTGCCGGTACAGATGGATGGGGAATACATGGGGGAGACGCCCATGACCTTCCGGGCGGTCCCCGGAGCGCTTCACGTCATCGTGCCGGCGGGCCTGCAAAGCCCCCTCTTCACCGGCTCGCCCGTGGAGTAGGCCGGCCCCGGGGCCGCTACTCGACTGGCTCGAGCCGGCCCTCCTCGACGCGAAAGACCGCCGCCGACTGCAGGAACCCCTGGCTGAAGCGGTCGGCGTCGGCGGAGGTCACCAGGATCTGCTCGAAGGAGCGCACCGCTTCCAGCACGGTGCCCCGCCTTCCCATGTCCAGCTCGGAGAGGACGTCGTCCAGCAGGAGCACCGGATACTCGCCGGTACGGTGCAGCAGAAAGCGGGCCTCGGCCAGACGAAGGGCCAGGGCTGCGGTGCGCTGCTGCCCGCGGGAGGCGAACGAGCCGGCCGGGACGCCGTTTAGGGTGAAGGCGAGGTCATCGCGGTGCGGGCCCAGGAGGGAAACGCCAGCGGCGATGTCGCGCCGCCCGCCCGACTCCAGACCCTCCCGCAGGGCCTCCACCAGCTCCTCATCGCTGGCAGAGGCGGCGCGCTGGTCGTCCCAGCCCTGGGGCAGTCGCGGCTGGTATGTCACGCCCAGCTCCTCCTGGCCGAGGCTCAGATGGCGGTGGGCCTCCGCGGCGTACTGTGCCACGAGGGTCACTGCCCGCGCCCTGGCCCCGGTGATGCGACCGCCGTGCTGGGCCATCTGGGCGTTCCAGAAGGCCAGCTCGCCTGGGCCGGCGTCGCCCTCCTGGATGCGGCGAAGCAGGGCGTTCCGCTGCGTCAGCACCCTGCTATAAGCCTGGAGGTCCCGCAGGTAGGGTCGGTCCACCTGGGAAAGGGCGATGTCCAGGTAGCGGCGTCGCAGTGCCGGCGGGCCCCCCACCAGCTCCAGGTCGTGGGAGGTGAAGAGCACTGCGTTGATCTGCCCCACCACATCGCCCTGGCGCCGGGGCACGCCGTTGACCCGCCATCGTTTGCTGGCGGTCAGGCGAAGGGTCTCCCCCTGGCGGCCGGCCCCCGGCCGCCCCACTATCACCATCTCCACCTGAACGGGGCCGGAGCGCCGCTGGAC
>JBAUEL010000018.1:0-2496 GCA_049678585.1 Dehalococcoidia bacterium
GGTTAGGGCTATATACGAACTTGATCGTGTTTGTAGGAACTGGATATTGACAACTCCCCTTGACGGTATGAAAGTCCGCAGTCATAAGCGACATCTAACAGACGAGGATCTTGATTTCTTTTCCAGGAAGACGGGGGCTATGTGGCGAAAATATTCGAGATGGTATTTCATGTGGAAGGGTAAGATCTCACCAGAGTTTAAGGATGCGAAAAAATATGAGAGAAAGCCGGGGCTTGTGGGCCGTTACTACACTAGATAGATTGGATGATCTGAGGCGAATGTTGACTTCTTTATGGCGTCACAACAAGATCCAGGTACAGGTCATGATGGCAAGGGACTGGTTGGGTGCCCATGAACTTAAAGCCCGGGCAGGGCAGCTCACCGCTTTCGACACCACTATCATGATGGATACGGACATTTATGTCAATGGGGACATTACCGAGCTTTTCAGCATCGCGGAGAGGGGAAAGCTTGCGATTTATAGGCACCTGAAAAAGGGGAGCTGGAACAGTGGTGTGATGGCCTTCAACAGGGAGCTCGGTATCAGGTTGTCGAAGGAGTGGGCTGCACGGAGGGCATACATTGCAGGCCAGGTTTGTGCCTCGAGGACTGAGAAGTCCTATTACAAGACAGACCAGAAGAGTCTCAACGAGATCATTAACAAGTATCCGATTCACAGCCTTTCAGCTAAGTACAATTACATAATTCCCGAGAGATCCCTCGAGGAGGAAGAGATGGATTGGTACGTCGTCAAGGTGTTCCATTTCCTTCATAAATCCTGCAAGCACCGAGAGGATAGCAGGTCTTTTAAGCTTTGGAGCGAGTTGTAATATATGGTTTACATGGGGACCAGGAGGAAGGGGAAGAGGGGTCAGATGTTGTATTCTCAGGGGGATGAAAAGTGCTTGAAAAGTGACTTTACTCTAGTGCTTTGTTTCTCGAGGTTGTGGTGTTTCCTGCGTTTCTTTGAGAGCTTCGAGCGTATGACGATGGACGTCTCTAAATGCCACTTGCTCATATTCGATAACAGCGACAACACCGCTTTGATGGACGCACTCATGGACAGGGCCAGCTCGTACATTGGTGCCTTCAAGTCTGTCAGGCTTTACAAGTCATGGAGATTGTATCAGAGGCCTTTATTGACCAAGAAAGTCATATCCTGGAAGGACAGTCAGAACGGCCCGATCCTGGGTATGCACATGGACGTCTTCCGGCTATGCAAGACCGAGAGGTTCGTGATGATTGAGGATGACACTATCTGCCCGACTGATGCGGTGCCCCGTCTGCTGTCACTTCTTGATGATAACCCTAAGTGTGGAATGGCTACCGCGATACAGCCGATGAGGCAGTCTGCCGCGTACATGGTCTCATATCCGGCGGTGTATTATGTGAAGAGGGATGGGGACATGATCGTCGAGAATGTCGCCCTTTCCCCGTATCTCCGGGGTGTGCACAAAGTTGACGGCACAGGTTGGTATTGCTTCGCTTCGTACAAGAGTGTGTTCAGGAAGGCGACCATGAAGCTCCTGGAGCTGGACGACAAGACCAGGAACCACGCCGTCGATATCTTCCATATTAGCGAGATAAGGAAGCTCGGTTATGACGTGCTCGCCGATTTCGGATTATGGTGTGGACACTTCATGAAGGACGGCAACAGCGATTTCATCTGGTCTAAGAAGCACTGCAAGCCTATGTTGAGCAAATGGATCCCTGAGTGGAAATGCTACACCAAGATAACAAACATGAAAGAGCCGATCCACTACAAACTTCTGAGGCGATTGACACGACAGAAAGACAGGAATTAGACGAGATCTCATGGAAATATTATAGGAAACCTTTTGATCATTTATGTTGTCTCAGGAAGAAAATCGTGTGCCATCTCTGGGAATCTCTCAGATTTAAAGAAAAATCTAACAAAAAGTGACCAGACCAGGGATGTGTCACAGGAATCAAGCTGATGTGCATGTAGAGATGTCAACGCCTGTTATGCCAAGGCACAGTGTTATGAGGTTCGCCTCGACCAGTCCCCTAAGGGCCCATTTTGTAGCCTCGATACACAGCTCAAGAGCACCGACGGTGCCCTCGTGAGTCCTGTGTATCTTGTAGAACCTTCGTGCACACGCGAGATATGAGGCGTACAAGGTAACAGAGACTCCTGCTGCTTCGAGGATTGCTTTTGTGTCTTCCTCAACTGCAACCAAATCTCCCGACACGGCGGTGAATTGTGCGGCCATGCTGTCTCTCTGTGCGTCAATCCTGTTCTTTACAACATCACCAACTGCTTTGGCGTCGTATTTGGATGCCCTGAGGGCGGAACTTCGTACCATGCGTATATCTAATCATGCCTGGTTTAAGAAAGAGGCGTATTGAGCCTAAGGTTTTCCACCATCAATCAGGACAGTTCAATCACTCTAACTTCTCAGTAAATGAAGCGTTGACGTGCAGGTCCTCGATGGCAGATACCTTGTTTTGGAAGATCGCCATGAAGTCCTGGGC
>JBAUEL010000019.1:0-8456 GCA_049678585.1 Dehalococcoidia bacterium
GAGGAGGTTGGAGAAGGCATAGCGCTCGTCGCCGCTTCTGACCCTGCGCGGGGGAGGGATGAACACCACGCGCCCGCCGCCCGCCAGGAGTTCGACGCCGACGGCGGCACCGCCGGCGCTGCGGGCGAAGACCTTTCCGAAACCCGAAAAGCCCGCCACGGCTTCGGAGATGTGGGCGCGATAGGCCAGGTTGCGCCGATAGGCCTGGATGTAGGGAGCGAAGGGATGGTCCAGGTCGGTGGGGAAGGCCTCGGTGCCCTCTGCCGGGAGGAGATGGGGCTCTCGGTACTGCATACCAGGAGGCGCGGGCAGCCAGAAGTAGCGGTCGCAGCCGGTGAAGCCCAGCACCCGCATGTGCATCACGTCGGGGTAGGCGAGGCAGACCACCAAGCCGCCCCGCGCCAGGAAACGGGCGGTCTCCTCCTGGCGGCGGCGCAGCAGGTCGGCCAGGCCCACCGCCACGGGCGAGGTGGCCGCGTTGGCCACGGGCTGGTCGAAGTGAGTGGCGTGCTCGGCGGTGCTGTCGACGAGCTGCTCGATGAGTTGGGAGAGGGCGCTGGGCTCCACCACCATGGCGTCGTAGTCGAAGAAGGAGGGGGCGCTGGCGAAGGTGTAGTTATCGATCTGCGGGCCGGGCAGGGGGATGCCGAGGGCGAGGATGCGCACTGCTGCCTCCGTGGGGTCGCTATTCGCCTCCCAGGGCCAGGTCCCGCAGGTATTGACGGAGCGCCGGCCCGATGTCGGGCCTGCGGAGGGCCAACTCGACCGAGGCCTTCAGCAGTCCCAGGGGCTGGCCGGTGTCGTAGCGGTTCCCCTGGAACTGGTAGGCGAAGAGGGGCTGACGGGCCAGCAGGAGGGCGAGGGCATCGGTGAGCTGGATCTCGCCGCCCTTGCCGGGCGGGGTCTCGGCCAGGGCGTCGAAGATCTCCGGGGTAAGCACGTAGCGTCCCACGATGCCCAGGTCCGAGGGGGCCTCCTGGGGCGAGGGCTTCTCCACCAGGCCCTGCACCCGGATGACGCCCTGGGCCACCGGCTCGCCGTCTACGATGCCGTAGCTCTCCAGTTGGGCCGCAGGGACGCGCTGCACCGCCAGCACGGAGCCTCCATAGCGTCCGAATACGTCCATTAGCTGCCTGGCTACCGGAACCTCGGCGATGATGACATCGTCGGGGAAGAAGAGGACGAAGGGCTCGTTGCCCACCACTTCCCGAGCGGCGAGCACGGCGTCGCCTACACCTCGCTGCTCCTTCTGGCGGACGTAGACGATGTCGGCGAGCTCCGAGATGCGCTGGACCTCGGCCAGGTGGACTGTATCGCCTTTCTCGCGGAGGGCTTGTTCCAGCTCGATAGAGCGGTCGAAGTGGTCCTTCACGGCGCGCTTGGCCAGGGACGTGACCATGATGACCTGGCGGAGGCCGGAGGCGGCGGCCTCCTCCACGGCGTACTGGATGATGGGCTTGTCCACCAGGGGGAGCATCTCTTTGGGTTGTGCTTTGGTTGCAGGTAGGAGGCGTGTCCCGAGGCCTGCCGCCAGCACCACTGCCTTGTGGACTTCCCTGGGTGGAGTGGTCATATGGTGCTCCCGTCTTCGATCAGGGGGAGGGCTGTATGCCCTCCGCAGGGACATAGGACATGGCCTGAGGCCAAGGACGGGGTCATTCTACATCAGGGTTGGGGGTGATGGGAACGGGGCGGCGGGGGCAGGTGAGGGGGTCATCTTGACATGGTCGGGAGCATGTGGCTAGGATGTCACGCGGTCGTGCTAGGCGGGGAGCTAGCGGTGCCCTGTACCCGCAAGCCGCTATAGCGGGGCTGAACTCCCGCTCGAGGTTCAGGCGCCGGGGGGGACTATCGTCGCCGAGCGGCGTTGAGGGCTTGGTCCTGCGCGGCGAAACCCCTGCGAACTCCGTCAGGTCCGGAAGGAAGCAGCGGTAAGCAGTGGATTTCGGGTGCCGCAGGGAAACCGAGCCGGAGCTAGCTAGCGCCGACAAGCTCTCGGACCGAATCGACAGCGGGTGCACGACCGCAATGGCGGGGTGTTTCTGATCTTCCCCTGACCACGGGCTGCGACCGTTCGCCTGGCGCGCCAGGGGAGTCTGTGCCTCTTAATGGCCGACGACGACGCGCCCAGGAAAGCTCCAACCTTCACGCTTGCTTCGCTGCTGCTGAGGGCTCTCACCCTCTTGGGCTACCGCCGCCCCCGCATCCATCTGGCGATCCTCTTGGCGCTGGCGGTCATCAGCCTGCTGGCCTTCACTGTGCTGCCCGTGCGGGAGGTGACGGTGGCCGCCGACGGCACCGAGATCACCGTAACCACCCGTGCCGACAGCGATGAGGTGTTGCTGCGTCTGGCCGACGTGGAGCTGCTACCGGGCGACCGGGTGAAGCGAACGCAGTATGCCGGTGGGGAGGTGCTGGCGGTGGAACGGGCTACCCCGGTGGTCCTGGAGGTGGACGGGCGACTCCTGGGCCTGCGCACCCGCTCCGCCACCATCGCCGGGGCGCTGGCGGAGGCCAACGTGAAGCTGGGCCCCAGGGACAGCGTCCTTCAAAACGGTGTGTTCGTCTCGCCCTACGACGCCATCCGCCCGCCCCCGCGATTGGCTGCGCTGCTGCCCGTTGGGAGTGCGGACTCCTCGGACGCCGCCTCCGGCACCGAAAGCGGGCCGGTGAGCATCGAGGTGCGGAGGGCTGTCCCCTTCACCGTGCACGAGGACGGCCAGACCCTGCGCTTCGAGTCCAGCCGGACCACGGTGGGCTTGGGCCTTAAGGAAGCGGGGGTGCAGCTCGGTCCCGGCGACTCGGTGCAGCCCAGCCCGGCCACCGAGCTGGCCGCGGGCCTGGAGATCCACGTCGAGCACGCCGAGGCCGTCACGGTAACCCTGCCCGGCTCCAAGATCGTGCTGTACACCCTCACGGATACGGTGGGCGAGGCCCTGGCGGAGGCGGGCATCGCCCTGCCCGAGGATAGCCGGCTGGAGCCTCCGGCAGAGACGGCGATCACTGCGGGCATGTTCGTGCACGTGATACGGGTGTCCGAGGAGCTCCTGCTCGAAGAGGAGTACCTGGAGAGCAGTACCGTCTACAAGCCCGACTCCAGTCTCCCGCCGGGCGAGACCCGCCGGGTGGAGGGGTATGACGGCGTTCTCTACCGGCAGTATCGTATTCTCTACGAGAACGATGTGGCGGTGGCATGGGAGCTGGTGGAGGAGTGGTATCAGCCGGAACCGGTGGACACCGTGGTCTACTACTCTACGGCAACGGAGAGCGCCCCGAGCGAGATCGGCGGTGGGGTGGAACCTCCTGCCTCGCTCGAGGGTTACGAGGTCCTCCGGACGATGCGCGTCTACGCCACCTGGTACTGCCCTGCCAGCGCCGGCAGGTCGCCTACCGACCCATGGTACGGGATAACCGCGACTGGTGTTCCTGTCACGCAAGGGATCGTCGCGGTCGATCCCAACGTTATCCCTCTGGGGACCCGCATGTACATCCCAGGCTACGGCTTCGGTGTAGCCGCGGACACCGGCGGCGGCATCTCCGGCAACATGATAGACTTGGGGTATCCGGACGGTGTGATTCCTGATTGGATATCCCACTGGGTTGACATCTACATCCTCGCCCCGTAGCCGCCGTCGGGCCGGCGCCAAGGGGCCTCCTCCGGAGCTGCGCGAGGCTGGCCTCCGCCCGCGCAAGAGCCTGGGTCAGCACTTCCTGAGCGACCGGCGCATCCTGCGGCGGATCGTGGCCGCCGCGGAGGTCGGCCCGTCCGATGCCGTCATCGAGGTAGGAGCGGGCGTAGGGTCGCTCACCGCGGAGCTGGCTGAGGCCGGTGCCCGGGTGACTGCGGTGGAGGTCGACGAGGGGCTGTGTACGTACCTGCGTCGGCGCTTCGCCGGGCAGGCGCGGGTCGCGGTCATCTACAAGGATGTCCTTTCCCTCTCGCCGGGCGCGCTGCTGGCGGAGGCGGGGGTGTCACCACCGTATCTGGTGGTGGCGAATCTGCCCTACTATATCGCCGCCCCCGTGCTTCGCCACTTCCTGGAGGCAGCGGCGCCCCCCCAGCGCTTGGTGATCATGGTCCAGAAGGAGGTGGCCGAGAGCATCGTGGCGGGCCCCGGCCGCATGAGCCTGCTGGGAGTTTCCGTCCAGCTCTATGGAGAGCCGCGGCTGCTGTTCACCGTCTCCCCCTCGGCCTTTTACCCTCCTCCCAAGGTGACCTCTGCGGTGGTGCGCCTCGACGTTGCCCCGCAGCCTCGCGCCCGCGTGGATGACGTGGAGCGGTTCTTTCGGGTAGTGCGGGCGGGCTTCAGCGCCCCCCGCAAGCAGCTCCGCAACGCCCTGGCCCTGGGCCTGAGGCTGGATACGGTGGCTGCGGCCTCGCTGCTGGCCATCGCCGGCATCGACCCCCGCCTGCGGGCGCAGGCGCTGAGTCTGGAGCAGTGGGCGGCCCTGGCCCGCACCCTCCCGAAGGACTTCGACCGGGGGGAGAAGCCCGGTGAGGCTTAGGCTCGTCGCCCCCGCCAAGATCAACTGGACCCTGGAGGTGCTGGGGAGGCGCCCCGACGGCTACCATGAGGTGCGCACCATCCTCCAGACGGTCGACCTGTGGGATGAGGTGGAGATGGAGCCCTCTGAGCGACTGCATGTGTCGATGTACGAGAAAGATGACGCTGAGAGGGCCATCATGGTGGAATCGAACCTGGCCTTTCGGGCAGCGACGGCGCTCCGGGAGGCGAGCGGTGTGAAGGAAGGCGCCACCGTCGTGCTGAGGAAGCGGATACCGATGGCGGCGGGCCTGGGGGGAGGCAGCAGCGACGGGGCCGCGGTGCTGCGGGGACTGAACCGGCTGTGGGGGCTCAGCCTGTCGGCAGAAGAACTGGCGGAGGTGGCCGCCGGGCTGGGCTCCGACGTGCCCTTCTTCCTGCACGGGGGGACGGCGCTGGCGGAGGGCCGTGGCGAGCGGCTCACGCCGCTGGGGGATGCCCAGCCGCGCCCCTTCGTGCTGGCCTGGCCGCAGGCTGTTCTGAGGGACAAGACCGCCCGCATGTACGGAACTCTGCGGACGCAGCACTACAGCGACGGGTCGGCGAGCGGGCGGCTGGTGGAGCGACTGCGCGGGGGCCAGCCGATCCGCGACGAGGACATCTATAACGTCTTCGAGGGGGTGCTGGGAGAGGTGATGACGGAGGCGGCCCGGCTGTTCGAACGGGTTGCGGCTTGCGGACTGGGCTGCCCGCACCTGGCCGGCAGCGGGCCGGCCCTCTTCCTCCTGCCGGAGGAGGATCGGCCTATCGAGCCTGTCCTGAGGGAGCTGCGGTCGCTGGGGCTGGAGGCGAGGGAGACGAGGGTGCTCCCCGCCGCAGAGGCGGGGGCCTGGACGGAGGGGTGAGCGGTGGCAGAGGTGCTGGCGGGTTTCATCTGCGGCTATGCGGTGGCCCTGGTGGCGGCGCCAGCGGTGGCGATCGCGCTGGTGCGCTCGGGTTCGGCCCGAATTCGTCTGGTGGTGCCCGCGCAGACCTCGGTGGCGGCCCTCTCGGTGGTGCTGCACCTCTTCGCCTTGCTGGTGTTCACGGCGGTAGGCATGCTGCTGGGCCTTCTGCTGATGGCGCTGGAGGAGCGGGCGCCCGAGGGAGGGCTGGGGAGCCCCAACCTGGTGTTCACGGGGCTCGTTCTGGCCTGTGTGGTCATCGCTGTGGTGCCCATCTCGGTGGTGGTGCCGGGCATCCGGAGGCCCTCGGCGGCCGTCGGTCTGGCCCTGGCCGGGCTGTTCGGCTACCTCATGCCGTATCTGGCCGCCTGGAGCCCTCTCGATTCGGGGTAGCGGGGGCGGATGCTATGCCGCTGAACACGGCCGGGACCATCATTGACATGCACGTCCATACCACCCGGGGTGCCACGGACAGCAACCTGAGCCCTGAGGAGCTGGCCCGGGAGGCACAGCGGCGGGGGCTGTCCGGGGTCAACATCACCGAGCACGACCGCCTCTGGGACCCCTTTGTGCTGGATGATTACCGCAGCCGCCACGGGGACAGGCTGTTCATCGCCAACGGCATGGAGGTGTCCACCGACCTGGGTCACATCCTGGTCATCGGCCTGGACGGCTATGTGCCGGGCATCCGAAACGCCCAGGAGCTGCGACGGGTGGTGAGGGAGGCGGGGGGCTACATGATCGTGGCCCACCCGTTCCGCCGTTTCTTCGACCGGGTGCACTTCCTGCGGGAGGATCGGGAGCCGTTCTCGTTGACCCCGGAGCAGGCCGCGCGGCTGCCCGTGTTCCAGACAGTGGACGCCATCGAGGCCCTGAACGGCGCCAACAGCCCGCGCGAGAACCTCTTCGCCCTTCAGGTGGCGAGGATCCTGGGCAAGCCGGTCACCGGCGGCAGCGACGCCCACTCCACCCAGGGCATCGGCATCTTCTGCACGGTGTTCGAGCGGGCGCTGGAGTCGCAGGAGCAGATGCTGGCGGAGCTGCACGCCGGCCGCTTCCAGGCCCATCTAGGGCTGCTGGAGGGCGACCTCCGCCCCCTGACCGAGGCCAGCCTCGAAGCGAGTCCTGGCGATTCCCCCGACTAGGGAGGGCGGGCTGTAAGCGCTCTAAAGTCAGTGGGTGTCCTGTTGGGCCCTGCGGGACAAATAGATGTTGCAGAAGTGAGGTGGTTCTGCCCACCCGCCCGCCCTCGGGATGTATTTGGAATCTGGGGGACACCCCCAGACCCCCGGCAGAGGGGCTGTGCCCCTCCGCACTTCCCCTAGCAGCAGGGCTCTTCATCCCGCAGTGCCCAGCAGAAGACCCACCAATCTTGGACCACTTGCGGGCCGGCGCTGCTCGTGCGAGGCCAGCCGGGCGCGTGCTAAAATGGCGCGACCCCATCTGGCCCTGCACCTCTGAGGGTTCGCTGTTGGCGCCGACCTACGTGGCCCTGGACCTGGAGACCACCGGCCTCGACCCGGAGCGGGAGGAGATCATCGAGGTCGGGGCGGTGCGCTTCAGCGAGGGCGGGGTGGAGGAGACCTTCCACACCCTGGTGAATCCACGGCGGCCGCTCTCGTATCGCATCCAGTTGCTCACCGGCATCGCGGCGGAGGAGCTGGAGAGCGCTCCCTTCTTCGCGGAGGTGGCCTCGGACCTGGAGGCTTTCATCGGGGCATACCCGGTGGTGGGGCAGAACGTGGCCTTCGACCTGGGCTTCCTGGCCCGGCAGGGCATCGTCCCGTCCGGGCCTACCTACGACACCTTCGAGCTGGCCAGCCTCCTGTTGACCGAGCTTTCGGAGCGCAGCCTGGGAAGCCTCGCCCGGCACCTGGGGGTGGAGTTCCCGGTGCAGCACCGCGCCCTGGCCGATGCCGCGGCCGCCCAGCAGGTCTTCCTGGCTCTGAGGGCGCGTCTGGCGGCCCTTCCGCCGGAGCTGCTGGCGGAGGCGGAGCGCATCGCCTCCCTCACGGACTGGCCTCTGCGCCACCTGCTGCGGGAGGTCTCGGCGGAGCGGCCGGCGCTGCCCGGCGCGGCCGTCGCTGAGGCGGGTGGGTTGGTCCACGGGGTGGTGCGCCGCCCGAGCGAGCCGGGGTCAGCGCCGGTGCCCTCGGAGCGGGTGCGGCCGGTGGACCCCGACGAGGTAGTGGCGATCCTGGAGTCCGCCGGGAGGCGGCCCGGGATCATCCACGAGTTCGAGGAGCGGCCGGAGCAGCTCCGCATGGCTGGCGCGGTGGCCGAGGTCCTCAACGAGGGTCATGACCTCATCGTGGAGGCGGGCACGGGCATCGGCAAGTCGCTGGCGTATCTCATTCCGGCGGCCTGCTACGCCCTGCGCAACGGCAGCCGGGCGGTGGTCTCCACCAACACCATCAGCCTCCAGGAGCAGCTCATGGGGCAGGACATCCCCATCGTGCGGCTGCTGCTGGAGGGCTGGTCGCCGGACGGTGAGCCCTTCGAGCCGGAGGACCTGCGGGTGGCCCAGCTCAAGGGCCGCCGCAACTACCTGTGCCTGCTGCGCTGGGCGACGCTGCGTCATTCCGCTGCGCTCAACGCCGAGGAGGCGAGGATGCTGGTGCGCCTCTTGCTGTGGCTCCCCCGCAGCGAGACGGGCGACCGCGCCGAGATCAACCTGACCCGGGCCGAGGAGCCCGTGTGGAACCGCCTGAACGCTCAGAACGAGTCGTGCCTCACCGCTTTGTGTCCTTACGTCAGGGACGGCTCCTGCTTCCTCCTGCGCGCCCGCAAGCGGGCCGAGGCCTCGCACCTGCTGGTGGTGAACCACGCCCTGCTTCTCTCCGACGTGGCCGCCGGAGGCAACGTGCTCCCGGGCTACGCCCATCTGGTCGTGGACGAGGCCCAGCACCTGGAGGATGAAGCCACCGAGCAGTTCGGCTTTCACACCGGCGAGGGGGAGATCACCCGTCTCCTGGATCGGGCGCACGAGCGGGTGGCCGGCCGGGAAGGGGGCCTGGCGGTGGGCCTC
>JBAUEL010000020.1:0-13189 GCA_049678585.1 Dehalococcoidia bacterium
GGGCAGAACTACCTCACTTGTGCAAGGGGCTCTGTATCCCTCAGGGTGAAACCCATCCTCCCGAAGGCAGGCCCCCTCGATCCCGTCTCTTGCTTGACACCACCCCTTCTAGGTATAAGATACGTTCGACCTTCCATATCGGTCCTCTGTGTAGTCGCCGTTCGGCCCTTGGCGCCAAGGAAAGGGGAAGCAAGCCATGAAAGGGAAAGCTGCCATCTTCATGGGTCCGGGTAAGGGGCACGAGATCCAGGAGTTCGATGTGCCCGATCCTGACCCCGATGCCATCGTCATCAAGGTGACCATGGCCAACATCTGCGGGTCCGACCTGCACATCTGGCGGGGCGACTCCCCCGTCTTTGCAGCCATGGCCGGAAGCGTGGTCGGCCACGAGATGACCGGCCGCGTCTACAAGCTGGGCGCCAACATCACGACCGACTCCTACGGCCGCCCCCTCCAGGAGGGCGACCGCGTCTGCTACGCCTACTTCTACCCCTGCAACCGCTGCTACCAGTGCTACCGCGGCCAGTTCGCCGCCTGCCCCAACAAGGTCCTGCGGATGATGCTCAACCCCAGCCCCTTCAAGGGGGCCTACGCTGAGTACTACTCCCTCCAGGCCGGGCACTGGGTCTTCAAGGTCCCCGACGAGCTCAGCGACGAGATGGTCGCCCCCGTCAACTGCGCCCTCTCCCAGGTCACCTTCGGACTGCACCAGGCCGGACTCCGCCTCGGCGACACCCTGGTGGTGCAGGGCGCCGGCGGCCTCGGCGTGAACGCCTGCGCCGTGGCCAAGGAGATGGGTGCCGACCTCGTCATCTCCATCGATGCCCTCCCCCACCGTCTGGAGCTCGCCCGGCGCTTCGGTGCCGACGTGACCATCAACCTCAACGAGCTCAAGGACCCCGCCGAGCGCGTCCAGCGCGTCCAGGAGCTCACCCAGGGCCGCGGCGCCGACGTGGTGGCTGAGCTCGTAGGGCTCCCCTCGGTCGTCCCCGAGGGGCTCCAGATGCTCCGTGCAGGCGGCACCTACCTGGAGATCGGCTGCATCAGCGCGGGAAACACCCACCCCATCGATCCCGCTGTCATCACCTGGGGCAGCCTGCGCATGGTCGGTGTCATCATGTACGACCCCTGGGTTATCCCGGAGGCCCTGGACTTCCTGGTGCGCACCAAAGACAAGTACCCGCACGAGGAGCTTGTGGCCAACGACAAGTTCAAGCTGGAGGACATCGACAAGGCCTTCCAGGCGGCCGAGTGGCAGGCCAAGGAGCCGACCAAGGTCCGCCGCGTGGCCCTGGTGCCGTAACATCGGGCTTGACATATCTGTTCGGCGCTGCTATAGTGCGCGTCATAAACGAATAGATATCGGCTGCGAACAGGACTAGTACGCCGCAAAGCGGGGCCCAGAGAGCCGGGGAAGGTGGAAGCCGGCGCCGGCGCAGCGGTCGGAATGGACCTGGGAGCCGCGGACCGAACGGCAAACATCGATCGCAGACAGGTGAACATCCAAATGCGTGCGGAAACTGTTTGCTTGTTTGCAAGATTGCCTGTTTGCTCCCAGTAGGTCTTGCCGGAGCGGGCACCGTTATCACAGCCCCGGGTATCGCCTCGATGTCTCGGGGCCGTACCTGAAATGAGATGTCCTGCTGACTGGGGACAATCAGGGTGGCACCGCGAGCTAGCTCCTCGCCCCTGTGGGTGAGGGGCTTTTCTTGTGGAGTGCTTATCGGAGAGCCGGGCTCAGCCTGAAGCGCTTTCGAGGAGGTAACCCATGACCACCAAGTTCATCCTGCCGGAGAAGGAGATGCCGGGGCACTGGTACAACATCATGGCGGACCTACCCTGGCAGCCGCCTCCACCCATCCACCCGGCCACCCTCCAGCCCATCGGGCCCCAGGACCTGGCGCCCATCTTCCCCATGGCCCTCATCCAGCAGGAGGTCAGCGCCGAGCGCTACATCGACATCCCCGAGGAGGTGCAGGAGATCTACCGCCTGTGGCGACCCAGTCCCCTCTATCGGGCCTACCGGCTGGAAAAGGCCCTGGATACGCCCGCCCGCATCTACTACAAGTGGGAGGGCGTCAGCCCGGCGGGCTCCCACAAGCCCAACACCGCCGTCGCCCAGGCCTACTTCAACAAGCAGGAGGGCGTGAAGCGCCTTGCCACCGAGACCGGCGCCGGCCAGTGGGGGAGCGCCCTGGCCATGGGCTGCAACTTCTTCGACCTCGAGTGCAAGGTCTACATGGTGAAGGTCAGCTACTATCAGAAGCCCTACCGGCGCTCCATGGTGGAGACGTGGGGGGCAACCATCGTGCCCAGCCCGAGCACCGACACCAAGGCCGGCCGGGACATCCTGGCGCAGGACGCGGAGTCGCCCGGAAGCCTGGGCATCGCCATCAGCGAGGCGGTGGAGGACGCCGTCAGCCGCGAGGACACCAAGTACTCCCTGGGCAGCGTGCTCAACCATGTCCTCCTCCATCAGACCGTCGTCGGCCAGGAGGCCCTCATGCAGATGGAGATGGCCGGCGACTACCCGGACGTGGTCATCGGCTGCGTCGGCGGCGGCTCCAACTACGCCGGCCTGGCCTTGCCCTTCATGCGCGAGCGCCTGGTGAACGGCAAGAAGACCCGCTTCGTCGCTTGTGAGCCCGAGTCCTGCCCCAGCGTGACCAGGGGGGAGTACCGCTACGACTTCGGCGACGTCGCCGGCACCACCCCTCTCATGAAGATGCACACCCTGGGCCACACCTTCGTCCCCCCGGGCATCCACGCTGGTGGGCTGCGCTACCACGCCATGGCCCCGCTCATCTGCCAGCTCGTGGACCACGGCCACATGGAGGCGCGGGCCGATCACCAGATCCCCTGTTTCAAGGCCGCCGTCCAGTTCGCCCGGACCGAGGGCATCATCTCAGCCCCGGAGACCGCCCACTGCATCCGCGCCACCATCGACGAGGCCCTGGCGGCCAGAGAGGCCGGCGAAGCCAGGGTCATCCTCTTCAACCACAGCGGCCACGGCCTTCTCGACCTCGCCGCCTACGACAAGTACTTCGCCGGCGAGCTGGAGGACTACGCCTACCCCGAGGACAAGGTCAGGGAAGCCATGACCCACGTACCGGTGGTGGAGGGCCCATGACAAGACAGCGAATCCTCACCGGCGACCGCCCGACCAACGACGCCTTTCACCTGGGCAACTACGTCGGCAGCCTCGCCAACCGCGTCCGCCTCCAGGACGAGTACGACGCCTTCTTCCTGCTCGCCGACCTGCACGTGCTCACCACCCGCAGCCAGGACCTGCACGAGCTCGGCCACAACATCCGCGGCCTCACCCTCGACTACCTCAGCGTCGGCATCGACCCGGAGAAGACCACCATCTACGTCCAGTCCCTGGTGCCGGAGGTGTCGGAGCTGGAGTTGCTCTTCGCAATGCTGGTGAGCGTGCCGCGCCTTCAGCGGGTTCCCACCCTGAAAGAGGTCATGCGCGACCTCAAGCTGGAGACGGCCTCCCTGGGTCTCCTCTCCTATCCCGTGCTTCAGGCCGCCGACATCCTCATGGTCAAGGGCGACCTCGTGCCCGTCGGCAAGGACCAGGCCTCTCACATCGAGGTCACCCGCGAGATCGCCCGCCGCTTCAACGACCTCTACGGCCCGGTCTTCCCCATCCCCGACGCCCTCATCGGCGACGTGCCCATCCTTCCCGGCATCGACGGCAAGGCCAAGATGGGCAAGTCCCTGGACAACGCCATCTTCCTCTCCGACGACGCTAAGACCGTCGAGCGGAAGGTGATGCGCATGTACACCGACCCCACCCGCATCCATGCCACCGACCCCGGCCACGTCCGCGGCAACCCCGTCTTCACCTACCACGACGCCTTCAACAGCGACAGAGATGAGGTGGACGACCTGAAGCGTCGTTACCGTCGCGGCCGCGTTGGCGATGTCGAGGTCAAGCAGCGGCTCGTCCGCGCCCTCAACGCCTTCCTCGACCCCATCCGCGAGCGCCGCGCCCGCTACGAGGCCCAGCCCGGCCTGGTAGACGAAATCGTCGACGCAGGCAGCCGCCGCGCCCGCCGCGAAGCCCAGGAGACCCTCCGCCTCGCCCGCGAGGCCATGGGCCTCACCTACTTCCGGAGGCTGCCGGTTGTCTGAGGCAAACAGGCAAACAAACGGACATGCAAACATGAAGGAGGTGGACAAGCGCTACTCATTCCGAAAGCTCGATGTCTGGCAGCTCGCGCAGGAGCTTGCCCTCGATGTGATCGAGGCCGCGGCCGCCCTTCCATCAACACCAGCAACGAGCGTCCTCGCGCGGCAGTTCATCGCTTCCGCCTCGTCGGTGGGCGCCAACATAGCCGAAGGTCATGGCCGGTATTCTGTCGCCGCCTATCGGAATCACCTCCTTATAGCTCGGGGCTCTGCCTGCGAGACCGATAGCTGGCTCGATCTCCTGAAGCGCGGGGGCTATCTGGACGCGGAGACAGAAGACCGACTCCACAGGAAGTGCGACTCACTGGTTGCGATCCTGACGGCCAAGATCCGTCAATTGGACGAGATCGAACGCAAGCGAAAAGGCAAGGCAGTTCGCCAGGAACCAGAGGAGTACCTCGTGGAATGATCTGTCTGCCGGATTGCATGTTTGCCTGTTTGCCTGTTCGCCTGTTTGCCTGTTCGGAAGGTCATTTCGCCGAACAACGAGGTCCTGCATGACCTACACACCTTCACTTGAAGAAGCCCGCTCCCTAGCCAGCCGCGGCAACCTCGCCCCCATCTACCGCGAGGTAGCCGCCGACCTGGAAACCCCCGTCTCCGCCTACCTCAAGGTGGCCCGCGGCCAGCACTCCTTCCTGCTCGAGAGCGTCGAGGGCGGCGAACGCCTGGCCCGCTACAGCTTCATCGGCACTGAGCCCTACCGGGTGCTCCGCAGCGGGCCCGCTGCGGGCGCGAACGGCTACTTGGGCGACCCCCTCCTCGCCATCCAGGACGAACTGGAGCGCTTCCGCGTCGTGTCGGTGCCGGGCCTTCCCCGCTTCCACGGGGGCGCCGTCGGCTACCTCGCCTACGAGGTCGCCCGCTACTTCGAGCGTCTTCCCGCCCCCGAGCCCGACCCCCAGGGCCTCCCCGAGGCCGTCTTCATGTTCACCGATACCCTCCTCGTCTTCGACCACCTCCAGCACAACATCAAGGTGGTCAGCCACCTCCGCCTGGACGGCGACATCGATGCCGCCTACCGCCAGGCCGCCTTCCGCGTCGAGGAGCTCGTCCAGCGCCTGGCCCGCCCCCTCACCTCCCTGCCCTACCGCCAGGGCACCGAGCCGCCGCCGCGACCTGAGCCCGTCTCCTCCAACATGACCAGGGAGGAGTACGAGGCCAAGGTAGAACGGGCCCGCCAGTACATCATCGCTGGCGATGTCATCCAGGTGGTGCCCTCGCAGCGCCTCTTCCGCCGCACCCACGCCCACCCCTTCGAGGTCTACCGCGCCCTGCGCACCATCAACCCCTCGCCCTACATGTACTACCTGGAGCTGGGCGACGCCCACATCGTAGGGGCCTCCCCGGAGATGCTGGTCCGGGTCGAGGATGGCCTCGTCGCCACCCACCCCATCGCCGGCACCCGGCCCCGCGGCCGCGACCCCGCCGAGGACGCCGCCCTGGAGCAGGAACTCCGCTCCGACGAGAAGGAGCGCGCCGAGCACGTCATGCTCCTCGACCTCGGCCGCAACGACATCGGCCGCGTCAGCCAGCCCGGCACCGTCCAGGTCACACAGTGCATGGAGGTAGAGCGCTACTCCCACGTCATGCACCTGGTGTCCCACGTCTCCGGCCGTCTCCGCCAGGACATGACCTCCTACGATGCCCTCCGCGCCTGCTTCCCCGCGGGCACCGTATCCGGCGCGCCCAAGATCCGCGCCATGGAGATCATCGCCGAGCTGGAATCCCATCGCCGCGGCCCCTACGCCGGCGCCGTAGGCTACTTCGACCTCTCCGGCAACCTGGACACCGCCATCACCATCCGCACCATCGTCATGAAGGACGGGGTGGCCCACGTACAGGCTGGCGGCGGCGTCGTCTTCGACAGCCTTCCCGAGAGGGAGTACCAGGAGACCCTGAGCAAGGCCCAGGCCCTCCTCCGGGCCATCGAGCAGGCCGAGCGGACCGCCGAGGCGGCCCCCCGCGGCAGCCTGGGGTACTGATCCCATGCCCGTCATCCTCTCCTCCGCGCTCATCCACGGAGAGGGCCGCGTGCTCCTGGCCCGCCGCAACCCCGAACGTCCCCCTTTCGCCCGTCAGTGGCTCCTCCCCTCGACGGTTGTCCGCCGGGAGGAGTCCGCGGAGGAGGCGCTGGCCCGCCACCTCGAGCGTGAGCTGGGCCTGACCATAGGTGAGCCCGTATTCGCCGAGACCATCTACCTCGAGGATCCCCCTGCGGGCGAGCGATACGTCACCAACGTCTTCCGGGTCGCCCAGCCGCCCGGGGAGCTTCGCTTCCGCGCGCACGGCGACTACGACGACCTGCGCTGGCTTCTGCCCGACGAGGTGGCCGCGCTGGATATGCCCGCCCCCCTCAGAGACTGGCTGCTAGCGGTACTGCGAGCCGAGGCCGACGCTCCGCCGGTGGGCCTGGAGGCGGCCCGCGCGGCCGCGGCTGCGCTCTCGCAGGCCGACCTTACCTACGCCGAGCGCAAGCGCCGCCTCTACGTTCAGTACGCCCAGACCTACGATGAGGATCAGGCGGCCTGGCTCGGCGAGGAGGGGCAGGCTCGTCTCGTGACCTTCCTCACGCAGGGCCTGGAGCCCGGCATGCGCGTCCTGGACGCGGGCTGCGGCACGGGCGTCCACCTGCGGGCCATCTCTGAGGCCATCGGCCGGGAGGGAGCCTGCGTCGGCATGGACATCTCCCCGGAGATGCTCGCCCTGGCCCGTCGTCGGCTCATCTTCGCCAAGAACTTCGCCCTTCGGGTATGCGACCTCTCCCACGGTATCCCCCTCCAGGACGCCTGGTTCGATGCCGTCATCGCCGCCGGCGTCGTGGACCAGTTGCCCGATGCCGACCTCTTCTTCGCCGACGTGCGCCGGGTGCTGCGGCCCGGCGGCTTCCTGGCCGCGACCGTTGCCTGCTACGAGGACGACTCCCCCGCCGAGCGCGCCCACGCGGAGGCGAGCAGAGACCACGACCTCTACTACCGGCCCTATCAGGAGATCGTCTCGGCGGTCCGCCGAGCCGGCCTGACCGTCGAGTCGGTCGAGTTCGCGCCTTCTGAACCGACTCCCCTCGGCGCTGAGGTAGAGCGTCGTTTCGAGCTGTTCATCGACATCGCCCAGAAGGTTCGAGCCCGCGGCTTCGACCCCGAGACGGTCCGCCTCGGCTCGGCCATGATCCGGGCGCAGCGGGAGGGCTGATCCATGCTCCTCCTCCTCGACAACTACGACAGCTTCACCTACAACCTCTACCAGTACCTCTCCGAGTTGGGTGCCGACGTCCGCGTCGTCCGCAACGACGAGGTCAGCCCCGAGGACATCGAGGCCATCGCGCCCCAGCGCATCGTCATCTCCCCGGGGCCGGGCACCCCCGACCAGGCCGGCATCAGCCTGGAGGTGGTGCGACGCTTCGCCGGGCGCCTGCCCATCCTCGGCGTCTGCCTGGGACACCAGTGCGTCGGCCAGGCCTTCGGCGGCATCGTGGAGGGCGCCGGCGAGATCGTCCACGGCAAGCTCTCCACCATCCACCACGATGGCGGGGGCGTCCTGCGCGGCCTGCCCAGCTCGTTCGAGGCTATCCGCTACCACTCCCTGGCCGTCCGCCGCGACAGCGTCCCCGACTGCCTGGAGGTGAGCGCCTGGACCGACCGCGGCATCGTCATGGGCCTGCGCCACAAAGAGCACCCCGTGGAGGGCGTCCAGTTCCACCCGGAGTCCATCATGACCGCCGTCGGCAAAGACCTCCTCCGCAACTTCCTCGGGATGTCGACATCATGACATATATATGCTATGCTGTCGCCTGCTGAACACAAGGAGGCGCCGGCGATGAAGAAGCTGATGGTCTATCTCGACGAGGACATGCATGAGGATCTGCGGGTCCTGGCCTTCCGCAAGCGCACCACCATGGCCGCGCTCATCCGCTACGCCCTGGACAAGACGTTCGAGGATGACCTCGACGCCATCGCCGGAGAACGAGCGCTCGAAGAGTACGCCCGAGATCCTTCGAGCGCCGTGACCCTGGATGAGTACTTGGAGAGGCGGGGCATTGTCGTATCGGATAGAAATGAGCCCAAGGGCCGAGCGCGACCTCGACAGGTTGCCGACAAGCGAAGCCCGGCGTATCGCAGGGGCCATCCGGCGCCTGGCGGGTGACCCGCGGCCCCGCGGCGTCAGGAAGCTGCGGGGGATCGCCCCGCCGCTGTGGCGCCTGCGGGTGGGTACATTTCGAGTTGTTTACTCGATCTCGGACCGGGCGCGGTTGGTAGTCGTTTCCCGCGTGGTCTGGCGCTCCGAGGACACGTACGGGACTTGAAGGATAGACAGTAGCAGGGCCGCGCGAGCAGGCCCACCCCCTGACACCGGGGGAGTCCAGAGGGGGCACAGCCCCCTCTGGCGGGGTCGCCCAGGGGTGTCGCCTGGGTTCTAGTACAATAGGGTGTCCCCCTCCCGTGATGTCGCGGGAGGGGGACCACAGGGGGAGGGTTCCTCTCTTATGATCCGTGAAGCCATCGCCGCCCTCGTCTCCGGCGAGCACCTGACCGACGAGCAGGCCGCCGCCGTCATGGACGAGATCATGTCCGGCCAGGCCACCCCCGCCCAGTTCGGCGCCTTCGTCACCGCCCTCCGCCTCAAGGGCGAGACCGTCGACGAGATCGCCGGCATGGCCCGCGTCATGCGCGAGAAGGCCCAGCGCGTGCGCGTCGAGGGCGCCCTCCTGGACACCTGCGGCACCGGCGGCGACGACAAAGGCACCTTCAACGTCAGCACCGCCGCCGCCTTCGTCGCTGCGGGCGCCGGAGCGCGCGTTGCCAAGCATGGCAATCGCGCCATGACCAGCCGCTGCGGCAGCGCCGACGTCCTCGAGGCCCTGGGCGCCCGCATCGACCTGCCCCCCGAGGGCGTCGAGGCCTGCCTGGCGCAGACAGGCTTCGGCTTCATGTTCGCCCCCACCTTTCACCCCGCCATGCGCTTCGCCGCCGGCCCCCGCCGCGAGATCGGCGTTCGCACCGTCTTCAACATCCTGGGCCCCTTGACCAACCCGGCCGGGGCAAGCGCCCAGGTGCTGGGAGTCGCCGACCCCCTCCTGGCCGAGAAGATGGCCCTCGTGCTGGCACGCCTGGGCTGTCTCCACGCCCTCGTGGTCCACGGCGAGGACGGTCTTGACGAGCTCAGCGTCAGCGGCCCCTCCCTCGTCTGCGAGGTCAAAGAGGGTCGCCTGGGCAGCTACACGCTCCTGCCCTCGGAGGTCGGGCTGGGTACCCACCCCGCCGAGGCCCTGCGCGGCGGAACCCCCGACGAGAATGCCGAGGCCATCCGCTCGGTGCTCGCCGGGGAGCAGGGGCCCCTCCGCGACTTCACCCTGCTCAATGCGGCGGCCGGCCTGGTCGCCTTCGGCCTGGCCCCCCACATCGCCGAGGGAGTAGCCCTGGCCGCCCAGGCCATCGACAGCGGCGCCGCCCGCGAGAAGCTGCAACGCTTTGTGGAGGTAAGCAACACCCTTGGACAGGACTGACCCCACCATCCTCGACCGCATCCTCGCCGACAAGCGCGAGGAGCTGCCCCGCCGTCGCCAGAAAGAGCCTCTCGAGGTCCTCCAACGCCGCATCGCCGAGATGTCCACCCAGTTCAGCCGCGGCGACCAGTGGAGCCTCAAGCGGGCCATCCTGGAAGGGCCCCGGGGGCCGGTGGCTGGCGGGAAGCGCGTGCGACTCATCGCCGAGGTGAAGAAAGCCTCGCCCTCCAGGGGGCGCTTCGTGTCCGTGCCCGACCACCGCGCCCTCGGCAGAACCTACGTCCACCTCGGCGCCGCCGCCATCTCCATCGTCACCGAGAGCAAGCACTTCTTGGGCCAGCTCGACTGGGTCTGGGACCTCCGGGTGAGCCTGTCCGGATACTATCCCGGCGGCCGCCCCTCCCTCCTGCGCAAGGACTTCCTCTTCGACCCCTATCACCTCTGGGAGTCCCGCGCCTACGGCGCCGACGCTGTCCTCCTCATCGCCGCCATCCTCTCCGACGAGCAGATCCGTGACCTTATGGCCCTCGCTGAGGAGCTCGAGATGGACTGCCTTGTCGAGGTGCATAACGAGGCGGAGGTAGAGAAGGCCCTGGCCGCCGGCGCCGACATCATCGGCATCAACAACCGCGACCTGCGCACCTTCGAGACGGACCTCGCGACCACCGAGCGCCTGCGCCCGCTCATCCCCAAAGACAAGATCGTGGTCAGCGAGAGCGGCATCTCCAGCCGCGCCGACGTCGAGCGCATGGCCGACTGCGGCGTCCACGCCGTACTCGTCGGCGAGGCCCTGATCACCGCCCCTGACATCCGTACTAAGGTCCTGGAGTTTCGGGTGTAGTCGCTATGGGCGAAGTACCTGCCGAAAGACCCCGCCCGTGGTGGCGCTGGCCTCTCCTTGGTTGTGTTATCGCACTGGGCGTGGCCGCAGGTATTCTCATAGCCTCTGTGAGCTGCCTGGCAATCTTGGGCTATTTTGCGGAGGAGGCCATCGAAGAGCTACGCGAGGGCGAAAGGATCGCCCCATCTGTCGCTCTCGGCCAGCCTGTAACCATTGATGGTCTCCAGGTTGTCGTGGACCGTTACGAGATATCTGACGGGGCGGAGGAAGCGCCGGCGCCGGGGGCGCAGTTCCTTTGGGTCCACATTGCAGTCCAGAATGTGGGGGACGTCCCGATCGATGAGGCCGTACTGGTGAAAATGGAGTACAAAGGTACCGAGATGGGCGAGTCTTTCGTCTACGACCCCGCGAGGCCGCCCTTCCCTGCCTCGCTGCGGCTGTTCCCCGACGTCGGCGCTGAAGGGTGGGTGGCTTTCCAGGTTCCGTTAGCCTTGGAGTTATCTCAGGTAAGTGTCATTTTCAAAGAGGTCTTCCATTTTCCTGCCAGAGCCGCTAGCTGGCGTTTAGTAGAGCCAGAGAACGCAAATGAGCGTTAGGGTCAAGATCTGCGGCTGCATGCGTGTGGACGACGCCCTCGCCGCTGCCCAGGCCGGCGCCGACTTCGTCGGCCTCGTCTTCGCCGAGAGCCGCCGCCGCCTCTCCACCGAGCAGGCCCTCCAGATCGTCCGCGCCCTGGGCACCCCCCTCCGCGACCTCGGCCAGACCGAGCCCCCGCCGCACTACGAGGGCGACGCAACCGACGTGGCCGCCTGGTTCCAGCACGGAGCCGAGGCCCTGGAGCGCCTCCTCGCCACCAAGCGCCCACTCACCGTCGGCGTCTTCGAGGACCAGCCCCTCGAGCAGGTAGACTCCATCGCCGACGAAGCCGGCCTCGACCTCATCCAGCTCAGCGGCTGCGAGTCCTGGCAGGACTGCCTCCTGGCCAACCGTCAGGTCATCAAGGTGGTGAATACCGAGGCGTTCGCCTCGGCCGATGCTCTGCTCGCCGCCCTCGAGCCGGGCACGGCCATCGCCTGCCTGCTCGACTCCAGCCGCGGCCGTGGCCGCCGCACCGACTGGTCGCTGGCCCGGGCCCTGGCCAGCCGCCTCCCGCTCATCCTGGCCGGCGGCCTCACCCCCGAGAACGTGTCTGACGCCGTCCGCGAGGTGCGCCCCTGGGCCCTCGACGTCAGCACCGGCGTCGAGACAGACGGCGCCAAGGACCCGCAGAAGATCCGCGCCTTCGTCGCCGCGGCCAGGGAGGCCTAGCCGCCCGTGACTACTCCTCCTCTCCCGGACGCCCACGGCCGCTTCGGCCCCTTCGGCGGAAGGTTCGTCCCCGACACCCTCATGACCGCCCTCGACGACCTGGACCGCGCCTTTCGACACGCCTGGCGCAACCGGCAATTCCGCCGTGAGCTCGACGGCCTGCTCCGCGACTACGCTGGCCGTCCCACTCCCCTCTACTTCGCCCAGGGCCTATCCCGTCACTGCGGCGGCGCCCGCATCTACCTCAAGCGCGAGGACCTCGCCCACACCGGCTCCCATAAGATCAACAACGCCCTCGGCCAGGGGCTCCTGGCGCGTCGTATGGGCAAGCCCCGCGTCGTCGCCGAGACCGGCGCCGGCCAGCACGGCGTCGCCGCCGCCACCGTCTGTGCCATGCTCGGGCTGGAGTGCGTCGTCTACATGGGGTCCGAGGACGTGCGCCGTCAGGCCCTCAACGTCTTCCGCATGAAGCTGCTCAGCGCCGAGCTCCGCACCGTCGAGATCGGCAGCCGCACCCTCAAGGACGCCATCAACGAGGCCATCCGCGACTGGGTCACCAACGTCGCTACCACCCACTACCTGCTGGGCAGCGTGGTCGGCCCGCACCCCTATCCCCTCATGGTGCGCGAGTTCCAGACGGTCATCGGCCGGGAGGCGCGGGAGCAGATCCTCGAGGCCGTCGGCCGCCTGCCTGACTATGCGGTCGCCTGCGTCGGCGGCGGCAGCAACGCCATCGGCCTCTTCCACGCCTTCTACCACGACGCCTCCGTCCGCCTGGTAGGCGTGGAGGCGGCGGGCGAGGGCCTGGAGTCGGGACGCCACGCCGCCAGCCTGCTGCGGGGGCGCCCCGGCGTCCTCCACGGCTCCCACTCCTACCTCCTCCAGGACGAAGCGGGCCAGATCCGGCCCACCCACAGCATCTCCGCCGGCCTCGACTACCCCGGCGTCGGCCCCGAGCACAGTTTCTACAAGGAGTCAGGCCGCGCCGAGTACCTCGCCGTCACCGACCAGAACGCCCTCGAGGGCTTCCGCCTCCTCAGCGAGACCGAGGGCATCATCCCCGCCCTGGAGCCCGCCCACGCCCTCTACCACGCGGCCAAGCTCGCCGCCGACCTGCCCCAGGACGCCGTCATCCTGGTCTGCCTCTCCGGCCACGGCGACAAGGACCTGGACGTCGCCGCCCAGGCCCTCGGCATCCACCTCTAGGCTGAGAAAACTACTGGCGTCTCTCCTCTGTCACCCTGAGCGAAGCGAAGGGTCTCCATGAAGCAGATTCTTCGCTACGCTCAGAATGACGGGGCGGGCGCAAGCGCGTTTTCCAACGCGCTCTTTAGCCC
>JBAUEL010000021.1:0-17582 GCA_049678585.1 Dehalococcoidia bacterium
GTCTGCGCGTACTGGATGCGCGGCTCCATAACGCCCTATATGATACAACATGAGTCAAGCCCAGCGGCCGGGCCTGACTCGACCTTCTAGCCGAATCGCGGCTCTCTCCGCTCGAAGAAAGCCTGGCTCCCTTCGCGGAAGTCGTCCGTATCGGCGCAAAGCACGATGGCCCGCCGCTCGTTCTCCATCTGCGACTCCAGGCTCTCCCCCAGGCCGCGGTAGACGAGTTCCTTCGCCTTGGCCATGGCCAGGGCCGGACCCCTCGCCAGGCGCCGGGCGATCTCCAGGGTGGCGCCCTCGAGCTCCGCGTCGGGCACCACCCGGTTGACCAGACCCAGGCGTAGCGCCTCTGCGGCGTCGAAGGCCTCGCCGAGGAAGAATAGTTCCAGGGCCTTCTTGAGGCCGACCAGCCGCGGCAGGAAGTAGGTCGAGCTGCCGTCTGGGGAGAGCGCCACCCGCATGTAGGCCGTGCTGAAGCGGGCCGACTGGCTGGCGATGGCCAGGTCGCAGGCGAGCACGAGGCTCATGCCCGCGCCGCTCGCCGCCCCCTGTACGCGGGCGATGACCGGCTTCGGCATCCTCGTGAGGCAACTGATGGCTGGATGCAGCAGAAGGGTGAGCCGCCTGAGGTAGCCCGGTGGGTCGGCCTCTTCCGACCCCATCATGCCCCTCAGGTCGCCTCCCGCGCAGAACGCCCGTCCCGCCCCTGCAATAATAACGACGCGCACCGCCGGGTCTACCTCGCACTCCTCCGCGGCCCGAAGCAGACCCTCAGTCAAGTCCCAGTCCATGGTGTTCAGCGCGTCCGGGCGATTCAAGACGATGGTGGCCACGCCCTCCGCTTTCTCCACGAGCACGCTCTGTCCGGTCATCGCAGGCCTCCTTTCGGTACGAGCCGACACTTTGAACTCAGTTGTGGAGTACCAATATTCCATCCGTCTCCTCGCAGGTCAAGCAGCCACCCCTCGTACTCGTGGTGAGGACCACCCAGCATCGGTCCAGCGGTGATCTGCCCTGCCCGTCGCTGTCGGCTACACTGACCTGGCCGACTATGACTGAGCGGATGGGCTCGTCATCGGCCCGCGAGAGGGGAGCTATGAATCGGCCGATCCTCTTGACATGGGCGCTGCGCTTGATATCACGTAGTATATTGAGACGAGATGAACAACGATGCCGTGACCGCCGTCCTCCTCCTGTCTTGCCCTGACCAGAAGGGGCTGGTCGCAGCCGTCTCCGATTTCCTCTACCGCAACAACGGCAACATCACGCATGCGGACCAGCACACGGACCTAGAGAAGGACGTCTTCCTCCAGCGCGTGGAGTGGGAACTGGCCGACTTCGCCATCCCGCGCGACCAGATCGCCGAAGCCTTCCGCCCCATCGCTGAGCGCTTTCACATGACCTGGAGCCTTCACTTCTCCGACTACGTTTCCCGAATAGCGGTCTTCGTCTCCAAGCTGCCCCACTGTATGTATGACCTTCTGGCCCGCTGGCGCATGGGAGAGTTCCGGGCCGATATCCCTCTGATCATCAGTAACCATCCCGACCTGCGCTCAATCGCTGAGGACTTCGGGGTGGAGTATCAGTGCTTCCCCATCAGCCCCGAAACAAAGGCAGCCCAAGAGGAGCACACGATCGAGAAGCTGGAAGAGCAGCGAATCGATCTCATCGTCCTGGCCCGTTATATGCAGATCCTCGGTGAAGGCTTCGTGGACCACTACCGTAACCGGATCATTAACATCCACCACTCCTTCCTTCCCGCCTTCGCCGGCGCGCGCCCATATCACCAAGCTCACGAGCGGGGCGTCAAGATCATCGGCGCCACAGCCCACTACGTGACGCCGGAGCTGGACCAGGGTCCGATCATCGAGCAGGACGTGGTACGGGTCAGCCACCGCGACTCGGTGACGGATCTCATTCGCAAAGGACGCGACCTGGAGAAGGTGGTGCTGGCGCGGGCTGTGGACCTGCACCTGCGCAACCGCGTCGTGGCATACGGTAACAAGACGGTGGTCTTTGATTGAGCGGGAAGACAGGCCCGCGCGTTACCCGGACCGGTACCAGCCGCACCCCACAGGCGTCGTGCATGGTCACGCGAACGGTGGAGCCCCAGGCGGCCTAGGGGAGGACGCTGACCTTCATGGAGCCCGTCTTCTTGTCGGCCGCCGTCTCGAACGCCTCCCCCGTGCGCTCGAGGGGGAGGCGATGGGTGACCAGGCTTCGCAGGGCCGTGGCCTGCCGGGCGGCGATGTCCAGGGCCACGGCGAAGTCAGAGCGCGTGCCGGCCCGGCCGTAGGTTATCGCTCCTATCAGTTGCGTCTCCTTGACCATCACCGACATCGCGTTGAAGGTGACGGGCCGCGTGAACAGGCCCAGGACGGCCACCCGTCCGCCGAAGCGAGCCAGGCTCACAGCTCGTGAGAGGGTATCGGCGTGGCCGCCCACGGCCTCTACCACAAGGTCGAAAGGGCTGTCCCAGGCAGGGCCCGACAGCCCGGCCAGGGCCTCCTCGCTGTCCTCGACTGCGCTCTCGGCACCCAGCGTCAGGGCCGTCTCTCTTTGATGGCCGTAGCGCCCGCAGGCGACCACCGACGTCGCCCCCATCTCCCGAGACACCAACACCGCCATGAGCCCGATGGTGCCTGCCCCCAGGACCAACACCCGGTCGCCGACGGAGAGGCTGGCCAGCCGCAACCCGTGCACGGCCACGGCCAGGGGCTCGATGAGCGAGCCTACCTCGAAGTCGATAGCGTCCGGCAGGCGATAGAGACAGTAGGCTGGCACCTGCACGTAGCGAGCGAAACCTCCCGGCAGCGGGGTGCCCAGCAACCGGCGCTGGCGGCAGAGCTGGTACTGGCCACTGCGGCAGTACTGGCATGTCCCACAGACCAGCAGGGGCTCCACGCAGACGCGGTCGCCGGGGCGGAAGTCCTGGACACCGGGGCCCACCTCGGCCACCTCGCCACCTATCTCGTGGCCCATGCAGGTGCCCGGCGGCAGAGGGAGATCGCCCCGGTAGAAGTGAAGGTCGCTGCCGCAAACCCCGCACTGGCGCACCCGCACCAGCACGCCCCCCGCCTCTAGGGCCGGCACGTCGATGTCCTTCACCTCAAAGGTCCGGGGACCCGCGAGAAGGGCGGCGGTCATCGTAGGCATGTCAGAAGCTCCTTAATGGAGTTTTGGCCCCTCCGAAAGTCGCGGTTGCCCTGGCCGACAACGTCACCGTCCTCATGTCATCACCCCGGACGGAACGGCTGAGACGCAGGTTCTTCCCGGCCCCAGAACGGGCATCTCCCTCAGAGGGGAAGCCGCACGGGCTCCCCCGTCCGGGCAGCTCGATAGCAGGCCTCCACCAGCTCCTCCGCGCGGTACCCATCTTCCGCCGAGACGGCCGGCAGAATCTCGCCGGCCACGGCCTTCAGGAAGAGACCGTCCTCCTCGACGTAGCCCAGCTTCTCGGGCATGGGGAGCTGGGCCTGGTCATAGGTCACGGCCGTCCGGCCCAGGCCGGGGCAGTAGGTCACCCGCTCCATCTCCTCGACGACGGCGGCGGCGTGGTCCCCGAAGATCTCCAGCCGCTCGAAGGGGAAGAGCCAGGTGGCGTGGGCGCAGGAGCACAGGGTGGCTGTGACGCCGGACGCAAAGCTGATGATCGCGGCGAACTCGTCGAGTTGGTCATGGCAGCCCTGGGCGGCCCGGCACACCACCTCCTGCGCCTCGCCAAGGAGCCAGCAGGCCATATCCAGGATGTGGATTGTGCTCTCGTGGAGGAAGCCGCCGGAGAGCGAGGCGTCGGCCACCCAGGGTGGCTTCTCGAGCTCGCCTCGGTTCATCTTGATGTGGGCCCAACGAGGCGTGAGCTCGCCGCTCTCTACCAGCCCCTTCAGGAACCGGTACGTCGGAGCGAAGCGCCGGTTGAAGCCGAGTTGATAGATCACTCCGGCGGCGGCAGCCGCCTGCCGCACGCGGCGGGCATCCTCCAGGCTGGTGGCCATAGGCTTCTCGCAGAAGACGTGGATGCCGGCGGCCAGGGCGGCCAGGGCCGCCTCGGCGTGAAGGGCGTTGGGTGGGGCGATGAAGAGGGCATCCACGCCGCTCTCCAGCAGGGCCTGGAGGGAAGGGCACACCCTGGCCCCCGTCCGGGCGGCCAGAGCGGCCGCTCGCTCGACGTCGGCATCGACGACGGCGCTGATGCAGACGCTCTCCTGCCTCAGCAGGATATCCGCGTGGACGTTGTTGATGAAACCGGCCCCCAGGAAGCCCACCTTGACCACAGCCTACCTCCCGCCCGCGTGTGCTCAAAACCGCCGTGGAGTGCCAATATTGCATCCGTCTCTTCGCAGGTCAAGCGTCACCCACTCGAACTCGTGGCGCTGGATATCCGTAAGGGCATCACGCCTCAATAGCCCTGTTCATAACTGTGCCATCAGCGCCGTACTTGGTCGATGAATGCGCTATCAATCTCATGACGCTCATCGACCTCCTGCCGCAACTCCGCACTGAAGGTGGGCTGGTCCCGGACTTTCGAAACGCGCGGCCCGTGAAACAGCCATGTGGTAACGCCTTCTTGTTTCGCAACTTGGACGGCTGGAACCAGGTCGCTATCGCCGGTGAGCAGAGCGACGTGCGTCACGCGCTGCTTTCCGGCCAGCAGCGCAAAGTCCAGCCCTAGTAGAAGATCAACTCGCTTCTGCTGGAAGATCGGCTGGCCCGTGTCCTTGTCGTAGCCCCGCAGGGCGAGCCTTCCCTCGCGGAAATCGAATCGGTCTATGTTCTTCAGCGCATCGGCCCACGTCCTAAACTTGGCTGTGCGCTCTCGCTCTTCCGGAGTCGGGGGATTGCTTTGATATGGTGGGCAGTGGTAATACAGCGTCCTGAGGAGGTCGATTGGTTCTGTGCTTTTCGCCGCCACGATTTCCGTCATCACATGGGACAACTTGTCAAAAGCAATGCGGGCACGGTCGAACTCATTCTCACACAACTTGTCTAAGTAACCACCATCAACGAAGATCGCCAGCCGAGCCATCATTTGCCTCCTTGCACACCAACTTCGTCAGAAAAAGAAGGGGCCAGAGACATAATCCTCTGGCCCCGAAGTTCCGTTCTCACGGGATACAGCCCTGGCGTGCGCACCTACCGTCGTAGACACGAACGCCAGGGGATATACTAGTTCTATTATCGCCCAGAGCCTCTTCTTGTCAAGGGGTTCGATCTCGCAATTTTGGCATTTGTGCGAAGGCGCGTTCATGCTACCCTCCTCGCACACTGCCGCATCCTGTTCCATGTTCTCCGCCAGCCTTCGGAGGAACCGGCCCACGGTTATCCGGCTGGGCGCGCGAGAGAAGCCGCAGAGGTTCAGGAGTTCTTGATCTTCCTGAAGGCGGCGCACCAGGCCGATGGCTGTGCTGATGTTCAGGAAGTAGCCTGCGATCACGGCTCGCCAAAGCGAGCGCGGCGAATAGCCCCAGCGACCCGTCCACCTGTAGCTCCATAGCCTCTTCATTAGTTTGGAGTCTTCTAGTGCATCGTAGATCGCGGCCAATTCCTCTATTAGTGGTGAGTTGCCACGGCCTTGCCCAGCCGTGGTAGAATATAGTACCTGCACGGGAGCTTACCCTCCTGTGTCTGGTAGGCACCAGCGGAGTTGCCCCTCCGTTCGGTGCCGCTAAAAGCTGGCACGGCGGCCGGGATTCGAACCCAGGGTTCTGGGTTGGGAGCCCAGTGGTTTACCGCTAACCTACCGCCGTGTTCGGTTCGGCTGAGAGACCGGGGCCGTGACAAGCTTGCCGGTCTCTCAGTTCTTTCATTCCCCATTGGCCTCCTCTATCACTTCGATCAGCAGGTCGACGTTGGCGGCAACGGCTTCAATCCACTTGTCCCGGCGCGCCTTCGTCCACTTGCCGTCCTTAGGGAGTTGCTGCATCACCGCCGACACAAGACGGTAATCCGGGCCGCCTTCTGTTTGCGTGATCGTGGGCTGGCCGACCGCTTCGGCACTCTCGATGGATTTCGGCCGCACCACTTGCGCAGGTGGGCGCTCAGCAGCCCGTCCTTCGGTTTGCCTCCGCATCTTTGCCTTGCGCCGAGGCGGCCCACCTGGAATAATGCCTGCCTCTCGGCAGACGCCGAGGAATAGCGTAACCATGCGGCTACGCTGAGCCTGTGGGTGATAGTGGCGAAATGCATCGTGCAACGCAATCTCGTTGTCCTGGGCTGGGTCGACAACCGTGAAGACAGGCGCGTATGCTGCGCGCACGATTTCGGCTAGAGTCTCGGCGTATTCGTCCGTAGAAGCACGCCCCAACCTCTCGAACGCTGGGCTTCGTGTGCCCTCATCTTCCACAAGGCCAAGAAAGCGGAGTGCCGCAAGGGTACGGGGCGCGTTGCCTGCGGGGACTCCGATCCTTTCGAGTTCCTGAAGGGTCAGGGGATCAGGTAGCCCCCTCTCACGGAGACGCCTGATCACTGTCAGGACATTGTGGACTGGCGCATAGGGCGCGGCCTCTTTAGATTCGATAATCATCTGTGCGGCCTCCTATCTCAGGTCTGTGCCTAGAGAATAGCACACGACATACGGTTGTGTCAAGTGCCTGGGGCACAGAGTTTTTTGGCAATGCAGTTGCTGGCTTACCAGGGTTGACCTGAAGATGGGGGCTGGAGGTGATCGGCTGTGGCTGAACCGGTTTTGGCTCAGATCAAGAATGGGTGGGCAGCGCGAGGAAATGGTTGGGCGGTACACGCCCCCAGCCAAGAGGAGGCCATACGGAAGTTCGAAGAGGCCGAGCGCCGCCACAAAGAGATAGACGCTCGGCTGTTCTTCTACGAGAGGATTAAGAAGCTGGACTCCGCACAGTTATGAACAGGGCTACTCAAGGCTGTCCCCGACAGCCTAGCCTGTCAACGCTCCAGATACGGATGGAGTTCTGGCCTCCCACAACCCCTAGCTCGGCATCACGAAGGCGGCGATGAGCGAGTAGTGAACGGCGCTGCCCGCGATGACGAGCAGGTGGAAGACCTCGTGGTAACCGAAGACCCGCGGCCATGGGTCCGGCCTACCGGCGGCATAGACGGCTCCGCCCAGCGTGTAGAGCACGCCCCCCAAGACTAGCATCGTCAGCGGGCCGGGCGCGAACTCTTCCAACACCTCCGACGCTGCTACCACCGCCAGCCAGCCGAGCATTACGTACAGCGTCACCCTGAGCCATCTCGGGCCGCCCAGCCAAGCCAGTCTCAGGAGAACACCGGCACCCGCGATGCCCCAAACGACGGAGAGGATCGGGATCCCCCAGGCGGGGCTGATCTTGAGGCAGAACGGCGTGTAGGTGCCAGCGATGAGGACGAAGATCATCGCGTGGTCCAGTCGCCTGAGGATCCGCCGTGGGGCGGGTTTCCAGGAGAAGCTGTGGTAGCTCGCGCTGATTCCGTAGAGAAGAATCAGACTCGCCGCGAAGATCGCTCCGCCCACGTACGCCGACGGTGAGTCGGCGATGAGCAGGAGACAGGCCGCGCCGACCGTCGCGGCCATGGCAGCGCCAAGGTGGAACACGCCCCGCAGCAGCGGCCGCTGCGAGCCGGGGTCACCCAGGACGGCTACCTTCGCCTCAGTAGGCATCGATCTCCATCGTAAGCAGGGGCACAGTAGAGCGCTAGGGTCGGACGAGCATTGGCAGGCTGACGACGCAGACCACAGCCTAGCCTGTCAGGCCACTCCCAGGGAATCGAGAAACCTCTGAGGCTCCTCCAGGGAAACAGCCAACCTGCAGCCCTTTCGCCTAGCGATGCAGCGATCATAATACATGTGGGGTGCCAAAGTCTCATCCGTATCTAGAGGACTGCCATGCTGAGCTGTCCGGGCCAGCCTTGAGGCATGATATCCTCGTGGAGATCCTGCGCTACGAGTTCGGGCGGCTGTTTGACCTGCGAAAAGACGGGTGTAATATTGGCACTCCACAAAGGGCGGCGAGATAATGGCGATTCGCATGACGAAGATTGTAGCTACCCTTGGCCCGGCGACCGAAGACGAAGCCGTCCTTCGTGAGCTCATCGGAGCCGGCGTCGAGGTCGTGCGCATCAATTTCTCCTATGGCGACCAGGATGGTCATGCGAGGCATATAGCCGCGGTGAGGCGGGTGGCCGCGGAGACCGCTCGCGTCGTCGCCATCATGCAGGACCTACAGGGTCCGAAGATTAGAATCGGCACCTTGCGCGGTGGCAACCCTGTCGAGCTCCGCCAGGGTGCGCGCCTCGTCATCACCACCCGGCACGTAGAGGGCACAGAGGAGCGCGTCTCCGCAAACTACGCTGGGCTCCCCCAAGATGTGCATCCAGGAGATCGCATTCTCCTCGATGACGGCCTTATTAGCCTGCAGGTGACGGCTGTCTCGGGCGACGAGGTCGAATGCGTCGTTGTTCATGGCGGGCGGCTGCGAGAGGGCAAGGGGATGAACCTGCCGGGGGTGGCCGTGAGCGCGCCCGCATTAACCGAAAAGGACCAGGATGACCTGCGGTTCGGCTTGGCGCAGGGAGTGGACCTGGTAGCGCTGAGTTTTGTCCGGCGCCGGCAGGACGCCCAGGCGGCGCGCCGGATCATGAGCGACTTTGGTCGAAAGGTCCCGCTGCTGGCGAAAATCGAGAAGCCAGAGGCGCTCGAGCATCTCGACGGCATCCTGCGAGCGTTCGACGGTGTGATGGTGGCACGCGGTGACCTGGGAGTAGAGCTATCGGCCGAGAAGGTGCCGGTTGCGCAGAAGCGGATCATCGACCGGGCAAACGTGTTCGGGAAGCCGGTAATCACCGCCACGCAGATGCTCGAGTCGATGACGCACAGCCCGCAGCCGACGCGAGCCGAGGCCTCCGACGTCGCCAACGCTGTGCTCGACGGCACTGACGCTGTCATGCTGAGCGGCGAGACCGCTGTTGGACAATACCCCGTCGCAGCGGTGCGAGCCATGGTTCGGATCATTAGGGAGGCGGAAACGCTTACAGCGCCGGCCCTGAGTACTGCTCACCGCCGTCCGACGCGTGCGCACGCGGTGTGCTACGCCGCGGCGACGCTCGCGTCGGAGATTGGGGCAGAGGCGCTGGCGGCGTTCACGCGATCCGGCCGTACGGCTCAGATTCTCTCCAAACTCCGTCCGGCTGTACCCACCTTCGCCCTCTGTGAGCGTCAAGCGACGGCTCGGCAACTGGCCCTCTGGCGGGGCGTGATTCCTCTCGTGGTTGAGGAAAATGGTCGCAGGGAGGAAGTGACGGCCCGTATTGCCCGGGAGTTGCGGGCCAGGGCCCTCGTTGCCAAAGGCAGTAGCGTCATCGTCGTGGGAGCCGCACCAGGAGGGCCGGCTGGTCGCACCAACTTCATTCGGCTGCTCCACCTGAGGGAGGGTACGCGGAGGTAGCAAGCTCAGGAACCCGCCAGCGGCGGGACCGCGCCCACTTCCAATCCCTACGATGGTGCCAGCAAGAACAGCGGGACATAACGCTCCGAGGTGGTATTATAGGGGCCAAGTACCGTGTTCCCTTCCCCGTCAGGAGGACTTCTCGATATGGTCACTACGGTCACTACCTACCAGAACTGGATCGGCGGTCGCTGGGTGCCTGCCCGCAACGGCGCCACTCGAGAGAACATCGACCCTGCTCGGGGCGAGGTGCTGGGCATCTTCCCCCGGTCGGGCGCCGAGGACGTAGCCGACGCCGTGAGTGCCGCCTGCAAGGCGCTCGACGCCTGGCGGGCCAAGCCCGCACCCCATCGCGGTGAGATCCTCTTTCGCGCCGGCGAGATCATCCTCCGGCACAAGGAGGAGTTCGCCGGGGAGATGACCCCGGAGATGGGCAAGGTCCTGAAGGAGTGCCGCGGCGACGTCCAGGAAGCCAGCGATATGGCCTACTACATGGCGGGCGAGGGCCGACGCTCCTTCGGTCAGACCACTCCCTCGGAGCTGCCCAACAAGTTCGCCATGTGTGTCCGCCAGTCGGTGGGGGTCGTGGCCGCCATCACCCCCTGGAACTTCCCCATGGCCATCCCGGCCTGGAAGATCATGCCCGCCCTTATCGGCGGCAACACCGTCGTCTTCAAGCCGGCGGCCGATGTCCCCAAGAGCGCCTGGAACCTGGCCAAGGCCCTGGAGGAGGCTGGCCTGCCGCCGGGCGTGCTGAACGTAGTCTTCGGCAACGGAGGTGAAGCAGGAGTGCCCTTGGTGGAGCACCCCGGCATCGACCTCGTCTCCTTCACCGGCTCCAACGAGGTGGGACGGGGCATCGCCCTCAAGGCGGCCCGGCTCGGAAAGCGTCTCCACCTGGAGATGGGCGGCAAGAACGCCATCATCATCCTCGACGACGCCGACCTGGACCTCGCCCTGGACGGCGTCATCTGGAGTGCCTTCGGTACCAGCGGGCAGCGCTGCACGTCGGCCAGCCGCCTCATCGTCCAGCGCGGCATCCTCGACGAGTTCACCCAGCGCCTCATTGCCCGCACCGAGGCCCTGCGCCTGGGCTACGGCCTGGACGGGGACACTGACGTGGGGCCGCTGGTGAACCAGGAGCAGCTAACGAGGGTGGACGGCTACATGGAGGTAGCCCGTCAGGAGGGCGCCACCATCGCCTGCGGCGGCAGCATCGCCAACGTGGGCCCGCTGGCGAAGGGCTTCTTCTTCCGCCCGACCGTCCTCACCGACGTGAAGCCGAACATGCGGGTGGCCCAGGAGGAGATATTCGGACCCATCACCGCCGTCATCGCTGTCGACGATCTGGAGGAGGCCATCGCCATCAACAACGGAGTCGCCTTTGGCCTCGTGACCTCCATCTACACCCGCGACGTTAACCAGGCCTTTCGCGCCATCGACGGGATCACCACCGGCGTCGTCTACGTCAACGCCGGCACCATCGGCGCCGAGGTGCACTTGCCCTTCGGGGGCACGCGGGAGACGGGCAACGGGCATCGCGAGGCCGGCCAGGCCGCCCTGGACACCTACACGGAGTGGAAGACGGTCTACGTAGACTACAGCGGCCACATCCAGCGAGCCCAGATCGACGCGTAGGCGCCCTCCGCCTCAGACAGCCCGGCTGCGGGCGAACAGCGTGCGGGGCGCCACCCAGGCGGAGGTGGATAGCCTGCGGCGTGAGAACGAGCGGCTCAAGCAGCCTGTGGCCGAGCGCTCCCTGGACAATATGGTCCTCAAAAAACGGTCCTGCCCGGCGGGGCGACCTAGGCGCCGAAGCGCTCCTTCACGACCTTGAAGCCAACCTCCGTCACCGCCAGCGCCTCGTCGATGTCGGCTTCGGTGTGGGCGGCGGAAAGGAACCAGTTGTGGTGCGGGTGCAGGAAGACCCCGCGGCGGGCGCATTCCCCGCAGAACAGGCGGTTCCGCTCGAACCCCTCGTCCTCAACGAAGGTCATGAACGGGATGGCAGGCGGGCCCGACTGCTTTATGGCCAGGCCCAGCGATCGGGCCTGCTGGCCGAGTCCCTGGCGGAACCGCGTGCCCGCCGCCTTCATCTTCTCGATGCCCCCCTCGTCCCGCAGGGCCTGGGTGGTGGCGAGGCCCGCCGCCAGGGGCGCTCCGGCTGTCCAGTATGAGCCGGTGAAGAATACCTGCTTGGCAGCCTCGCGCAGCTCCTCTCGCCCCAGACCTGCGGCGAGCGCGTAGCCGTTGGCGATGGCCTTGCAGTAGCAGGTCAGGTCCGGCCGTACGCCGAAGTGCTCGCCCGATCCCCCCAGGTGAAGGCGGAATCCCGCCCGCACATCGTCGTAGATCAGGACGATCCCTTCCTGGTCGCAGAGGGCGCGCACGCCCTCCAGGAAGCCCGGCGCGGGCATCTCCGAGTCGTGAAATGCCTCGTGCCGGAAGGGCGTCAGTATGATGGCTGCCACGTCTCCCCGGTGCCCCGTCACCACCCGCCGCAGGTCTTCGAGGTCGTTGTAGGTGAAGGTCAGGATATCGATGCGGTCGGCCTCGGTTATGCCCGCCTCGGAAGGGGTGCACCAGGCGCCGATCCCATGGTAGGTGCCTGCGGCCGAGACTATCTTGGGGCGGCCGGTGTGGACTCGCGCCACTCTCAGCGACCAAGTGGTCACGTCGGAGCCGTTCTTGGCGAAGACCGCCCAGTCCGCCCAGGGAGTGATCTCCACCAGAAGCTCCGCGAGTTCTACCCATGTCTCCCCTGGAAGGTTCATGCAGTCGGCGCGGGCGAGCTGGCTGCGGACGGCTTCCTCCACCCGCGGGTGACGGTGTCCCAGCACGATGGGGCCGTAGGAGCACATGAAATCGATGTAGGCGTTGCCGTCTACATCCCAGATGCGGCAGCCTTCGCCCCGGGCCAGGAAGCTGGGGTAGGCGTCCGGGGTGAGCAGCATGGGGCTCTGGTGGCCGTAGATACCGTGCGGTATCACCCGACGGGCGCGGGACATCAAGGTGTCGCTGCGTTCGAATGTGTAGAGTTCATCAGTGGACATAACACCCCTCCGTCGAACCATGGGATCACGCACCCTCCCGGGGGCCTGCCGCCAGACGCCCGCCAGCTTTCCCAGCCCGATTCGAAGGCTGCCGGCGGGTCCGCCTCGGTGAACTCTACCACGTCGGGCTGGTGGCGGGACAGATCGGCGCAGCGAGTATCGAATGCGGCACACACGGACCACGGCAGCAGCAAGAGGTTCGTCGCCATCACCGGAGGCTGCCCGCCACGGTCGGCAGGGGCCCCACGATGGGGACGGCCTGGCCGCATCGCGGGCAGCGCTTGTCCGCGGTTAGGCCCTGCCAGAGCAGCTCGACGCTGTAGCGCCTCATCAGCAACTCGCCGCACCCGGGGCAGTAGGTGTTCTCGTGCGGGTGCCCGGGGACATTGCCGATGTAGACATAACGCAACCCCTGGCCGAGCGCAACGCCTCGGGCCGCCTCTAGGGCGTCCACCGGCGTCGGCGGAACGTACATCCTGTCCCTGAAGCGGTAGGCCGGGAGGTATCGCGAAAGGTGCCAGGGGGTTTCCTCACCTAGCTCTTCCCTGATCCTGGCGGCGATGGCTCGCACGCAGCTCTGCCCGTCGTTGACGCCGGGTATGACCAGGGTGGTGATCTCCACGTGAACCCCCCGCTCCCGGGCACGCCGGGCGTTGCGCCACACCTTCTCCACATCGGCGCTGCAATGCCGCCCGACGGCCTCACGGTCGCCCTTGATGTCGATGTTCATGGCGTGGAGGCCCCCGTCTACCAGCAGCCCCAGGGCCTCCTCCGTCATATAGCCGTTGCTGACGAAGGTGTTGTAGTAGCCCTCCCTTCGGGCCAGGGCGAAGACCTCCAGGGCATACTCGAGCAGGAGGGTGGGCTCGTTGAATGAGATGCTGGTGCCCTGGCAGCGGTGGCGCTTCATGAGCGCCATGAAGGCCTCCGGGCTCAGGAACTGACCCCGCTCGAAGGTCCGGCGCTTGCTGATGTCGTAGTTCTGGCACCAGGGGCAGGTGAAGTTGCACGACCAGCTCCCCACGGTCAACGCTCTGCTCCCGGGGTAGAAGTGGAACAGAGGCTTCTTCTCGATAGTGTTGACGCTTATCGAGGAGATGCTGGCATATTGCAGGGTATAGAGCCTGCCGCCGACGTTTCGCCTGCCGCCGCAGAATCCCTCCTGGCCCGGCCTCAGGTTGCAGCGCCGCTCACAGACGCAGCAACGTACCCTGGCCCCGCCCAGCTCTTGGGCGAGCAGGGACTCCCGGACAAAGGCGCTGCCTGATTCCTGGTCCACGCGTCCTGCGCTTCCCCCACCCATTATGCGACTGCGGTCGCTGGTTGGGGCAAGAGCGCTCCAGGCCGAGACAGGCCGCGAGGCGTCCTCCTTGCGACTGGCCTGGCGCCGCCCTATACTTTGCCAGCGTCTCCAAGAGGGCGCAGCCCATGACCAGCAAGCCGGTGACATTCGTCTCCCAAGCCCTGACCCTGGAGGGCGTGCTCCACGAGCCCGCCGGCGGCTCGTCTCCTGCGGTGGCTGTGTGTCACCCTCATCCTCTGTACGGAGGCGACATGCACAGCGAGGTGGTAGTGACCATCTGCGAGCGCCTGGCGGCTGGCGGCATCGCCGCCCTCCGGTTCAACTTCCGGGGAGTGGGCCGCAGCCAGGGCTCCTTCGGCGGCGGAGAGGCGGAGCAAGAGGATGTCCGCGGGGCCATCACCTACCTCCGGGGATTGAACTCGACCGGCTCGCGCAGCCTTGGGCTGGCCGGGTACTCCTTTGGTGCCGCCGTCGCCCTGGGCACTGCTGACCCAGGACTGCGCGCCCTGGCCGCTGTCTCGCCACCCCTCCCGGCGCTCGATTCGGTCCGCCTCAAGCCGGACATTCCCCTCCTGCTGGTGGCAGGCGACCGCGACGAGATCGCCGGGGGGCCCCGCCTGGCCGAGGCAGCGAGCGCCCTCGGCGGTCGCGTCCGGGTGATCATCATTCCGGGCGCGGACCACTTCTGGTGGGGTCACCTGGACACCCTGGCCGACACGGTGGCGGAGTTCTTCATGAGGGAGCTGAGCTAGCAGGAGTCCTGACATGGCATCTGCACTGGAGGGCCTTCGCGTCCTGGACCTGACCATCTGGCAGCAGGGAACGTATGCTTCCGCCCTGCTGGCGGACATGGGGGCCGATGTCATCAAGATCGAGGCCCCCAACTTGCCCGACCCTGGCAGGCGGTTCCTGTTCCGGCGCCAGGTGGGCCTCAGCCCTTATTTCGAGGCCCATAACCGGGGAAAGCGCTCCCTTGCCCTGGACCTCAAGCACCCCAGGGGGAGGGAGGCGTTCCTGCGCCTCGTCCCCTACGCCGACGTGGTCCTGAACAACCTGCGCGGCGGGGTCATGGACCGCCTGGGGCTGGACTACGGGACGGTGAGCGAGGTTAACTCAGGCATCATCTACGCCCACGCCTCCGCCTACGGGCAGGAGGGCCCCGACGTGGGGCTGGGCTCCTTCGACATTCTGGGCCAGGCTCGGGGCGGCATCATGTCCGTGAACGGGGAGCCAGACGACCCTCCTCTGCCTATGCCCGTCCCTCAGGCCGATCAGGTCGGCGCTATCATGGCGGCCTACGGGATAATGGTCGCTCTCTTCCATCGCGAGCGCAGCGGCGAGGGGCAGGAGCTGAACGTCTCCCTGCTGGGCACGCAACTCGCTCTCCAGTCCTTCAACGTCACCAGCTACCTCTGGAGCGGCCATCTGCCGATCCGCCAGCCCCGCGGCGCCTTCGGCCCAACCTGGACCACCTATCGCTGCGCTGACGGGAAGTACGTGGCTCTGGGCATGCTGGAGGAGCGCTGGTGGCCCGGCTTCTGCCAGGCGGTGGAGGAGCCCGAACTGCTGGAGGATCCTCGCTACAAGACCGCCATGGAGCGGGCCAGGAACGGGCCGGAGCTCATCGCCTACCTGGACGGAGTGTTCGCTCGTAGGCCCGCGCGCGAGTGGGTGAAGCGACTGAGGGAGTTCGATCTCCTGGTGGACCTGGTGCAGGACTACGAAGACATCTCTCGTGACCCCCAGGTGCTGGCCAACGGCTACATCGAGGAGGTGGAGCGGCCGGGCCAGGAGCCCGTCGCCATGGTGGGGGTGCCGGTGCGGCTCAGCAAGACCCCGTGCTACATTCGGGGGCTGGCGCCTCGCCTGGGCGAGCACAGCCGCGAGGTCCTTCTGGAGCACGGCTTCAGCGAGCAGGAGGTCGCTGAACTCGCCACTGAGGGGGTCATCGTGGTGACCCCGGAGACCGCCGAGTAGCCCCCGCGACCAGCGGACAAGAAAGGAACGGGCCACCGGCCGCTTGGCCGCTGGCCCGCTTCATCGCAGACGGATGGAGTACCGAACTACCCCGATCGTCCTGCGAACTCCGGGTCGTTGTGGTCCAGCCACATGCTGGCGTACCAGTAGGCGCGCCCGAACCAGCCCCAGGCGTGGGTGTTCTTCACGTAGGGCCAGACCACGCTGCGGCCGATGTCGTTGAAGTACCTGTAGCCGGGGATGATCTCCTCCCCGATGCGGCGCAGGGCCTTGAAGACGATTTCCCGCCGCTTCTCGTAATCGAACTCTTTCTTCATCTCATCCAGCATGGCGTCCAGCTCGGCGTCCGAGAGGCGGAAGGAGTTCCTCCCCCCGTTGGTGTGGTAGAAGGTGTACAGGAAGTCGTGGGGGTCGAGGTAGCCGTTGTCGTACGTCCAGACGAAGCCGCAGGTGCCGGTGGGCGCGTCCTGCATGTTACGCACCAGGCAGGCGATGACCTGCGTATAGCCGGTGGCGTCCACCTCCGTCTCTACTCGCGCCCCCAGGTTCTCCTCGAGCTGGCGCTTCACCTGGGGTAGCATCTTCTCAGGGATGGTCGCGGGAAGCCCGGCGAAGAGGATCTTTATTGTCCCGATGGCCTCGCTGCCGCCGGCGGCCTCCCATAGCTTCCTGGCCTCCGCCAGGTCCTCCGCGCGCTCCCCAGGGCCGAAGCGGTAGCCCGGCCTGCTGGTCACCTCATCATAGGGGAGAGTCCAGCGCGTGACCGGCCAGGGGATGGTTGAACTCAAGCGGAAGCGGGGGTGCTCTGCGGGTGAGGGGAACATCTGCTCCCCCAGGGTCATGCGGTCCTGCGCTATAGCGATGGCCTGGCGCACCCGAAAGTCCTGGTAGGGCGGGCGGTCGATGAGCAGCGGCGTGGACGCGCCGCCCGTAGTGGGCGCCTCGGTCACGAAGGTCTGCGGGAGATCTCCAGCGACGCGCCACAGGCTGGCGTGATCGACGAAGCCCGTTCCGTCCACCTGCTTCGTCTTGAAGGCGGTCTCCTGAATGCTGTCGCTATCGGGGCTCCACTGAATCTCCACGCCATCGAGGAATGGGCGGCCCGTGCCCAGCTCAGGCCGGTCGTCGGCGGCGAACCAGTCCGGGTTCCGTACGTAGCGCACCACCTGGAGGGTCTCGAACTTGTCCAGGATCCAGGGGCCGCTCCCCACCAGGCGGTGATCCTCGTTCAGCTCATCGGTGGCCTCGTCCACTACCTCCCTGGGGATGATGGAGTTCCAGGTGTCCCCCAGGAAGTGGAGGAACGAGGCGACCGGGCCCTTGGTGGTAATCTTCAGGGTGAGGTCATCGATGAGCTCGATCCTGTCCACGTGCTCCCACTGGCTCATCCGGTAGTAGAGGGCGCGCTGGGGGCTGTCCGGGTTGGTCTGGCGCTCAATGCTGTACTTGATGTCCTCGGCGACCAGGGGGCGGCCTGCCAGCTCGGGGAAGTTCTTCCGCACATCGGGGGTGTCGTGGAACTTTGCTGTGGGCCGAACTCGGATGATGTAGGTCTCCTCGTCGGGCTGCTCGGGCATACCCGGCCCGCCGTCCGGCGCGGCGGAGAGGTCCGGCCTCATCACCTGTTCATAGTCGTCCTCATACTGCAACACCTTACTGAAGACCGCGGAGTGCAGGTTGCTCATGGGCCCGAACCGGGTCTGGTGGGGGTCCCGGGTGTCCAGGGCCATGGCGTCATAGCCGAAAGACTTGTAGACTCCCCCCCGGGTGGTCACGGTCTCAAGCGTCGGGCGGCTGACCGCCGGGGTTGGTCCAGCGGCCTCTTCTTCCTCTCCCGCGCACCCCACCAGGGCC
>JBAUEL010000022.1:0-58719 GCA_049678585.1 Dehalococcoidia bacterium
CATCAACATGAGCCTCGGCAGCGGCCCATGGACGACGCCGTGTGATGGCGCCTGGCCCGAGCTTACCACCGCCTTCAATACGTTGCGCTCGGCGGGGGTGACAGCCTTCGTGTCATCCGGCAACGACAACGACAAGATCCTCTTGGGGTTCCCCTCGTGCATATCCTCCGCTGTGTCTGTAGGCGCCGTGTACGACGCGAATGTCGGCTCGATCGCCTGGAGCGCCTGCACCGATTCGAGCACCTGGGCGGACCTCGTAGTGTGCTTCTCCAACTCCCACAGCACGGAGCTGGACCTCCTGGCCCCGGGGGCGCTGATCACCTCCTCGGTCAACGGGGGTGGAACCGACGAGTACGGCGGCACGTCCATGGCGGCGCCTCACGCGGCAGGCGTTGCGGCCCTCATGCTCGATGCCAACCCCTCGGCGACGGCCGACCAGATCGAGTCGTGCATGGAGACCACGGGCGTCCCGGTAACCGACCCTGACAACAGCGTGACGACGCCCCGCGTGGACGCCCTGGCCGCGGTGCAATGCATCGCGCCGAGCGGTGATGACACGGACGGTGACGGCTGCGCCGATGTGGAGGAGCAGGCTGGCGCGCCAGCGCCGAAGCCCGGCTCCACGGGCGCATATGATCCTCTCGCCTGGCACGACTTCTACGACGTGCCCGTTCCTGCCATGCCGGACGCCGTCTGCGCCAACGGCCCTAAGAACCTGGCCATCGCCATGGACGACGTGCTAGCCGTGCTCTTCTACGCGGGCACTTATGCAGGCGATGGCGGCGTGCCCAACGCCGACGGGGTGGCCTACGACAGCGACAAGGGCGTGGACACCGACGCCGACACGGTTGCGGACATCCCGGCGGACGGGGTGCCGGACGGGCAGGACTACGACCGCTCACCCAGCCCGGACCCCAATCCCCCGTGGAACGCCGGTCCGCCCAGCGGAGCCGTGGCCATGGACGACGTGCTGGCGGTCCTGGCCCAGACGGGCCTGAGCTGCATCGAGCCGCCGTAGGCTCGATTTGAGGACTGGCGTCTGGGGGCCTCTCAACACGAGGCCCCCGATGCGCCCTACCGGCACCCGTGGCTCCTGTGCAGGGCAACGCGGCACGGTGCTCACCCTAGGCAGTTTTGCCCGAGCCTGTCAAAGGTCTATGATCGCTGAGGCGAACTGGGTCTTGACGAAGGCGGAGTTAGGACGCTCGGAAGGGGAAACGAGATGGCGAGAAGCTTCCCTGCATGCCATGCACCACCCATGAATCGGGCGCGTGTCATCGCGTTCTGCTGTACCGGCCTCGTGATGGTTGGTGCTGTGCTGCTCTTGCTGGCCTGCGGGAGTGAACAGCGGGCCATTCCGACGCCCAGTCCCGCCTCCCACGTGGCAGCGGACTTCTTCCCGGTGACCGTCGTGGTTGAAACTGACAAGGGGTGGCTAACGGTTGGTTCAGTTACGAGAGTGGAGGCGCCCGACAGCCAGACCGAGGCCGTGCTGGTCTTCGAGGGGACCGTCAAGGTGATTCGTGCGGGCAGGTTCGACTATCGCCTGAGCCTCACCGACTCTGAAGGGACGACCTACGAAGACTCTGACGGGATTCTGTTAGGAGAGCGTCAGCAGGGAGAAACCCCCTCGTACCGGACGTCTATTACAGCCCCCGCCGACGCGACGTTTACAAGACTGGGTTTCTGGATGGCTGGCGCGGACAGACCCGAGCTGAGCTACGTCATTGACCTGCCCGTTGCGGGCATACCCATGCACTCGCCATGACCCTGCTCTAATCCATCCCAGGGCCTCCCCACTCACCTAACGAAGGGCTGGCGATTCGAGGCTAGTTGCCATCGAGTGCCCGCGGACGACGGGCCGATGGCAGAGGCAGGCACGTCGGCATTGTCCCGCCCGGTTTGCGCGCTACACGCGCGTAATAACGTAGCAGGCAAATAGCTGATAGGCGAGCGCCTAGTGTGGGGTAGCTGGGGCTCGGCCCCGTATAATTATCGCGAAGCCCGCCGGTGCACTGGTGGCGTCGGAGGTAGGATGCTCCCCGCCTCTGGGGCCATCGGCGGGCTTCGCTCTTCCGAGGGAGGATTGGGGTGAACGCGGTGAGGGCCTCCCTCAGGGGCATAGCAACTCTAACCGCCATCGTAGCTGGCCGCATCAGCCAAAGAGCGCATTGGTGCACAGCATTCGGCCCAATGTCACGCACTCCGAATGACATGCCGAACGACTGCGAAGGGGGGCCGAAGGACCCCGAAGCTTCTTGCTCGAATAGGGCTTCTACCTTGCCTTCCGAGAAGACGACGTGGAGACAAGCCAGATGGTCCGCCACTATACGAAGGCGCCGGCAACCGAAGTGGGCGTTGCGTTCGCCCTTCCGGCTGCTCGTCGGTCCTCCTTTACCGTAGTTAGTGGTCACCCACTGTTGCCAGGGCAACGGCTGCCGCGCTACCCTGTGTTGGGCATAGACGGATAGGGTCGCCTGCTAGCGGCGTGGGGGCGCGCGTATGGAGTACCTGGAAGTTCACGAGGTCCCTTCCCTGCGAAGCCCCGTTCTCATCATGGCCTTCGCGGGGTGGAACGACGCCGCCCAGGCCGCCACCTCGGCCGTGCGCTTCCTGATCAAGGAGTGGTCAGCCCAGCCCTTCGCCAGCTTCGACCCCGAGGAGCTCTTCGATTTCACCTCGACGCGGCCCCACGTTCGCCTCGACGCGGACCTCCAGCGGGAGCTGGAGTGGCCCTCCAACAGGTTCTTCTACCACGCCGACCCAGGCCTGGAGCGGGACGTGGTCCTGCTCCTGGGCACCGAGCCTCACCTGAAGTGGCGGACCTTCACCCGAGCGGTGCTGGAACTGGCGGAGCGGTGCGGCGTAAGTCTGGTGATGAGCCTGGGCGCCCTGCTGGCCGACACCGCGCACTCTCGTCCGGTACCCCTAAGCGGCTTCGTTACCGACCCGGGACTGGCGGAGAGGCTCGGCCGACAGGGCATTACCTCGTCCCGTTACGAGGGGCCGACCGGCATCGTGGGCGTCCTCCACGACGCCTTTCGGCGGCAGGGGCTGCCCTCGGCCAGCCTGTGGGCAGCGGCGCCTCACTACCTGGGAACTACGCCTAACCCCAAGGCTACAGCAGCGCTGCTGCGAACGCTGGACGGTCTCTTCTCCTTTCACCTTGACCTTCGGGACCTGGATGAGGCGGCGGAACATTTCGAGCGACAGGTGGCAGAGATACTCGGCAGCAACCCGGAAATCGCCGCATATGTCCAGGAGCTGGAGCAGCGGGCGGACGCGTCGGTGGAGGAGCGACCGGGTGACGAGAGTGCGGAGCTGCCCAGCGGCGAGACCATGGTCAGGGAACTGGAGGATTTCCTGCGACACAGGCGGGAGGAGCAGGATCAGGAGTAGCCCCGCTGCTCCCTCACCTCCGCGCAGCGGCCCCTAGTCCCGAGGCTCGACGCCGGCGGCGGCCAGGGCGAAGTTCCGGTACTCCTTCAGCGGCGACTCCGCGTAGATCATCATCCGCTGCGCCTCCATAGAGCCCTCGCCGTGGACCGTCACCACCTCCATGTGGGCGCTCTCGGCCGAGGCCACCGTGCGGTGCGTCTGGGCGATCATCCGCAGACGCTCCTCGGTGGTGTACTTGGGGGAGCCGCCCAGGTAGTGCTCCAGGTAGCCGTGGAGGTCCTCGTTCATCCAGTCCAGGTAGGTGGGCGAGGTGGAGACGATGCCGCCGGCGATGTCCTGGACCAGCTTGATCATCTCGTGGTAGTGGCTGGCGAAGTGCAGCTTGGCCATGTTGGTGATGAGAGGGCTGGGCACGGCGATCTCCCCGTACATCACCGGCGACTTGATGGCGGCAGTGGCCAGCGCCTTGAGCGTCTCCACGTAGCCCGCCAGCTCCACGAGCTTGGCCCGCACGTGGCTGGCCCGCTCGATGCCGTTCATCTCGGCCATGGCCACGGCACAGCCCGCCAGGAGCTCCACTGCGGGGATCTTGTAGCTCACGGCGGTAAAGCGATGATAGGTGGCGAAGGTATAGGCCATGAGCATGGAGTGCTCCCATTCCCCGCACATGAAAACCCGCTCCCAGGGCACGAAGACGTTATCGAAGATGATCATCGCTTCCACCAGTCCGCGCACGGGGCGGGCCGAGGGGAACTCGGCGGGGCCGCGCTCGCCGCGGCCGGGGCGGCAGATGAAGGTAATGCCCGGCGCATTGGCGGGCGCTGCGAAGGCCACCGCGTAGTCGGCCTCGTCCTCCCGCATCTGGCGCGTCGGCAGGACTAGGAGCTCGTTGGCCACAGCAGCGCCCGTGATGTGGATCTTGGCGCCTTTGACGATGATCCCGTCCTTGTTCCGGTCCACCACGCGCAGGTAGTAGTCGGGGTGCTCCTGCTGGGAGGGCCTCCTGCCCCGGTCCCCCTTGACGTCCGTGATGGCCCCACACAGGTTCAGGTCGTTCTTGCGCAGGTGCTCCAGGTAGTTGCGTGCCCTCTCAGCGTACTCCGGCTTCCCCATCTGCTGCGCGGTGGTCATGATGGCGTTCATGGCGTCGGTGCCGATGTCCTTGCCGAAGGGGAGCCCGCCGGTCACCCGAATGGACGTGCCGATCATGCGCAGCCGCTTCTCCAGGTCGTCCGGCGTCTTGGGCGGGTCGAAGTAGCGGCTCATGGGCTCGCCGGTCTCGGGATGGGGGACCACGAAGAGGTCGCGGACCTCCGGGTCGTCCATGTGAGCGAGGACGAAGTCCCCCGCCGCCGTCTCCGTGTTAATCTTGAGGATAGGGTGCGTGGTCACGTCCTCCACCGGCTCCCCATAGATGTAGACGCGTCGACCGTCGCGAAGGCTCTCGCGGAATTCCTCTGCTGTGCGCAGTCCCATGACAAACCTCCCTTTCCTAGATGGCCTGGCTCAGGCCTTCCGGCCAGTACTCGCGCAGGAGAGCGGCGCTGTAGAAGTGGCGGCCAGAGAGGGGAGATGCCTCCTCCAGGCACAGGTACACCGCTGCCGTGCCCATGACCTCCGGCGGCTCCACGTGCCCCCCTGCCTCATCGCTCTCCTCGAAGCTGTGGAACATGGTGCCAGGCGTCTTCACCAGCCCCTCCGGGGAGAGGGCGAAGACGCGGATGTTATAGTCGCGGACCTCCTCGGCCAGACCTTCGCTGAGCTTGCGCAGGGCCTGCTTAGTAACGCTGTAGGGCATGTTGTTAGCACCGCTCGCCTCCGCAAGGATGGAGGAGATGTTGATGATCACCCCATCGCGACGCTCTATCATCTGGGGGAGCACGGCCCGGCAGCAGGCGATGGCGCTGCGCACGTTCACCCGCCACATGAGGTCCCAGCGGCGCAGCGGGACGTCCACCAACGGGCCGGGGACCATGATGCCGGCGTTGTTGACGAGGATGTCCACCCTGCCGAACTCCGACATCGCCCGCTGCACCATGGCGGCGATGCTATCCTCATCGCTCACGTCGGTGCGGACAGGGAGAACCCTGCGGCCCAGGGCCCGGACCTCCTCGGCCGTGGCGTAGATGGTGCCGGGGAGCCTGGAGTTGGCCTCCTGCTCGCTCCGCGCGGCGACCACGATGTCGCATCCCTCCTTGGCCAGCTCCAGGGACATGTTGCGGCCGATACCGCGGCTGGCACCGGTGACCACGGCCACCTTCCCTTTCAGCTTCATAAGAGCCCTCCTGCCACGAACTCATCGCCGAACCCGCCGGCCGCAGATCGCTTCCCTCGGTCCTCGGGGGAGATGCCGACAGGTACTTGCGAACGATGCCCCCGGGGTGATGACCCAGAATATGCGCTGCCCCAGAATACACGAATGTCTTGAGTAGATTCTACCAGACAGGCACCCTGGTAGAGCCCTGCGCCAGAGACCCGGCTCGCCATCCTCGAAGCACGCGAGGTCTTGGTGTGCCGGATGGTCCAGGGTTCACCGGCCGTTCGCCCCTGGCGCCCCTCTCGGGGGAAGTCTACAATCGGCCGAGGGTACGTCCACCTCAGGGGTGGTGTTGCCGTCGGTCGGGTGGCGCTGGTAGCCACTGGCGAGGGAGAAGAAGCTATGGCCACCGAACAAGCGGGGGCTCAAGGACAGTTTCAGCACCTGTTCACTCCTCTAAAGATCGGCTCGTTTACCGTGCGCAATCGGATCCTCAGCACGGCCCATCTCACCGGATTCGCCGAGGGAGGCCTGCCCTCGGAGCGGCACCTGAACTACTGGGTATCCAAGGCGAAGGGCGGCATCGGGCTCATCGTCACGGAGGACCAGGCGGTCCATCCCACTGCGGCCACCGATCCTTTCGTTATCCATGCCTATCGGGATGAGTGCATCGAGCCCTTCCGGCGCATCGTCTCTGCGGTACACGAGCACGGCGCCAAGCTGGCGGCTCAGCTCTGGCACCCCGGTAGCATCTTCTATGGCGCGCGCGAGGGAAGTCTCCCCCTGTGGTCCTGCTCGGAGCTCCCGGGCGCCTTCTACGGCGAGTTCTCTCACGCCATGGAGGCGGAGGAGATCCAGGAGATCATCCAGGGCTTCGCCGATGCGGCGCGGCGGATGCGAGAGGCCGGCCTGGACGGGGTGGAGCTCATGGGCACCCATGGGTTCCTCATAGAGCAGTTCATGTCGCCTCGCACGAACCATCGCACCGACGAATATGGAGGGTCCGAGGAAAACCGCCTCCGCTTCGTGCGCGAGCTCATCGACGCGGTGCGGGCAGCGGTGGGCAGCGACTTCACCGTGGGCATCCGGATCAGCGGGGACCAGTACCAGGGGGGCGGCCTGGGCCTCGAGGACATGCGCAGGATCATGCCCACGCTGACCGCCTCGGGCAAGCTCGACTACATCAGCGTGACCGTGGGGGCGGGTGGCGCCCCCATCCCTCCCATGTACATACCCGCCGCCGCCTTCGTCTACCTGGCCGCCGGCATCAAGGAGGTGGTGGACGTGCCGGTGTTCTGCGTCGGGCGCATCATCGACCCGCTGAAGGCGGAGGAGATCCTGGCGAAGAATCAGGCGGACATGGTGGGGATGACCCGGGCCAACCTGTGCGACCCTGAACTCCCCAACAAGGCGCGTGAGGGCCGCCTGGACGAGATCCGCTACTGCATCGGCTGCAACGAGGGCTGCTGGGGCCGCATCTGGGAAACCCTGCCCATCACCTGCGCCATCAACCCCAGCGCCGGCCGGGAGAAGGAGATGGAGATCACTTCGGCCCCGGTGAAGAAGCGGGTGATGGTAGTCGGCGGGGGGATCGCGGGCCTGGAGGCAGCGCGAGTGGCGGCGCTGCGGGGCCACGCCGTCTCCCTGTACGAGAAGGACGAGCAGCTCGGGGGACAGCTCCAGATCGCCGCCATGGCCCCCGGCAGGCAGGACATGGCCGAGCCGGTCCGCTACTACGAGAAGCAGTTCCAGCTCCTGGGCGTGGAGGTCCACCTGGGGTCGCCGGTGGACGAGGCCACCGTGGAGCAGGTGAAGCCGGATGCGGTCATCGTGGCCACCGGGGGAGTGGCTGGCCAGCCTACCTTCCCCGGCGCGGACCAGCCCAACGTAGTGGCGGCGCGCGACGTGCTCACGGGGAAGACCCAGGCGGGCAAGAAGGTCGTCCTGCTGGCCACGGACCGAGGAATGGAGAGCCTGACCACGGCAGAGTTCCTGGCCGACCGGGGCAGCGAGGTGGAAATTCTCGTACCACACGCCTTCATGGGCTTTCCCATCGAGCCCATCACCTTCGTCCTCCTCCTGATGCGTCTCTACTCGAAGGGTGCGGTGCTGACGCCGGCCATGCAGGTGAGGGCCGTTCAGGACAATACGGTCACGGTGGCCAACGCCTTCACCGGCCAGGAACGGGTCATCGAAGGGGTAGACACCGTTGTGGTGGCCCGGGGCAGCGTGGCCAACAACGGGCTGTACAAGGCCCTCAAGAGCCGGGTCCGGGAGCTCTACGCGGTGGGGCAGTGCGTGGCCCCCCGCAAGATGCTGGACTCTACCCTCGACGGGCTCCGCGTGGGGAGGATGGTGTAGGGACAGCCGGATGAGCCTGTTGATAAACCCTTCTGTCCGGTCACCCTGAGCGAAGCGAAGGGTCTCGATGAAGCGGATTCTTTGCTGCGCTCAGAATGACGAGGCTGGCCCTAGGGCGTTTTGCGACGGGTTCGGATTTCTAGCCGCCCGAAGTTCCTAGAGGTATTCACGATGTTTGATGCGACGCGCTGCGACTTCTGTGGGGACTGTCTCGTCCGTTGTCCTTATGTCGACTACGACAAAGAACGGGCCGCCGCGGAGATCGAGGCCCTCATAGCGGGGCGGGATGCGCCGATCCTGTCGGCGTGCGTTACCTGCTTCGCCTGCGATGAGTTCTGCCCGACCGACGCCCGCCCCTTCGACCTGATCCTCGAGCGCCAGGAGCAGTTCGGCTCGCTGAGCGTGGCTCCGGACATGGCGAAAGCGCAGGAGGAGCAGTTCGCGGCGACATCAGAGCCTCAGGTGACGCGCACCGGCGGGCGGGTCCTCTCGGCCTGCGTGTTCGGTAGCTCCGACCCGGACCTGTTCGAGGGCCGCCTCTTCCAGGGGCTGCCCGTAGTCAAGGGGCGTCACTTCTTCTGCTACATCCTGTTCGACCACATAGGTGCTGGCTCGGTAACCCGCCGCCACGCCCAGACCTTCGTGGATAACCTGGCCGCCACCGGCGCGGAGGAGGTCGTCCTGGTCCACGACGACTGCTACAGCACGCTGGTAGACCGGGCACCCCAGTTCGGCATCAAGGTGCCCTTCCGTCCGGTGCACGTCGTGGAGTACCTGCGGGACTACCTAGACGCCCACCGGGACGAGGTCCGGCCCCTGGGCCTGCGGGTGGCCTACCAGCGGCCCTGCGCCTCGCGGCTGACCCCGGGCAAGGAGGACGCCCTGGACGCCGTCTTTGAGCAGATCGGCGTGGAGCGGGTGGAGCGGCGCTACGACCGGGAGAACGCGCTCTGCTGCTCCGGGGCGGTGAACGTCCTGAAGCCGGACATGGCGCCGGGCCTGCGCGCGCGCAACCTGGACGACGCCCAAGAGGCCGGAGCCCAGGCCATGTGCTACCTGTGCCCGGTTTGCCGGCGCATGCTGACTCCCGAGGCGCAGGCGCGAGGCCTGGGCAACCACCACATCATCGAGCTGGTGCGCATGGCCCTGGGGGAGCTTCCCACATCCTAGGAGGGTCTGTTGACAAACCCTTCTGCCCTGTCACCCTGAGCGAAGCGAAGGGTCTCCATGAAGCAGATTCTTCGCTGCGCTCAGAATCACGAGGGCAAGGGTGCTTTTCAACAGGCTCTAGGAGACGGCGGGGTGACACAAGGGATGACTTACCCATCCGCGTCCGTAACGGGCCTCCGGGCGGCGCGCCACCGTTCCTGCGGCAACAGGGGCAGGCAGGCAACGATGAGGATCGCCGCGATGACGATGAGAGCCCGGAAGCCCGCCACCTCCTTCCAGGCGTTGAGGCCGTCGATCATGGGCCCGAAGATGACCATGCCGAGCGCACCGGCCCCGGCCATGGCGTAGTTGGCGATACCGTAGAATCGTGCACTCTCTCCCTTCGGGATCTCGTCGGCCAGGAACGCCCAGGTCGAAACGGTGAAGGCCCCTCCGGCCAGGCCCAGCACGCCCCCGAGCACCAGCATCAGGTACAGCCGCGGAAAGAAGGCCAGCGGCAGGAGATAGACGGCAGCAATGAGCGCGGCGGCAATGGCCACACGCCTCCGTCCCAGCCTGTCGACGATGGTCCCGGCCGCCAGTGCGCCCACCACCCCCACCACCGTCGCCACCACCAGCACACCGGCCGCCCACACCTCGGGCTCCTCCAACCCCAGCACATCCGACATGAAGTTGCGCAGAAAGCCCGAGATGGAACCAATTCCTGCGAAGAATACGAAGCGAGTCGCTACCAGGCGGGCAAACCTTGGGTTGGCCCGAACATCGAACGTGTAGGCCTTGAGGCCCGTGGAGAATATCCCGCGCAGGAGAGGCTGGCCCTCGACAGGCGGCTCGCGGAGGTGGCGAAAGGTAATCAGGGCGCCGCTCAGCAGCAGCAGAATGATCGCGGCGTATGCGCCCCAGTCCATGTCCAACCAGATGAAAAGCCCGGCAACCCCGAGGCCGATAACGCGGCCTACCACCTCAAGCGCGGCCTTCGCCCCCGAGGCCACGCCCCGCTCCTCCTCCCGCGCGAAGTCGGGGACCAGGGCCTGGTAGGCGGCCTGGCCGAAGTTCGCCGCGAGCTGCAGGAAGGCGTAGGCCACGAAGGCGAGCCAGAAGTTTGTCGCCAGCCCGAAGGCACAGATGAACACTCCGTCGAGCAGGGCCGAGCCGAGGATGAAGGGCTTTCTCCGACCGAACCGCGAGCCGTAGCGGTCGCTCACCGCCCCGGCGAAGGGCTGCGTCAACGCGGCGATGCCCAGGCCGAAGCCCAGGAGAACCCCCAGGAAGGTGTTCTTCTGTCCCTCCGAGACCAGTTGCTCGACGACGTGGGCCGCGATGAGGGTGTTGAAAGCCGCCCACAGGGCCGACAGCGGCGCGCCATAGATGTTCAGGAGCAGGTAGCGTTGTAGCTGCTCTCGAGGTAGTCCTGCCAGGCCGCCCTTGAAGATCGCCACCTAAGCCTGCGCGCCGCGCCCATCCGCGGAGTCCGAAAGCCCTAATTATTAGGAACCCTGCCCGGCCCTGCGAGATTATAGCGCCCTACGCTGGGATAGCTACGCTCCCGCTGTCCGACTTGATGACCTCGGCCCGCGCAGTATACGGGGGGCACCCCGGATTGTGAAGTACAGAGCCCGATCCGCGCGGGTTCGCTTCCAAACCATGGGAGGGCGGCTCCAGTTCCGTTTGCCCCGCCAAGAGAGTACGATGAAGCCGCCCATGTGGTCTCTTCCGCCGCTCTCTGCAATCTGGCGGTGGGCGTGATGGGAGGAAGGGGGATTCAGCGATGGTCATCACGCGGAAGCTTACGCTGCAAACGCAGGGGAACGCCGACGCCCACGACCTCACGCGGGCGGCCATGAAGGCCGTGGCCGACTCAGGGGTCAGCTCGGGGATAATCACCCTCTTCTGCCCGGGCTCCACCAGCGCGCTCACCACCATCGAGTTCGAGCCCGGCGCCGTCGCCGACCTGAGGCAGGTCTTCGATGAGGTGGTCCCCCCGGACCGGTACTACCGCCACAATGAACGCTGGGGCGACGGCAACGGGCACAGCCACGTGCGGGCCGCCCTGCTGGGCCCCTCTCTCTGCATTCCGTTCGTCGACGGCGCGCTGACCCTGGGTACCTGGCAGCAGATCGTCTACCTGGACTTCGACATCCGCCCGCGCCGCCGGGAGATCATCGTCCAGATCATCGGGGAGTAGGAGGCCTCGCCGGCTATCCAGGCTCAGCCGTGCGGCGTGAAGATGGAGCAGCACGAGGAGTAAACATCAGGGAGGACATCATGCCCAGGATCGCGTTTATCGGGGCTGGCAGCCTTGTCTTCTCACGCAGGCTGATGATCGACATCCTTTCCTTCCCCGAACTGGGGGAGACCACCTTCGTTCTCATGGACATCGACGCGAAGCGTCTCGAGTACACCCGCCGTGTCGCCGAGTGCATCGTCCGCGAGGGAAACTTCCCGGCCCAAGTCGAGGCGACCACGGACCGCCGCGAGGCGCTGCGCGGCGCCGATTATGTCATCACCATGATCCTGGTGGGCGACATCGAGGTCATCCGCCACGATATCGAGATCCCGCTCAAGTACGGCGTTGACCAGTGCATCGGCGATACCCTGGGGCCCGGCGGAGTCTTCCGCGCCCTCCGCACCGTCCCGGTCATGGTGGACATTTGCCGCGACATGGAGGAGCTCTGCCCGGACGCCTGGCTCCTCAACTACACTAACCCCATGGCCATGATCTGCTGGGCCATGAACGATGCCGCGGCCGTCAGGAACGTGGGGCTCTGCCACAGCGTCCAGGGGACTGCCCGGTGGCTGGCTCATCTGGCGGGCGTCCCGCGGGAGGAACGCGAGGAGGTATCCTACTGGGTGGCGGGCATCAACCATCAGTCGTGGTTCCTAGAGCTTCGCTGGAAGGGCCAGGACCTCTATCCGCTGCTTCGTCCCAAGATCGATGACCCGCAGGTCTACAACATCGACACCACTCGCTTCGAGATGCTGAAGCACCTGGGCTACTTCGTCACGGAGTCCAGCGGCCACAACTCCGAGTACAACTCCTGGTTCCGGAAGCGCCCCGACCTGCTGCAGAAGTACACGCCGGGCGGTGGCTGGAACGGCGGGACCGGCTTCATCCTCCAGCTCTATGGGGCCGATCGGCAGGACTACGAGGCGCAACTGGAGCGCATCGCCTCCGGAGAGGAGCCCCTGGACCTGAGCCGCAGCGAGGAGTACGGGGCCTACATCATCCACTCGCTCGAGACGGGGGCGCCCCGCCGCATCAACGGCAACGTCCGCAACACCCGCCTCATCACCAACCTGCCGGAGGGGTGCTGTGTTGAGGTGCCGTGTTACGTGGACAAGCACGGCATCAACCCCTGCTTCATCGGCGAGTTGCCGGCGCACCTGGCCGCCATCAATCGCAGCAACATCGCCGTGCAGGAGATGGCCGTGCGGGCGGCCCTCGAGGCGGACCGCGACATGGCCTTCTACGCCGTCGCCGCCGACCCCCTGACCGCGGCGGTGCTGTCGCTAGAGGAGACCCGGCAGATGGTGGACGAGATGTTCAAGGCCGAGGCCGACTGGCTGCCTCGGTTCAGGTAGGGGGCCTCCGGGGTGCTCACGGTCCTCCGCTCGATCCTCCTTCTCATCCTCGTCACGGCGGGTAGCCTGGTGCTCTCCACCTCCTGCGACTTCGCGCGGTCCGAACCTACGCCGACGCCGACCACGCCGCCAACCTCGACCCCTCTGCCCCCCACCGCTACCCCGGCTCCCACGCCTTTGCCCAGCCCTCGCCCCGAGCTGCTGCCCGGCGTCAGCACCGTCGTAGGGGGAGTGGTGCGGACGCGGGCCGATCCTTCCACCACCAGGCCACCGGTGGGAGTGTTGCAGGATGGCGAGCAGGTTCAGGTAGTCGCCAGGGTCCAGGGGGAGAACTGGCTTGTTGGCAGGCAGACGTGGATAGCGAGCGTGCCCGCCTGGGCCAGCGAGTGGCTCCAGCTTGACGACGGCACCTACGTGTACGGGGCGTTCGTGTTTACGCTTCTCCCGGAGGAAACGTCGCCGCTGCTCGATCCTGAGGGCGAGGAGAAATGGACCGATATCGACTTATCCGAGCAGACCGTGCGCGCTATGGTGGGAGAGCGGGCCGTGCACGTCGCGCCGGCGACCACGGGGGCGCCCGGCTTCGAGACGCCGAGAAGGACCCACTACATCGAACCGGACGGGCGAATTGCCGTGGAGAGGATGACGGCCTCCCAGGCTGGCTATGAGCCCTCTCAGGCTCGCTACGATGTGGAGCGGGTGCTGTTCACCCAGTACTTCGACCGGAAGGGGGACGCCCTTCACCTCAACTACTGGCGGCCGGAGTCGGCGTTCGGCTCCACCCCAACGAGCCACGGGTGCGTGGGCCTGCTCCTCCACGACGCCCAGTACTTCTGGCTCTTCGCGGAGCCGGGAATGCGGGTGGAGATTCACGATTGAGAGGCGACGCTAGGACGTGGTGATTCCCACGCAAGAGGGTATTGACACGATCTAATGTGAGGCGTAGAGTGGACCCGCCCAATGAAGAACCGCCGGTGATTGCGCGACCGACGGCTCCAAGACGTCGAACCCTGAGGTGGCCAGGGACCGGCCCATTATCTTAGGCTGGAAGGCTCCGACCGCTCAAGGGTCGGGGCTTTTGCATCTCGACGGAGTCCGCCGAGGGGACAGGAGGTGCCCCATGACGCAGCGCATCGTAGCCATCCTGGCACTGGCAACCCTTATCGCCCTGACCTCAACAGCTCTCACCACCACCTCCCGCGCCCAGGACGCACAGCGCACCGTGAACCTCAGCCCCGGCTGCAACATGACCACCCTCACCTTCGCCGATGGCACCGACACCGCCACCGTCGCAGCCGCAGTCTCCCCTCCCGACGCCCTCGACACCATCTGGCGCCTCGATAACGCTACCGGCACCTTCCAGGCCTTCACGCCCAAGGCTCCACAGGCCAGCGACCTCACCTCCCTCAACCTCCTCGACGCCGTCTTCATATGTGTAGATGCCGCGGCCGACATCACGATGCCCACGGTCTCCCCTGAGCCCTCCGGCACCCCCATATCCACACCCCTCAGCACCGGCTGCAACGCCCTCGGCCTCACCTACCCCGACGGCACCGCCCCTTCCCACGTCGCTGACGCGGTCACGCCCGCCGGGGCCTGTGAGTCCATGTGGCGCTACGACGCCACCCAGGGCTCGTTCCAGGCGTACGTGGCCGCCGCATCCCAGGCCAGCGACCTCACCAGCCTTCAGTTCCTGGATGCCGTGTTCCTGTGCACGACGGGACCGGGCTCAGTCACGATGCCAGCCGTCAGCGAGCCCGGCCCAGAAGTCGTTACCGAGCCTCCCAGAGACGTCAGGTACGTGATGGAGGCAGCGGTGCCTCAGGTCGTGGACCTGCCTTCGGGTTTCGTGGCGGTCGGGGAGAACTTTTGGTCTGGAGGTCCCTGGCCTGGCGTTGGCGCGGGCCTCGATCCGCCCGGTCTCCTGTACTACTACGAGATTTACTACGGAAGCATCCTGAGCCTGATCGGCGCGCCGATGGAAACCATGGTCTTCTTTTCGCCGGACCTGGCACTCTTTGACACGGTGGACCATGCCAAGAGCGCCATGAACGAATTCACGTCGGCCTCAGCCGAGGACTTGAAGGCAGCGCTGGAGCCAGTGTTCGGGGGTTCTCTAGGGCTGGAGATCGGCTCGCTCACCATCCAGGAGGTTGAACCCGTGGCAGGGTTGGGAGAGGAAGCACACTTCATTCGCGTCAGAATGCAGGTCAGGCGCGTCCATAGCAACGACTTCTTCGTGCCGATGGCCGAAGACATCATCACGTTGCGTCGGGATAGGGTCGTTGGCCGGGTGTGGGTGGGCTGGTCGCCGGGACCTCCAGGCCCCAACTTCATCCCTGAGAACCTGGCAGAAAAGATGGACGCCGGGATTCAGGAAGCGCTTCCCGAGCTCCTGGCGGCGGTGCCGTAGCGCCAGCGCCGGCCCAGAACGAGATGGAGAAGAGATCCCAGGCCCTTCTCGCCGCCCTGACCCTTGCCGCTCTAACCCTGGGTTTCGTGGGCCCGTCCGCTGAGCACCAGCCCGGCGGGCCAGCTCCTGCCTCCCCTGAGGACATGCAGCCGCCCGCCCCGGCGGTCCCAAGCGAGATCCTGGTCAAGGTCAAGCCCGGCGGAGCCTTTGCCCGGCATCTGGTAGACAAGGCCCTCGCCGTCACGGAGGTGGGGCGTCTCGACGCCCTCGGCGTCGTGCGGCTGAAGATAGAGCCAGAGATGGCAACGGACCTGGCCGCCCGCCTCTACGACAGCCTGCCCTTCGTGGAATATGTGGAACCCAACTACATCCTTCGCGCCGTCGGGCGACCGAACGACCCGATGTACGCGGCTCACCAGCGCTGGTACTACGAGCTGATCGAGGCGCCGGTTGCCTGGGACCTGGGGCCCGGTGCCCAGCCAGCGCTGGTAGCCGTGCTGGACACGGGGATCGACATCGCCCACCCGGACCTCGCCGGCAAGATCTGGGTCAACGGGGCGGAGATAGCGGACAATGCGGTCGACGATGACGGAAACGGTTGTGTCGATGACGTCCACGGCTGCAACTTCGTGGAGCCGGGCACCGCCGACCCGGCCTGCGTCGGCCGCCCGCCCGGCCCCAGCAGCGACGTCACCGACGATGACGGCCACGGCACCTTCGTGGCTGGTATAGTGGGAGCCGCCACGAACAACGCGCAAGGGGTAGCGGGTACAGCCGAGGGCGTTGTCCTGATGCCTGTCAAGGTGCTCGCCTGCACCGGCGGCGGCACCGCCGCCGACATAGCCGCGGGGATCCTCTACGCTGCCGAGAACGGAGCGCAGGTGATCAACATGAGCTTCGGCGGCCACCTCGAGTCGGACACCATCCGTGACGCCATCGAGACGGCGCACGACGACTACGGCGTCGTGCTGGTCGCCGCCACCGGGAACACCGGCATCCGGGAGGTCGCCTTCCCGGCCGACCTCCAGCAAGTCATCGCCGTCGGCGCCTCCGACCACGACAAGCCGGACGAACGGGCGCCGTTCAGCAACTGGGGACCCGAGGTGGACGTGGCCGCCCCGGGCGTCGACATCACCAGCACAGTCCCCTCAAACCTCTGCGGGCGAAACTGGAAGTGCATAAGCAGCCTACCCTACTCCCAGGCCAGCGGGACATCTTTCGCAGCACCACTCGTCTCAGGGCTCGCCGGCCTGTTGCTCTCAAGAAACCCCGGCCTCAGCAACGAGGACGTCCGGGCGATCATCAAGTCCACGGCTCAGCCCTTGCCGGACCGCAATTTCCCCAACTGGGCCGGAGCTGGCCGCATTCGCATGAGGCAGGCCCTCGAATTCAACATCGAAGAAACGCCGGCCGGGGGTCTGAGGCCCGGCTGCAACATGACCACCCTCACCTTCGCCGATGGCACCGACACCGCCACCGTCGCAGCCGCCGTCTCCCCTCCCGATGCCCTCGACACCATCTGGCGCCTCGATAACGCTACCCGCTCCTTCCAGGCCTTCATGCCACAGGCCCCCCAGGCCAGCGACCTCACCTCCGTCAACCTACTAGACGCCGTCTTCATATGTGTGGGCGCCAACGCCGACATCACGATGCCCACGGTCTCCCCTGACCCCTCCGGTCCCCCCATATCCACCAACCTTACCAGCGGCTGCAACGCCATCGGCCTCACCTTCCCCGATGGCACCTCCCCCTCCCAGGTCGCCGACGCAGTCACGCCCCCACATGCCTTCGAGTCCATCTGGCGCCTCGATAGCGCTACCGGCTCCTTCCAGGCCTATGTGGCGGCGGCTCCCCAGGCCAGCGACCTCACCAGCCTGCAATTCCTGGACGCCGTGTTCGTCTGCAGTGGAGCACCAGCCTCCCTGCAGATGCCAGCAGTGACATCCCTAGGGTGACGGCGACGGTTAGTGCGTGTTCCGGACCTCGCCCCGCCGTGTCGGGCTTGGGGGCCCCTACCAGCCCCGATACTTGTTCCAGAAGTACTCCCAGGTCAGCCTTGAGATTGCCTGCCCCAGGGGGATGTCCGCATACTTGCCGATCGTCTGCTGGCTGAAGAAGGAGATGGCGTAGGCCCGGCGGACGCCGCCGACATCGAACTCCACGATGCCTGCATCGTTGTCGATCCACCCCATGGAGCCCGAGAGGAACCCGTTCTTATGGGCGACGAGGCCGCCGCTGACCCCGGCCGGGATCAGGTAGTTGAGTCCAGGCTTGACCCCCCGGAGCTTGGCCAGGAGGTAGTCGCGCCAGCCGGGGACGACGATGTGACCCTGGTAGAAGAGGGTCAGCGCTTGATTCATATCGTTGGCGGTAAGCGCGTTGCTCGCGCCGTAGAGCGAGAAGCTCGACCCGTAGGCCGGCGGATGATCGTAGAGGGACTGCTGGAGGCCCAGCGACCTGAGAAGATCGTTCACTTTGGCCACGCCCGCCCCCATGTCCCCCATCCCGGTCCAAGCCAGCAACTGGCGGGCGGTGTGGGGGTTGCTGCTCCACACCGTCGCAGCGATAAGGCCGCCTACCTCCGCCTCTGGATAACGGTCCATCTGAAGGTCGAGGACGACGGACAAGAGCACGAAGAAGTTGATGGTGCAACCGGGCAGGCGGAACTCATCCCCGTTCACATCGATGGACTCGCCGGTCTGGAGGTCCGTCACCGCCACGCTGGCGGTGAAGCCCGCAGCCGCGATCTCGGCCCGCAGGCGCTCTCGAAGGGTGGCCAGGCCAGGGTCCACGGGTGCCGCTCCCGGCGCCGCGCCCTCGCAAAGGCCCGTGGTGAACAACTCGGCGGCGCTCGGATACCATTGCCCCCCGATAAGGGTATTGACCCGCCACCAATAGCGCACACCGGGGTACAGGCCATCCCACACGAGAGCGGATGCTTCGGATGGATAAGGCCCCGTCCCCAGGAAGGTGCCTGGCGCGAAGCCGGGGCCGGCGCTGGTCAGGTCGACCCACTGCTTGCCGGGCCATCCCAGGCCCGGCGCCCAGGACAGGCTAGCCTGCACGCGCCCGGGGAAGGTGGCGCTACAGACCTGGACCACCCCGCGAGGTGCACCCGCCGGCGAGTCGCAAAGCGCCGAGACGAAAGCTCCCTGGGCATGCAGGCGCCATCCCTGGGCGTCCCGGACCTCCACCCGGTAGAAGTGCGGCAGGCCGGGGAAAATGCCTTCCCAGGAGAAAGCATCCCTCGCGGGAGCGAACGGCCCCACCTCCACAAACGTTCCGTCCAGAAAGCCGTTATTGAACAGACTCAGGTGCAGTCGCGATTCCCGGCCTCCGGTGTCCGGCCAGGCGAAGCTCACAACAACGCTGCCCGACCGGGTGGCGCTACACGCCTGAGCGGGAGTGGGGACGATCTGGGCATGCGTCGGCGGGGCCAGTCCGGCACCCGTGAGGATCAGGACCGCGATGGTCAGCGCTGCTGAGAGCCGTCGCACCATGCTTCTGCCGCGCTCTGGTCCGGGCTGCGCGCCTGGACCGCCGCCGTGAAGGCCCCGCTCGAGAATCGGGCTGACCTGTTCCCCCGCGCGCCTCTCGCGAGCCTGCCTGCGGAGCGGGGTCCCGGTCTCCCGATCATCTATTCTACCCGCTTGCCCACCCCCGGCATAGACGGGCACGACTCAGGCGCAGGCGAGCTTCGGCTAGCCTCAGGCGGGCCGCTCACAGTATCATGCCCAGTGTGCGGTGCCAACACCGCAGGCCAGGACTCAAGATCATCAGACATTAAGGAGTGGTATCGGCGAATGACATGGGACCCAGGATTTGATGTCGCCTTTAACCCCCGCTCCGTCGCCGTACTCGGGGCTTCCACCAAGGAACGAGGGGGTGGAAACCAGTTCATTCGCGGGATGCAGGAGATGGGGTACGAGGGAAAGGTGTATCTCATCAATCGCAACGCCGAGGAGATCATGGGCTACAAGTGCTACCCCTCGCTGGCAGCCGTGCCAGAGGTTCCCGACCTGGTGATCGTAGCGGTGGCGGCCTGGCGTGCCGAACAGGCAATCGAGGAGTGCATCGCCAAGGGCGCGCGGAACATTCACATGTTCACGGCAGGCTTCGCGGAGACCGGCGAAGAGGAAGGGGCTGACCTGACCGAGCGCCTGCGCGAGATAGCGCGGCGCGGCAATCTCAACATCGTCGGGCCGAACTGCATGGGGATCTACTCGCCGCGAGGGCGTCTGTCTCCCTGGGGCAAGTTGCCCACCGAAGTAGGGCCGATCGCCATGATCACCCAGAGCGGCGCGCTAGGAAGCGAGTTCGTTCGCCTGGCGCCCGACCATGGCCTGTTCATGACGAAGGTCATCTCCTATGGCAATGGATACGTCCTGGACTGCACAGACTACCTGGAGCACCTGGAGAAGGACCCGGAGACCAGGTACATCGGGATATACCTGGAGGGCGTCGAGGACGGAGCGAAGCTGCTGCGCATGGTGAGGCGCATCTCGCCGAAGAAGCCCATCGTCCTGTGGAAGGGCGGCCTCACCGCTGCGGGCGCCAGGGCAGCGGCGTCTCATACGGGCGCCCTCGCCGGGCAGAACGCCGTCTGGGAGGCCTTTTTCGCCCAGTCGGGCGCGGTCCGAGTGGACTCGGTGGAGGAGATGGTGGATGTCCTCCAGGCCCTGGTGCGCCTGCCTCGCTGCACCGGCCGCGGCGTCGCCGTGCTGGGGGGTGCTGGCGGAACCAGCGTGGCAGGCGCGGACATCTGCGTCCGCGCCGGGCTGTCCGTTCCCACCATCTCCGAGGCTACGCAGAAGGAGCTGCGCACCTTCATCGGCCTTGCCGGAACCAGCGTGCGCAATCCGATGGACGTGGTCATGCAGCTCAGAGGGCCCGAAGACTTTCTGCGCGTGCTCGAACTCGTGGCCGAGGACCCGGGGATCGACATCATCATGATGGTACTGCACCCGTTCATGATGCGCTTCGGCGGCCGCAGATGGGCAAAGAAGGTGATGGACGGCCTGGTGAACTTGGCGCACAGCTCGCAGCACCACAAGCCATTCTGCATCGCCATGCGCAACCCCGCCGAGAACCTGGAGGCGGAAAAGGCCAGGCTCCGGATCATGCGGACCTTCATCGACGCGGGCATCCCCGTCTTCAAGACCATAGAGCGCGCCTGCCGCGCCATCTACAAGTTCACCGGGTACTACCGCGCTCAGGAGAAGAGCTAGCAGGATGAGCGAGCTGTGGCTGCTCGCTGGCAGATCACCAGCCAGCGATAGATGGGCCGCCCGGGCTCAGTGCGTGAGGCGTCGTGCCAGATCGAGCAGGGAGTAGTCGGCGCCTCGGTGTTGGCTCAACACCTGCTCCAGAGGGGTGAGGCAAACGCGACCGGCTACCTCGCCCACCATAATGGCGGAGTGTCCCGCAGCCAGGGCATCCACAGCGAAGGTCCCGAGCTTGCTGCCCAGCACCCGGTCGCGGGCTGTGGGGGCGCCGCCGCGCTGCACGTGGCCGAGGACGCAGACCCGATGGTCGACGTGGGTGCGCGTCCAGACCTCGTGCGCGATGGCGAAGGTTTCACCGGGCTGCTTGCCCTCGGCCACCACGACGATGCTGCTGCGTCGGCCGTGCCGGAAGCCCTCTTGCAGGCGTTCGCAGAGCACGTCGATGTCGACGGGCGCCTCGGGCACCAGCATCTCGTCAGCACCGCCAGCCACGCCCACCTCCAGGGCGATGGCGCCACAGACATGGCCCATGACCTCCACGAAGAAGAGCCTTTCCAGAGACTCGGCGGTGTCGCGGATGCGGTCGATGGCCTCGAGGGCCACGTTAACGGCGGTGTCGAAGCCGACGGTAAAGTCGGTCCCCACGATGTCGTTATCGATGGTGGCAGGGATGGTAATGACAGGCAGGCCATGCTCGCTGGCCAGGGCGGCGGCACCGCGGAAGGAGCCATCGCCGCCCAGCACCACCAGGCCGTCTATCTCGGCCTCGCGCAGCGTCTGGGCAGCCTCGGCCCGGCCCTCCGGCGTAGTGAAGGCTTCACAGCGAGCCGTCCCCAGGATAGTGCCACCCCGCTGGATGATGTTACCCACGGCGCGGCGCGTCAGGGGAACGGCGAGCCCTTCCAGGAGGCCGCGGTACCCGTGGAGGACACCCACTACCTCTATGCCGGAGCCCGACGCCGTCCGCACGATGGCGCGAATGCAGGCGTTCATGCCAGGGGCGTCGCCCCCGCTGGACAGGACGGCGATCTTGTGGACAGCACCATTCATCCTACGCCCTCCCCCTGGGTGTGACGACGATCTTTGGCCGCCTCGGCCAGCAGCTTCAGGGGCGCGGAGCAGCCATGTTTCCTAGTCCTGTGGGCCATTCTCGGTTTCACTCATGCCGTGGACATAGGGGGAAACCCGCAGATCGGCATTTGGCGAGACCGTCCGCCGCAACCCGCAGCTTGCATCTCGTGTGGGGGCTCCTGGCTTCCGTGGCAGTGGTCGCGGCGGCCTGCAATGGATGGGGGTCGGAGGATGTGCCCGGCGCACCGGACCTACACACCACGGCGCCGCCTGTTGAGGGCCCCGCTCTTCTCCCACGAGTGCGCTCGTGGGCGTACCAGATCCAGGGCCTCGAAGAGGACGGTGCCGTAAAGGCGTTGGTGGACTCCCCCTACGACCTCCTGATGATCGAGCCGACCCGCACCATCATCGGGAGCGAGGCTTTCGACACGGCCGGGCTCGTCCGCGCCCTGCACGAGCGCGGCAAGCTCGTCCTTGCCTACATTGATATCGGTGAAGCGGAGGACTACAGGACGTACTGGGCCGAGGAGTGGGAAGCGCCAAGCGAAGATGAGCCGGGGGCGCCCGACTTCCTTGTCACCGTCGACCCTGACGGCTGGTCCGGCAACTACCCCGTTGCCTACTGGGACGAACGGTGGAAGGACATCGTCATCTACGGCGAAGGATCAGTCCTCAGCCAGGTGCTTGCCGACGGCTTTGACGGGGTGTACCTGGACTGGGTTGAGGCCTATGCCGAGGAACATGTCGCCGCAGCGGCCAAGGAGGCGGACGTGGACCCTGCCGAAGAGATGGTGACGTTCGTACAGGAGATCGCCGAGTACGGCAGGGCCCGCAGGCCGGGGTTCCTAGTGCTCCCGCAGAACGGCGCCGAACTCGCACGGGAGCGGCCGGAATACCTGAAGGCCATCGACGGGCTAGCCCAGGAAGGCCTGACGTTCCGCGGCGAGGCAGATACCGAGTGGGGCGACCCGGATTCCGGTGACATCCCTGTTCCGCAAGAGGACCGTGAGTATCTTCTTGAGCTGTTCGAGCTCTACAAGGGTGCGGACCTGCCGATCTTCTGTGCGGACTACGCACTTGAGCCCGACAACGTCGCTCTGGCCTACGCCAATGCCGCGGAAGCGGGATGCCTGGGGTACGTCTCCCAAACGCCCCTCAGCCGCCTCACCGATACACCGCCTCCCTGACTGAGTGCCCGCAATGAGGGATCAGCCCCTCAGCCGCGGTAGGGCAGGATCGCATCCCTCCTGGCCGAGCCGGCCGGCAATCTCACCGCACCCTGGGATCAGCGAGGGAAGCGTTCACTTGACCTCGTGGTAACGCTGCAGGTTGCCGAGCCCATCGTAGGCGGCGTACTTGTAGAGGTCCGAGAGGGCAGGGAAGTTGAACACGTTCTGGATGAAGAAGTCGATGGTGCCGCCGTAGTACAGGCAGGCCTGGCCGATGTGGACTAGCTCGGAGGCGCGCTCGCCGATGATGTGCACGCCCAGGAGTCTCTGATCAGCGGGACGGAAGAGTAGCTTCACCAGGCCGCTGGTGTCGCCGATGATCTGACCCCGGGGGTTGATCCTGTAGGATGCCCGCCCCACCAGGTATTCCTCGCCGCTGGCGCGCAGGGAGTCCTCCGATTCTCCCACCATGGAGATCTCCGGGATGGTGTAGATGCCGTAGGGAATGAGCGAGGAGACCTCCTTCTTGTACTCGAAGCCGAAGGCATGGCAGACGGCCACCCGCGCCTGCTCCATGGAGGTGGACGCAAGTGAGGGGAAGCCGATTACGTCGCCAGCGGCGTAGATGTTGGGGACGGCGGTCTGAAAGTTACCGTTCACCTGGATGGTTCCGTGCCTTCCCGTCTTGATTCCCAGCGCCTCCAGCCCGGACCCCTCGCTGTTGGCGTCGCGTCCCCTGCACCAGAGCACCGCATTGGCATGCATCTCCTCGCCGCTCGCCAGGCAAACGCTGACGCGGTCGTTCTCCGGCTCCACCCGTATGGACTCGACGCGACACTCGAACCTCTGCCGGGCGCCCAGCTCTCGCATGCGCTGCTGCAGGATGCCGGCGATCTCTCCATCGACAAAGGGAAGGAGACGGCTGCCGGCGTCCACCAGCGTGACCGGCAGCCCCAGGGCGGCGAAGATGGTAGCGTACTCGCTGCCGATGACGCCCGCGCCGACAACGATTAGAGACGAGGGGATCTGCTCCAGCTCCAAGATGTCGTCGGAATCGTAGACGTACCTGGCGTCAAAGGGCACCTCGGGAGGATGGTGGGGGCGCCCGCCGGTGGCAAGAAGGATGTAGGTCCCGCGCAAGGTGAAGGACTGGTCATCTGCGCCGCGCACGCGGACGGTGTGGGCATCCTCGAGAGTGGCGGTGCCCCGGGAAAAATCAATGTTGTGCCTATCGATGTTCTCGTGGATCAGGTTCAGTTGGTTCTCGGCGACGAGGTCCCTGCGGTAGAAGAGGTCGCGTACCGTAACCTCCTTGTTGAGGGTGCGCTCCACCCCGTAGAGACCCCGCTGGGCGAGCCCCGAGAGGTAAAGGGCGGTCTCCCGCAGCGTCTTGCTCGGCAGGGTGCCGGTGTTAACCATGCTCCCACCCACGCTCCTCTTTTCGATTAGGGCTACCCGCTTGCCGAAGTAGGCCGCCTGGGCAGCTCCCTTTTCGCCGGCCGGGCCGGCTCCGATGACCACGAGATCATATCCCTCCATAGTCCACCCTCAGTCACTGACCGCTAGAAAAAAGGGAACAGGCCCCCGAAAACCGATATCCCAGGCCTGTCTGTTAGGCCCGATGTTGGAACACTGAGAGCGGCAGTGTCAAGAGGCCCTCCCCCCGAGGCGTGGGCTGGAAGACGCGCCCCGGGGATGACCACCGAGAGGTAGGGGTTGGACAGGGCGTAGCGGAGAGCGGCCCCAATGTTGAGGGTGTCTAGGATACCTGGAGCTCGTACCTGAGTGCTCCCTCAGCCATGTAGACTATGAACGCGACCTTCTTGCCTTCCAGGAGATATCTCTCGGACTGCCGACGCAGGTCGCTGAAATCCACCGTCTCCAGGAACAGCCTCAGGAGCTCCGTCCTCTCTGCCAGGCGCTCGCCGCCCTCGCCCGCGAGGAGGCTGCGGAGGCCTCGCTCGTATTCATCCCGTGCCACCGTCTCGATGCAGCGGGAGAGGTCCGGGTGAAGCTCTACTCTCAGCACGCGTCATCACCATCCAGCGGGTTTGCCCCCGCTGGTATCGCGGGGATGGCGGGCAGCGGTGCACGCGCCGCCTAGCCAGCCTCCGGCATCCGGCAGGCGTTGGAAACCGTCGCCACGAGCACAACCTCGGCGTCCTCGGCGGCGCCGCGGAAGGCGCGCCTCAACGCCTCGAACACGATACCCTCCTCACCCTCGATGTGCGTGCTCATGGAACCCACCTCTGGGACCAGTCCGGCGGAGCGGACTCCCTCCATGGCCCGGTCGAGGGCGGGGCTGACCGTGGTTCACGGCCTGGTTCTCTACTCAGGCGTATTGGCGTAGTGGGCCCGGAAAGGCCTTCGTCCGCATACTGTAGCACGAATCGGTTATTATAGGGTCAGCTCTTCGTGCAGGAGGTGAACCGTGAAGGTCAACGAAGGTAGCCTGGACCGGCTGATTCGACTGCTAGCGGCAGGGGTGCTCATCGGTATTGGCCTGGGAGTGCTGCGGGGGCCCGGCGGCATTGCCATGGCGGCGGTTGGGGTGATCCCACTGCTCACGGGAGTGACGGGGTTCTGCCCTCTCTACACAGTCTTCGGAATCGACACAAGTCGCCGCAGCTCCTCATAGCGGTGTTCCAGTCTGCGCCTGGGATGCTGGTGAAGGGGCCTCTTGACGGCTGAAGGCATCTACGGTAGGGTGTTTATGGACATACGTTCATAAAGTCGCGCTATGCCAAGACCGACCAAATGGCGGCGGGTGACATTTCTGCCGCAGGTGACCTACTTCAAGCCAGCGGGGATACCGCTCCGCACCCTCGAGGACGTTGCCCTGTCCGTGGAGGAGGCGGAGGCGGTCCGCCTCAAGGACCTGGAAGGCCTGGAGCAGGAAGCCTGCGCCGAGAGGATGCACGTTTCGCGCCCGACGTTCCACCGGATACTCGCCTCGGCCCGTCGGAAGGTCGCCGACGCCCTGATCAATGGCAAGGCCCTGCGTATCCAGGGCGGCAACTTCGCCCTGGCCAGCCAGCCCTTCAGGTGTCGGCAGGACGGCTATGAGTGGCAGGTCCCCTTCGAAGCCCTGACGGCGGGCACACCGCCGACCTGCCCCCGCTGCGAGAGCCCGAGTGTGCTCCCCATCGAGCCGCCTCCGCACGCAGGCGCGGGCCGGGGCCGCGGACACCGGCATGGCCCCCGGCGCAGAGAGCGAAGCGCGGACAGTCGCCATCGCTGAGGCCAGCCGCAGGGCGCCCGATAGCAGCGGAACTACCCACTCGGTCGCCGCGGTTGTTGCTGCCGACGAGCGGGCGGGAACAGAAGATGCCTCAGAGGAGCCGACCAATGAAGATCGCGGCAGTGTCTGACGACGGCGTGACTGTGAGCGAGCACTTCGGTAGGGCACCCTACTACGTGGTGCTCACGATCGAGGAAGGGGAGATCACGAGCAGTGAGACGCGCCCCAAGGCCGGCCACCACAGCTTCGCCGGCTCCGAGCAGCACCAGCCAGCCCCCGGCGGACGGCGGGGATACGGCGCTGGCCCTCAAGCCAGGCACCAGCGCATGGCCGAGACCATCACCGACTGCGAGGTGCTCATCACAGGCGGCATGGGCTGGGGCGCCTATGAGGGCCTCCAGCAGCACGGGATCCAGCCCGTTGTCACCGACGTGCGCGACATCCGCGAGGCGGCCCGTCTCTACCTGGAGGGCAAGCTAACGAACCTAATGGAGCGCCTGCACTGAGCGAGGGGACGGGAGGAGGCCAGGGTGAAGGTGCTCGACGACCTGATAGGCGCACTCACGTCGGATGCCCCCGCCCGGGAGGTGCGAATCGGGCCGTTCTGGACGGCTGTGGTCAGCCGCGCAGGCGGCCTGGCCTCGACCGTTTGGCCTGAGGAACACGAGCACGGCACCACCTTCGTGCGGGATGCGGGCAGCCTGAGCGGCAGGAGCGCCCTGGAGCTGGCCCGGCTCGCCAACTCGGACAGCACGCTGGAGGCGGGGATCGGGCTGGCGGCGATCAACTCGCTCCTCGATGTCGATGAGAAGCGCTGCGTGGAGCTCAATGCAGGCGACCTGCTCATCGAGCGCGGGCGCGACAGGACGGTAGCCCTGGTGGGGCATTTCCCCTTCGTGCCCGCCCTCCGCGAGGCGGCCCGGCAGCTCTGGGTCATCGAGCTGAACCCCCAGGCCGGCGACCTCCCGGCCGAACAGGCAGAGGCGGTGCTGCCTGAGGCGGAGGTCGTGGCCATTACGGGCAGCGCCTTCATCAACCACACCATCGAGCGCCTCCTGGGTCTCTGCCGGCAGGGGAGCCTTGTGCTCGTGCTTGGCCCGACTACGCCCCTCTCGCCGGTCCTGTTCGACTATGGCGCCGACCTGATCTCGGGGACGCGGGTGGTCGACGCCGAGCTGGCGCTGCACTGCCTGAGCGAGGGGGCCACCTTCCGCCAGATGAAGGGGGTTCGGCTGCTCACCATGCAGCGGTAGCTCCGTCGCCGGCAAAGGGCTAGGCGCCGATGGCGATGAGGCGCTGTGGCTTGAGGGCGATGACCCACCTGTCCATCGCGGCGCGGAACTCCGCTCGCCGCGGACCCTCGGGACCGGGGACGTACTTCAGCGTGATGCGCCTCGTCCACTGTCCGTCGACGTCCCTGTAGACCTGCGCCACTCCCCGCCCGCCGACCTGCCGGTTGGGGCGGTCGGGTGGCGGGCCCTCGGTATCCACCCAGACCACTGCCCTTGGATCGCGGGCCAGGTCAGCCAGGTGACGCCTGCCGCTGACGCTGGTCATGTAGAAGACGCCATCCTCGTAGAGGAACCAGATGGAGGTGATGCGGGGAAAGCCGCTGGCTGCGAGCGTGCCGAGGTGGGCGGGAATGTCCAGACTGAGGACCTCGGCGATCTCGTGGCTGCTGAGGTGTCGGGCAGGCGGCGGCTGTGGCAGTGCGGGAACCATATCAGCCTCCTTCTAGAGGCTCACCCGCGACACGCGCAGGTCGTGTGAAAGGTCTTCCCTCGTGAACTCGTAGTAGAAGAAGACCTCGTTGCCCACCCTGAGGCCGTAGACGTAGCGCACGCAGCCGTGAGGCGAACGAACCCAGGGCTCCTCCAGCGGCAGCCGCTCGAAGGTCAGGCCGTCGGGGCTCCAGGCCAGCCCGCACCACTCCTCGTAGTTGTCGTAGCTGGTGCGTCCGCCGTCATAGATCGCGAGATAGCCTCCCTCGAGGGGAATGAGGGAATTGATGCGGGCCCTGCGGCCGTCCCACGTGTCCGTGCCGGGGCCTTCGAAGACGTACTGTAGCTCCGGAAAGTAGAGGCCGTCCCCGGACACGCCGAGGAGCGTAGCGTCGAGAGATCGCGCGGCCAGCGTCGCGCCTTCGCTCGAGGGGCGTGACCGGCTCGGCCCGGCCATGTAGACGTGGTAGCGCCCGTCGCGGAGGTAGACGACGGGGTCTTTCAGGAAGCGCAGGCCGTAGTCAAACGGCATGAGCACGGTGCGGCGGGACTGCGCGCTGAGCCCTTCGATAGTACGCCCGCGGATGACGTCGATGCGCCAGTAGGGCAGCCCGGCCACCTCGTAGGAGATGTAAAGGCGCCACTCACCCGAGGGGTCGCGCACGCAGTGCCCGACCTCTATGGAGTTGGCGGCGAGGTCCTCCTTGCTGGCCGACCAGCAGTCGCTGAAGGTGACCCCGTCGTCGCTGAGGGCGATGGCACAGCGGTAGCCGCGCGCCCGCTCCAGGGGCGAGCGCTGGCGATAGAAGAGCACGAAGCGCCCGCTCGGCTCATCGAGGAACACCTTCGCCGCGCCCGACCAGAACCCATAGCCGCTGCCGGGGGGATCGCGCACGACCGCGCCCTCCGCCGGATCGAAGCGAAGGCGGTCAAGGTCGACGCGCTGAGGGAGAGGAGAGGCGGTGCTCATCGGCGTCACCCCCGTGGTTAGACAAGCCAGCCATTCAGCCAGAAGATACGTCGGGGCGATGCGGGAGTCAAAGTCCGCTGCGGCCCTCGTGGATGTGGAGGTCGCAGGTCAGGGCGATGCCCCGCCTTCCGGCGGCGGCTCCTCCTCCACGAGCTCGCGGAAGCGCGGGCCGTCGCGGATGCCGTCGAAGTCTGGGTCCGTGCGGGCCTTCTCACGACACTTTGGGTCCCTCTCTATGGCGCGGCGCAGGTCATCGATGGCCTCAGCTACCTTGGCCTGGAGCCCGAAAAGGCACGCGCGGTTGTAGTAGGTACCCGAGTGGTCGGGCTTGAGCTCCAGGGCACGGTTGTAGTCCGCTAGCGCCTCCTCGTACCGCCCCAGGTGGGCTAGAGTGTTGCCCCTATTGGTGAGCGTGTCGGCGTGGTCCGGCCTCAGCTCGAGGGAGCGGCTGTAGTCGGCCAGCGCCTCCTCGTACCGCCCCAGGTCGTCTAGAGTGACGCCTCTATTGGTGAGCGTGTCGGGGTCGTCCGGCCTCAGCTCGAGCGAGCGGTTGTAGTCGGCCAGCGCCTCCTCGTACCGCCCCAGGTGGCCTAGAGTGTTGCCCCTGTTGTAGAGCGTGACGGGGTGGCCCGGCCTCAGCTCGAGCGAGCGGTTGTACTCCGCCAGCGCCTCCTCGTACCGCCCCATCTCGTCTAGAGTGACGCCTCTATTGGTGAGCGTGTCGGGGTGGCCCGGCCTCAGCTCGAGCGACCGGTTGTGGTCGGCCAGCGCCTCCTCGTAGCGCTCCAGATGGCGTAGAGTGATGCCCCTATTGTAGAGCGTGGCGGGGTCGTCGGGCCTCAGCTCCAGCGAGCGGTTGTAGTCGGCCAGCGCCTCCTCGTAGCGACCCACGTGGTGTAGAGTGGCACCCCTGTTGTTGAGCGTGGCGGGGTCGTCCGGCCTCAACTCCAGGGAGCGGTTGAGGTCGACCAGGGCCTCCTCGTACCGCCGCAGGTGGTATAGAGTGTTGCCCCTATTGTAGAGCGTGACGGGGTCGTGCGGCCTCAGCCCCAGCGAGCGGTTGTAGGCGGCGAGCGCGTCCTCGTAGAGGGCGGCGTCGTAGTAGGCATTCCCCCGGAGGAAGTACTCGCCCGCGGACAGGAGGGCGGGCGACAGCGGCTGGGCCTGGGCAAGCAACCGCTTGAGCTGCTCCACTTCCTCCTCATTAAGGGACGGCCTTGTGCTGAGCGCGGATATCTCCCTGGGGGCCAGCCTTTCTACTCCCTGCTGGGCTCGCCAGGCTTCGTGCTGGCCTTCTTGCTCGAGACGTAGGCGCAAAGCCTCTGCCTCGTCCCCCCTCGCTTCCGCTGATTTGATCTGCCGGTCGTAGCTCTCCCAGATGGTCAGGGTCCGCTCGCGCCGCTCCCGCCGGAGCGCCACGACCGCGGCCACAAGGGCAGCCAGTCCGCTGACGCCACCGACAGTGCCTACAGCGCCGCCGACGATGGCGATGATAGTGACCGGGTCAGCCATGCCTTCCCCCTCGGCTCCTTTACGACCACTGGCCGCGCGCATTATACACTACCGCGCCGAGTGCAGCGCCCGTGCGGGATGGCCCTGGCGTCCTGCGCAGGCGCAGTTGATCCCCCGCCCCGTTAGTGGTAGGTAGAGCCCACAGGACAAGCTTTCGACGGGAGGGCAACATGAGCAACACCACCCGCACCCGAACCGAGCGCGACTCCATGGGCCCGATAGAGGTCCCGGAGGAGGCCTACTACGGCGCCTCCACCATGCGCGCGGTCCTCAACTTTCCCATCAGCGGACTGCGATTCTCGCGGCGCTTCATCCGCGTCCTGGGGCTCATCAAGCGCGCCGCCGCCGAGGTAAACGCAGAGCTCGGCCTCCTGGAGCCGCGCGTCGCTGAAGCTATCGCGCGCGCCGCCGAGGAGGTCGCCGAGGGGCAGCTCGACGAGCACTTCGTGGCCGACGTCTTCCAGACGGGCTCAGGGACTTCGACCAACATGAACGCTAACGAGGTGATCGCGAACAGGGCGGCGGAGCTCCTGGGAGGCCAGCGCGGCTCGAAGCTGGTGCATCCCAACGATCACGTCAACCTCGGGCAGTCCTCCAACGATGTCATCCCAACGGTGATCCACCTCGGGGCGCTTCTGGCCATCCGAGAGGAGCTCGTACCGGCGCTGAGCATGCTGCAGGCATCACTGGCGGCCAAATCGCAGGAGTTCTGGCCGGTCATCAAGACCGGGCGCACGCACCTCCAGGACGCCACGCCCATCCGCCTCGGCCAGGAGTTTCTAGGATACGCCGGGCAGGTGGAGCGAGCCCTGCGGCGGCTGGAGAGGGCCGCGGCGGACCTGGAGGAGGTCGCCCTGGGCGGCACCGCGGTGGGCACCGGCCTTAATACGCACCCTCTGTTCGCGGCGCGGGTGTGCGAGCGCCTCTCGGCGGCGACCGGCCTGGCGGTCCGCGAGACCGACAACCACTTCCAGGCGCAGTGCACCCTCGATGTGGTGGTAGGGTGCAGTGGGGCGCTGAGGGCGACCGTCGTCGCCCTGTTCAAGATCGCCAACGACATCAGCTGGTTGGGCTCGGGCCCACGAGCGGGCCTTGGCGAGCTAGCCCTTCCGGAGGTTCAGCCGGGAAGCTCCATCATGCCCGGAAAGGTGAATCCGGTCGTTCCGGAGGCGCTCATCCAGGTCTGCGCCCAGGTGGTAGGGAACGATGCGACGGTGACCCTGGCCGGTCACCGCAGCTTCTTCGAGCTGAACACGATGATGCCCGTCGCTGGCTACAACCTCCTCCAGTCCATCGAACTGCTGGCAGCCGCAGCCAGGAACTTCGCGGAGCGCTGCGTAGACGGCCTGCGCGCCACCGAGAGGGGGCCGGAGCTGGTCGAGAAGGGCCTGGCTATAGCCACGGGCCTGGCCCCCCTTATCGGCTACGACGCAGCGGCAGAAGTGGCCAAAGAGGCGGCAAGCAGCGGGCGTACCATTCGCGTGGTGGCGCAGGAGCGCACGGATCTATCGGACGAGGACCTGCGGCGCGCCCTCGACCCTACTTCGATGACCGAGCCAGGGCTGCAGAGGAGGGAAGACTAAGCTGGGCAGCCGCCCGCCGTCCGGACCTATTCTCGCTTGACAACCTCTCCTTCGAGAAGCCACCATGTGTTGGCACTGCGTAGCCCCCGGTGCTCCCACAGGTTCGACGATGCGTTGTCCCCATTGCCTGGCAGACAATCCCCCTGATGCGGCGTCATGCATCTGGTGCGGCCGACCTCTAACCTCACCCTCCCTGGAAGGTACGGTCACACTCTTGTTCACGGACATCGAAGGCTGGACCCGCCTTGCCCAGAGGCTCGGAGACCAGCGCGCGCACAGGCTCTTGCAGGAGCACAATCGGATCCTTAAGGAGTACGTCGCTCGCCACAGCGGCCAGGCGGTCAAGCATATGGGCGACGGCTTCATGGCCGCCTTCCCAAGCGTCACCAGGGCTCTGCACTGCGCCGTAGACATCCAAAAGGCCTTCGCTGATTATAACCGGAAGCATCCGGAGTCCCCTATCAAGGTGAGGGTGGGCCTCAATAGCGGCGAGTCGATCCGGGATGGAAGCGATTACTCCGGCATGGCTGTCACTGTGGCCGCTCGCATCGCTGATAAGGCACGGGGCGGCCAGATCCTGGTGTCCGAGGTGGTGCGCGACCTCGTTGGCTCCATGGCCGGGGTGGAGTTCAGGGAGGCCGGTCGCAGGCAGCTGAAGGGCATACCCGGCAGGCACCGCCTGTACGAGGTGGCGTGGTGAGCTTTCCCAGAGGCCGCATCGCACGGGCCTACCTGTTTGTGATACGGTATGCGCCTTGGAGGAACGGTATTCTGATGCCATTCGAAGAGCAATCGGAGGAGGTGAGAAAATGCCCGAGTTCCTCAATCCCTTCAGTGGTAAGGTGCCCGATCGCAAGCTCACCCTCGAAGAGCTGACGCGGGCGATCCGCCTGGACCTCGCCGCCGAGCATGAGGCGGTTCACCTCTACATGGCCCACGCCGAAGCCACCGACCATCCCCTGGCCAAGAAGGTCCTCATCGACATCGCCAACGAAGAGCGGGTCCATGCCGGCGAATTCGCCCGCTTGCTTAGCATCCTGACGGAGGATGAGGACAAATTCCTGGCGGAGGGTGCCCAGGAGGTGGACGAGATGGCCGCTGAAGACACTCGATAGCGGCGGGGGGCTACTGGCTTCGAGCCGTCAGCACGTCTCCATCGTGTTCGGGCAGGACATGGCCACCGGCTTCATCGGCCCCGTCGAAGAGAGGCTTGAGTTCTCGATCTCCAAAAGTCTGACGCCGAACAGTGACTAGCGCCAGGAACTAGGTCCGGCTCTTGACGCACTGAGTGGGATGCTACCGCCTGGGGCTGGTGCCTGAGCCGCGGGTTCCTGTGGCCATCGCCGTGGCCGCGTCGGCAGCTTTTCCCCCGTTCCTCTCCCCCCTCACACTCACACTGGACCCAGAAGCGCTCGAGCAGACCGAAGGGGCTGATCTGTACGGCCACAACAAGTTGCGACGGACGGTCCCTCTCTCCGACGGCGGAAAGGAAACTCTAAAGTACCCGACGCGCCCTCCTAAGGTCGACAAAGTCATCTGGCCCGTCGCACAGGCGGTAGAGAACCGGCGAGTTCCCGCCTCCATCCAAGACCACGGCTATGGAACCAGCGACCCGGGGCGAACTCGTCCTGGCGATCGTTTGGGCAGTATAGCGGATGCCGCGATCGTCATCCTCGCCCGGTGCATGGGAGCCGCCCGCCCTAGCCTGGGGATCGCGGACCTCGCGCATGATCTCCTGGGCGACGGCGTGGGAGAACCCGTGGCTGGAGGCGGCTTCATCCGCGCAGGACGACACGAGGTACTATGGGCCGCGACTCCGCCAGGGACGGGTCGGCCCATCGCCTGACCACCTCTAGGGAACCTGCGCCGCCAGTACGAGTAGGTGGCAGCATAACGGGACAAGGCGGGTGAAATACTGGTACCCCACAGCCTACGCCTTGGACGGCAGGAAGGTATTCGTGCTATAATAGGTGAGAACTTGTTTTTGTCCCGGTACGTCGCCCGTGAGCACCGACCGGCCGCAGGACCTCTTCGCCCTACCGCCCAGAGTCACCGTCGGCACCGGTACGGAGGAGGCGGAGAAGCGCGGGTGGCTCGCCAGGGTCGGCAGGAAGAGCAAGGAAGGGTCGATGCTGATTCTCACGCGCAAGGTGGATCAAGGCATTCTCATCCAGGACAACATCCTGGTCAGTGTCCTGCGCATTGATGGAGACCGGGTAAGGATCGGCATCAGCGCGCCGCCGGACATCATCGTGTTGCGACAGGAGCTGCTCAACCCGAAGAGAAAGGACGAGGCCACCGCCCCCGGCCGGGAGCCGTCAAGCCGGAAGAGGGTCGCCAGCAACAAGAGCGAGCTCAGCGGGCCTGAGAGCGAACGCTAGCCGCTAGTAAGGGTAGGATTTCGAACTCACTCCCGGTCACTGAGGGGCCTCCAGAGCGCCTCTCGAAATTCGCCAGGGGCACGATGCAGGTTGGGTAGCACACGCCTCACGCCTGCGGAACAGCAGACGCTTGTTGCACCCCCGCTAGGACGATAGAGTGAGGGGCAACGCGAGGAGGGACCCAACACGTGCTGGAGATCCACCGGCGGCAACTCACGAGAGGCCAGCTACAAAAGCTACTGACTGAGCTATCCGAGTCCGAAGAGGACAGCCTGACTCTCTACGCTGCCCCGGGCTCATGGCCTGCCTGCGCGGGCTCCCTCCCTGCGGCATACCAAGCCTTGCTGGCCGAGCTGGAGGAAGCCGCCGCACCGGCGCGGGCCTCCGAGACCGGTGCAGCCTGCTTCTGGAGTGAGCACCACAAGGTCATGGTACTGCCGCCGTTCCCGGTAGTAGCGACGCGTTGCAGCGTCGGCTGCGACTTTGCACCGCTCCTAGACATGTTGAACCGATCGTACCGGCTGGGCGTCGTTCTGCTCCGCCTCGGCCGGTACGCGGTAGGGGTGTTCGAGGGCGACCGCCTGCTCGCCTCAAAGACTGACACGCGATTCGTAAAAGGCCGGCACAAAGCCGGAGGGCAGTCGCAGCGCCGCTTCGAGCGCATCCGGGAGAAGCAGGTGCGCGAGCTTTTCGACGAGGCGTGCGCGCAGGTCCAGGCCAAGTTCCAGCCGGTGGAGAGGGAGCTGGACTACGTCTTCCTAGGCGGCGACAGACGGACGCTTGGCGCGTTCCTGAAGCGGTGCGCCTACCTGCAGCGGCTCCAGGACCGGACGATGAAGCGCGTTCTACCGGTAGCCGCACCGCGGCGCGACGCCCTGGAGCGGATTATCGACAAGATCTTCACGAGCCAGATGCTCTTTGCCGTGGAATCCGACTAGCGCCTGTGCGTGGGGCCTCCATCACATACTCACGGCTGGCGACCGAGGGCCCCTGATTCCCCACCTATCGTTTCGTTGCGCCCGGTCGACCTGTCCGAGGAGGCTGCGACGTTGACAGCCCTACTCCATGCGGTGCATGATTCCTCCGTCGGCGGGGCCCGGTGGGACAGGCGAAACCGGCGTGGGAACCATGACGGGCAGGGAACGAATCCTCGAAGCTCTGGCCCTGGGGCAGCCGGACCGAGTGCCCATCTTTGAGCTCGGCATCAATGAGTCGAGCATCGTCAAGCTGGGCAAGCTCCTCTTTGGAGACGCCTTGGTCCCCGAGCGTGACCTCCCCGACCTTGCTCCCGATGAGGCGGTACGACTCATCGACGTTCTGTGCGCCATCGTCGAAGCCCTCGACCTGGACGCAGCCTCCACAGTCTTCCTGACCGGCAGGCGACGCTACAAGGACGACTACGTTCGGGACAGGTTCGGGATCGTGTATCACGTGAGCCCGCACGGCGAGCCCTACCCTGTTGACGGGCCGATCCATGACGCCTCTGACCTGGAGCGCTTCGAAAGGATGGAGCCCGACCCTCTCGATTTCCTGATGCTCCAGTACGTCATCGGCAAGATCGGTAAGGATAGGGCGCACGTCTTCACCACACCCGGGCCCTTCCGCTGGAGCTGGAGTCTGCGGGGAGCGATGCAGCACCTCCTCCTGGACTACGTCGCCAATCCCGATCTGGCCCACGCCCTAGCTCGGGTCGCGACAGACTTCTGTAACGCCGCCGTCGCGAAAGCCATCGACCTCGGCGCCGACGTCATCTGCCTGGAAGGTGACCTCGCCCACAACCCGACCACTCTCATGTCCCCAGACCACTACCGCCGCTTCCTCAAGCCCTACCACCAGGAGACGGTGGCTCTGGCGCACGCGCGAGGAGTACGCATCATCAAGCATTCCGACGGCAACCTCTGGCCCATCCTCGATGACCTGGTAGAGGTGGGGTTCGACGGCATTCACCCCATCCAGCCACAGTGCATGGAGATCGGCGAGGTCAAGCGGCACCTCGCGGGTAGAGCGTGCGTCCTCGGCAACATCGACTGCATGAACCTGCTGCCGTTCGGGAGCGAGGAGGAGGTGGTCCAGTCGGTCAAAGAGACGCTGGCCAAGGCGGCACCGGGCGGCGGGTACATTGCCAGCTCCTCCAATTCCATTCACCCGGGTTGCAAACCGGAGAACTACGTGGCCATGGTCAATGCCATAAGGAAGTACGGCGTCTACCCGTAGGCGTCCGCCGCCCGCTGACGCGCTCCGGGCACCGAACGATGACGAGGTTTCCAACGCCTACAGGTTGATTGGAGGATTGCATGGCGGTCAAGGTATCCCCACTCGTTCACATTGAGATCGTAGTTCGCGACGCCGAGGAGGCTGCTGCGTTCCTCTCCAGAGTCTTCGGCGCCCAGAAGACTCAGGAGGCATTTGCCAACTTCCTGTCCAGCCCGTTTGCCAAGGTGGTCCACGTGGAGCTGGGCAACGTGGTGCTCCAGTTCATTCAGCCCATCGTCGACCAGGGGCTATGGGCGGAGTTCCTGCGTGAGAAGGGACCGGGCGTGCACAACCTGACTTTTCTGGTCGACGACCTGCCGGCGGCGGTGAACGCGCTCGACAAGGAAGGGGCTCGCGTCCTTCTGGAGATGCCCTTCGACTGGTCGAGGCTGTTCGGTCCAGAGAACGTCCGCCCCGACGTGCCCCCGGTCACCATGATCGGCAGTGAGGAGATGGTGGGCTTCAGACTGGAGCTGGCCGAGAGCCCAGCAAAGGGAGCGCGCAGCCTCGACGAGCTCGAGCGCTCCATTGAGCAGGCCGGACAGAGTCGGCCAGGCAGCCCTCCGGGAGAGGGCGAGGCGCCATCGCGATAAGCTGCTGTTCTGGTCGGAGGCCCACCGCGGACTGGGTGGCTCTATCCCAGGCAGATGCTCCAGGGACGAATCCTCCGCGGGCGGCCTCTACGCCCGGCACTACCGGTACCGCCCGTACTTCTTGGCCGCCTTCACCATAGCCAGGAAGTTCTCCGGCTCACCACCCCACAGGGCTCGCGTACGTTCCCTACGACGCCTCTATCCGACCGTCCAGCATCCTGATGACCCGGTCGGCGCTAGCGGCGATGCCGGGGTCATGAGTGACCATGATGATGGTAAGGCCCCGCTCGTGGTGGATCGCCTGCAGGGCCTCAATCACGTTGCGGCCGGCCTTGGAGTCAAGGTTACCGGTCGGCTCGTCCGCGAGCAGGATCGGCGGGTCGTTGCTCAGGGAACGGGCGATGGCTACCCGCTGCCGCTCACCGCCCGACAGCTCCGGCGGCCGCCGCCGCGCCTTCTCCGCCAGCCCCACAATCCCTAGAAGCTGCAGCGCCCTCCTCCGCCTCTCCCGCATGCCCAGGCCTATCTCGTACATGGGCACCTCCACGTTCTCCACCGCCGTCAGGTTAGGCAGCAGGTTGTGGAGCTGGAAGACCAGGCCTATAGTGCGGGCTCGGTAACGGCTCAGGTCACGTCGTCGGGTGATATCCTGGCCCAGGACCACAATACGTCCCGACGAGTCGGGCCGCTCGAGGGCGGCGATGAGATGCAGAAGGGTCGACTTGCCGCACCCCGAGGGGCCTGTGACGGCTACGAACTCCCCCTGGGCCACACTGAAGGTGACGCCGTCAACGGCCCGCGTCCGTCCCTCATCGAAGGTCTTCACCAGGTCAATGACTTCCACTGCAGGCGGCTTCTCACTCATGGCGGATAGCCTCCGCCGGTGAGAGGCGAGCGGCCCGGAAGGCGGGGTAGATCGCCCCGAGTACAGCGACGCTCACGCCGACGATGATGCCCCTTATGAAGACATCCGGCGTGTACTCCGGAGAGATAAGGGCGCGGATGGCGGGCAAAAGGGTGATGAAGCGGGTCAGCAACACCGCCAGCGCCGATCCGAACACTGCGGCGATCATGCAGAGCAGGACTGCCTCGCCCAGTATCATCTGCAGGATGCGACGCGTACGCCACCCCACGGCCCGCAGGATGCCGATCTCCCGCGTCCTCTCGAAGACCGCCATGACCATGGTATTCATGACGGCGATGCCTCCGATGAAGACAGCTAGAATGGAGATGCCCAAGTTGGCAGCATCGAGAAACTTGAGGCCCTGATCCACTTCTCCGAAGTCTCCCACGTCGCGTAGTGTAGCCAAATCCGCGTGTTCGGCCTCGATCCGTGCCGTGAGGGCGTCCAGGTCCGTGCCCGGCTTTGCTTCAACGTACAGAAGGGTGTACAGGCCCTCCTTGCGCTCGTACTCCTGCACCGTGGAGATTGGCAGTGCGCTGCCGCCGTCCAAGTAGACGCTGTCCGTCCGGTAGATGCCGACTACCCTCAATTCCTTCTCGTGGACCTCCACCACGTCTCCTACCCCGGCGTCCAGTTGCTTGGCCCCCTCGCTGCCCAGCATGATCTCGTCCCCGGCGCCCGGGGTCAGACGCCGTCCCTCGACGATCGGCAGGTCGAAGAAGTCCAGGTCGTCGGGATCGATGCCCAACTGGACGAAGAAGGGGTTGGACCCCACTTGGGACAGGGCCAACAGCACCCCGCTGGCGTGCACCACTTCTGGATAGCTCGCTACCTTCTCAAGGTCGCCAGCCGCAAGGGTGCTGAAGGTGAGGTCGGAGACACCACGGCGGCCCACGGCGAAATCGCTGCCGCCCGCCTTCAGCATCTCCACCACCGAAGCCTTGGCACTGTTGGTAATGATACCCAGGGCCACCACCGCGGTAATGCCGACGGTGATGCCGAGGACCGTCAGGGCAGTACGGATTTTTTGGCGGATCAGATTTCGGAAGACCAACAGGACGAAAGGCATAACGGTACCCCCTTGTGCAGCAGAGCATCGGTGGGCACCTCCATTCTACCCTCGGGCCTCTTTGCTGGGCCACTCTGGTCTTCCCCTATGCCCGGTACCGCTCGTCATCGGCATAGCGAGCCTCCAGCCCGACCAGGACGTTGAACTAGTCGAAAGGCATCAGCGCGGCACCGCCCGCGCCTCCACCTCAGCCAGAAGACGGTCGAGTGCTAGCGGGCGAGGAGCTAACGTTGGCTCAGAACGGCCATCCCTACCGAGACTTCGCCGGTTGCTAAGGGGGTTCCATATCCATTAGATTCGAGGGGCAGCGGGAACCGCGACTGGCGGCGTAGGTAGCCGGCCACCGGACCTCAACGAAACCTGGACGACGCTGAATCAGGAGAACTCGCACATGATCGTTGCCGTCGAACGCTGGAACGAGAAGGTCGAGGTGGACGTGCCCGACACGGCCGACGTGGTTGTAGCTGAGCCCCGGCCTGAGCACCCGGCCCTGGCCGACCCGCTGGCGGCCTTGCGCGCGGCGCTGGAACGGCCATACGGAATGCCGCCGCTTTCGGACCTCGTATCACCCTCGAGCCGGGTGACCATAGCCTTTGACGACCCGCTGAAGTACGGGCCCAAGTATCTGGCAGTGCCCTTCCTGGTCGAGTACCTGATGGGCTGCGACGTGTCGCCGACCGATATTACACTCATCTCAGCCGGGGGAACCCATGACCGCCCTCCGAGGGAGCACTTCATCGGCCTTTATCGGGGACTGTACCCGGTCTTCTCGGAAGACTTCGTTGACCGATTCTGGCCCGACCGCTTCCTCGTTCACGACGCCGAGGACCCGTCGCACTCGGTGGACATGGGGGTGTCAGCCCTTGGGGACGTGGTGGAGCACAACCGCCTGCTGGTGGACTCGGACCTGGTCATCTACTGCGGCTGTATTCTGCCCCTCGTCTGGGGTGGGTACGCAGGAACGGGTGCAGCCATCGGCCTTGCCAGCGCCCGCAGCATCTTCTCCCACCATCGGATGCAGGTCATCGGCGTGCCGGAGTCCTGCCACTCCGATCCCCGAAACAGCCTGTTCCAACGGCACAAGGACGCGGTCATGGACCGTATCGAGGCCTTCACGGGTAAGCGCGTGTTTTACGTGGAAGGGGTGCCGAACCCCGTTGGCGGGTGGGCCGGATTCTTTGCGGGCCACTTCCGGGCGCTGCGCGACGACGCCTGGCGATGCGCCGACGAGCAACACGTGCACAGCTCCCCCCAGTATGACGCCATAGTGTTAGGCTTGCCCCGGTACGTCTTCTACGGCGACACGCGGGACCCCCTCATCAACCTCACGGCCGCGGCCACTGTGGCCCGCGCCTGGCGAACAGCGCCCCTGCTCCGGCCGGGAGGAGCCATGGTGCTGATGACGGCCTGTGACGGCCACATCGATCCAGACCTGCACCCCTCCTATGGCGAAGCGCTTCGCCTCTTCGCCAGCACCCGGCGGGCCGAGACCGTCGAGGCGCACTTCGAACGGCTGCGCCGCGAGCCGCGCTACACTGATATGTACCGGAACCATCACGCCTACCACGGCGTTCACCCCATCTGGCTGCTCAACGAGAGCCAGTACGTTCTCGAACAGGCTGGTCTGCTGCTCTTCGCCGGCGGCAAGCGGCATGAAGCGCTGGAGGCGGTGGGAGCCACCTACGCACCCGACTTCCAGAAGGCATGGGAGCTGGTGCTCGCCCATTGCGGCCCCTCGCCGCGGACGCTGGTGCTGCCGTCCTATTTCAGCCAAGTGCCCATGATCTTCAACGTCGACGCAGCGCGGGATGGAGCGTGACCATCATGCGAAAACCTGTGGCGGTGCTGTTGGACACCGACATCGGCTATGACATTGATGATGAGTGGGCGCTGGCGGCCTGTCTCACTCATCCCCGCATCAACCTGCTCGGCGTAGCGACCGTGCACGGCAACACAGTTGCCCGCGCCGTGCTGTCACGGTGGTTGGTGGAAGCAGCGGGCAAGACGGTGGAAGTCGCCGCAGGCGAAGGCGACACGTTGACCCACTCCGTGATGCGTTCTCGTCCAAAGCGGATGGCGGCTATCCCGACCGAAGACGAAGCGCGGCTGAAGCAGGGGCGGACTGATGGCGTCGCCTTCCTTGCCGAAGAAGCAAGAGCCTTCGACGGCGACGAATTGGTGCTGTTGACCGTTGGACCCCTGACGAACGCTGCCAAGCTGCTGACGGAGCATCCTGAGGCGGCAGCGAGAATCACGCGCATCACGGCGATGGTCGGTTCGCTGCTGCCTGGCCGTACCAGCCCCGAATACAACGCCAGAGTCGATGCCGAAGCGACGCGCATCGCGTTTGAAAGCGGCAAGCCCCTGACGATGATCGGGCTGGATGTGACGCTCCGCTGTCGCTTCACACAAGCCGACCTTGGCTTTCTTGCGCAAAGCTCCAAGCCCCTGACCCACCGCCTGCTGACGCTGACGAGGGCATGGCAGAATACCCATCGCGCTCCCGACGGTTCTCTACCCATGCCCATCCTGCATGACCCCTTGGCTGCCCTTTTCGTCGCGGAGCCGGAGATACTCACCTTGACGCCGATGCGCATCGTCGTGGACGACGACGGGCGAACGCTAAGGGCGGACGGCGAACCCAATTGCCTCGTCGCCACTGATGTGCGTCCCGACCGCGTCGCGCAGCGGCTGAAAGACTTGCTGGCTTGAGCTCTGACCCCCAGCTGAAAGGATGGAAACACAATGACAGAACGAACAGGCGTCGTAACGATGAGAGGAGCCCCGGTAACCTTGGCCGGCAACGAGGTCAGGGTCGGCCAGAAGGCCCCGGACTTCGTTGCACTGGCCAACGATCTGTCGCCAGTCACGTTCTCGTCGTTCCGTGGCAGGGTCTGCATTATCTCCTCCGTACCATCTCTCGACACCCCGGTGTGTGACATGGAGACGCGGAGGTTCAATCAGGAGGCAGACCGGCTCAGTTCCGACGTCGTCATGCTGACGGTCAGCATGGACCTGCCGTTCGCCCAGAAACGTTGGTGCGGCGCGGCGGGCGTGACCAAGGTTCAAACGCTGTCGGACCACCGCGATGCTTCCTTCGGTACGGCATACGGCGTGCTTATCAAGGAACTGCGCCTTCTGGCGAGGGCGGTGTTCCTCATTGATCGAGAGGGCACCATTCAATACATCCAGCTGGTCAGGGAGGTCACAGAGGAACCGGACTATGAGGCGGTCTTGAGCGCAGTGAGCAGACTAGCATGAGACCAGGCACACAGCTCAGGCACCTCTCTAGCCCGGCGATGCCCCAGCCGCCGCGGGGTGAAGGGTCTGTTGATAAACCCTTCTTGCCCTGTCACCCTGAGCGAAGTGAAGGGTCTCCATGAAGCAGATTCTTCGCTGCGCTCAGAATGACGAGGTCGGCAAAAGGGTATTTTCACAGGCTCTGAAGCCTGCCCGCTAGGCTTCTTCGCTCAGGAGGTCCGCTACTATCTCCGCGGTCTTCGCTGCCACCTCACAGGCCTTCTCAGCGGCTGGAGTGGAGAAGAACTGGGTGACAGCCTGCATATCGGCCCAGTCAACCCCTGAGATCTCATAGCAGACAGTAGTGCCGAATTCCTGCTCAAACCTTCGAACCAGGGCCTGGGCAAGCATGAACCCTTTCAGCAGGCCCCCGATCCCCTCTTCCATGCGAGCGCGACCGTGCACCATCCCCAGGACCATCACTCCCGTCGCTAGTGCCCCACAGCTTTTTCCTAGGCCTAGCCCAGCACACAGCGGCCCAGCAGCCTTGAACATCAGCTCATCCTCCAGGTCGAGGAGCTCTTGAAATGTGCGCAGCACGGCCTGACTACACCCGTGGAACTCGCATTCGTACTTGTAGGCCCTTTCTCGTGCCTCTCTCTTGAACGCTTCCGGGGAGCGCATGATGTTGCTGTCTGTCATTCTGGCGTCCTCCTCTCGGGCGCGCCGCAGAGAACGGTTACCTTTGGCCGAAGCCCAAGTTCAGCCATTGCCCGGCTCACCGGTCCCACCAGCCCCCATCGATGAGGCATGCGGAGTATACCTCATCCCTGGCGACCACACAGCGTTACCTTGACCATAAGCCTTCTCGCAGCAAATCCGGAGGCGGCTCCGAGGCAAAGAGAGCACGTAGCCCAAACGCCCTGCCTCTTGAGAGCTGTCGCCTGTCGCCCATCACGTATGTCGTCGCTATAATGCGACCGTGAAAGCGGGGGTGCCGCCGTCCCTGTATCGCCGCACCTCCTGATGAGTGTATGCACAGACCCTTCGTCATCTCCCACGCCGCCTGCAAGGGGCACACGCCCGAGAACACCCTGCTCGGCGTACGCAGGGCTATCGAACTGGGCGCCGACGGCATCGAGATCGACGTCCACGCCTCCCGCGATGGCGTACCCGTCCTCATCCACGACGATACGGTGGACCGGACGACGGACGGCTCGGGAGCCGTGTCGCAGATGACCCTCGCCCGACTGCAAAAGCTAGACGCCGGCGACGGCGAACGCGTCCCTACCCTGGCCGAGACACTGGACCTGACCAGAGGTCGCGTCCTCTTGGTCATGGAGGTGAAGCAGGCGGGCATCGAAAGGCGAGTACTGCGCATCGTGCGCGACCAGAAGGCGCTCAATGACTGCGTGGTACACTCATTCAATCCCCAGGTGGTAGGCCGCTTCCGGGCGCTCGAGCCGGCCCTGCCCGCCGCCCTGCTCACAGCGGGCCTGGGCGTGGCCGACTGGGATCAACTCTTTGCCTTCGCCCTCTCTTTGAACGCCCAGGGGCTCTCCGTGCTCTTCGGGAAAGTGGACGCCGAGCTGGTGCGCCGCGCCCACCGGCGCAAGCTGACCTTCTATACGTGGACGGTCAACGAAATTGACGACATGAGGCGAATGCGCGACTGCGGCGTTGACGCCATCACCACCGATTACCCGGACCGACTGCGAACAGCACTGTAGGCCTAATCGCGTTGTGGCGGCCCCGAAGGACGGCTACTCAGACAGGGCTAGAGCCTCACGCATCACCTCGAAGATGTGGGTATTCTCGTAGTATCCCGCCAGGTCGATGGCGTGGGGGCCGCTGGCGGTCACTGGCACGTCACCTGCGGTATGGTGGGAGCTGGTCCAGTCGAGCCAGAAGCTGCCGCCGCCCCTCTCCTCGAAGGGGCCGTCTTCCTGGAGCGCGGTCTTGCACTCCCGCGGGTCGTCCGGGTTGGGCTCCGGGCAGGCCTCGTCCTGGGGCACATCCTCGATGGTTAGGCCACCGGTGGTGTGGTCCGCCGTGACGATGACCAGCGTATCTGGGTGTTCGGCCTGGAAGTCCAGCGCAGCCTTGACCGCCTCGTCGAAGGCCAGGGTGTCACCGAGGGTGTTCAAGGCGTCGTTAGCGTGGGCTGCCCAGTCGATCTGGCCGCCCTCCACCATGAGGAAGAAGCCCTCCTCGTTCTTGCTCAAGATGGCGATGGCTTTGGCAGTCATCTCGGGGAGGCTAGGCGTGAAAGGCCGGGTCATGCCGAGGTCGGCGAAGGTTCCCAAGAGCCTGTCCGTCACCTCGGGGTCGACGGCGTTGAAGTCAGCCCCGGTGCACACGTGCTGGTAGCCCTTGGCGACGGCCTCGTCAATGAGGTTGCGATCATCGGTGCGGTCGCCGTCGTCGGGGTAGCAGCCGGGGGTTCCCACGGGCAGGAAGTGGTCTTCGCCGCCGCCGAGCAGGACGTCGACATCGTGGTCGAAGATGTCCAGGGCGATGTCGAGGTAGTTGTTGCGGTCCGGGTTGTGGGCGGCGAAGGAGGCGGGGGTGGCGTGAGCTAGCTGGACGTCGGTCACCAGCCCCACCGACTTCCCGGCCTCCTGGGCCTTCTCCAGGATGGTCTCTACCGGGTTTCCGGCGGAGTCCACGGCGATGGCCTTGTTGGAGGTCTTGACCCCGGCGGCCAGGGCCGTACCGGCCGCTGCGGAGTCGGTCACCACGCCCTCCATCGACCAGGTTCGGGACATGCCGCCGATGGGTAACGTGTCCATGACCAGCTCACCCTCGCGGCCGACGGAGTAGAGCCGGGCGGCGGTCCGGTGGGCGGCGCCCATGCCGTCGCCGATGAGAAGGATGACGTTCTGGGCTGTACCGCGGTCAATCCCGGCGTCGGGCGCTTCTTCGCCCTCTCCGCAGGCGACAGAGGCGGCGAGAACGAGCGCGAATAGGAGGGCGATGGCGGCGGGCGCGCGACAAAGAAACTTTGCGCAGGGCATGTTCATGACCTCCTTATTGCTGCAAGCGGGCCTGTCCCTGCCGGGCGGCGCGCCGTCCTAACGGTACGGCCGACCGCCAGGTCAGGCAAGTGGGGCCGTCGCGAAGGCCTTCGCCAGTAGACTAGCACAGGTGTCAAGGGCTGGCGGCGACACGGTGGAAGCAAGCAGTCTCGGGATTACGATGGGAGTCCGCACTCCTTTGCGATGCTAGGCAGCCTGGTCGAGCCTGCACCGGATGAGTCGGAATGTCCTGGAGCGCGGCGTTCATCTCCTTAATCTCACGGCAGATCACTTCATGAGCGGCGGCTGAACAGCACTGGGCGGCCGCCTGGGCCACGTGCCGGCGATATTACATGAGCCCCGCGCCAGGTCGGGGTGCTGTGGCCCAGCAGGTACTGAACATCCAGCTCCCGGGCATCGTTCTCGATGGCCCAAGTGGCGAAGGTGTGCCGGAAACGGTGAGCGTGGGTCCTGGGCACGCCGGCCATACGCCCCAACCGCTGCATCCGAACCCGAACCAGGTTCCGGGTCAGCGGACCCCCTGCCTTGGTCGAGCGGAAGAGCTGCCCTTCTCGGTCGCCACGGAAGCGGCCCACGTAGAGGAGGAACGCCTCCTTCGCCCTCTTCCCGAACCGCACTACCCGCTGCTTGTTGCCCTTCCCGCACCGTACTCGAACGCTTCGCCCCCCTTGACAAAACCTCTGGTTAGGAGTAATTTGCGCTCGCGCGCACAAAGGAACCGCCGGTGATGGTGCCACCGACGGTCCGAAAATGTCGAACCCTGAGCCGGCCAGGGACTGGCGTGCTATCTTAGCCTGGCAGGCCCCGACCGCTCAAGGGTCGGGGTTTTTCGTTTTTGGACTCATCCCGAGAGAAGGTACGTGGGCAGTCAGGCGGAGCGAAGCCGGAACCTGGAAAACAGGGAGGCAGGAGGTCATGTCTCCCTCGAGGATCACCAACAAGCACGGGAGAAACATGATGCATGCTTCCGATAATAAGGCACGCAACATCTCCGGCCAGGCAGGGAGTTCTGGTCAGGTCACTCCAGAGCAGAGCCCGGGGCAGCCTAGCGCAGACTATATTCAATGGCTGGAATCCCGCTCGATGCTGTATCAGGCCGAACACTTGAGCGAGCTCATTGCAGGTAAGTCCCTGCAATGGCGGAATGCTTACGGGCGTCCGCGCCCTCAGGACTTTGTCCGTGCTGCGTCCGTCTGGTTCACCAGCTATCCAAAGGCAACAATCAGCCACCCGGACAGAAGCGTCCTGCAAACTCTAGGAAGCAAGGAGCTACTGTCGACTTTCAAGGAAATCGGGATCGAGGGCATACATACGGGCCCCATGAGGCGGGCTGGCGGAATCACTGGACGCGAGTACACACCCTCAATTGATGGGCTATTCGACCGGATCGAGTTAACCATCGATCCTCTCTTTGGGACAGATGACGAGTACGTGCAGATGACGCGAGCCGCAACGCAGTCTGACATCGCCGTCATCGGTGATCTCGTGCCGGCTCACACTGGGAAAGGAGCGGATTTCCGCCTGGCGGAGCTAGCCTACAAGAATTACGAAGGCTTATACACCATGGTTGAGATCCCCGAGGAGGATTGGGAACTGCTCGGTCCCGTTCCGGAAGGTGAGGACAGCGTTAACCTCACTCCGGAGACCGTCCAGCTGTTAGAGGACAAGGGGTACATTCCCGGACCAACGGAGTGCATAGTATTTCACGATCCGGGCATCAAAGATACCAACTGGAGTGCTACCGATACTGTGACCGGGGTGGACGGCCGCCGTCGGCGGTGGGTCTATCTCCATGTCTTCAAGGACGGGCAACCGTCCTTGAACTGGTTGGACCCCACTCTCGGTGCGCAACGGGTCATCATGGCCGACGTCGTGCACGCCTTGCATGTGCTGGGCGCGTCAGGACTTCGGCTTGATGCCAGCCCACTCCTTGGCATCGAGACCAGACCTGGCCTTGATAAGGCCTGGGTTGAGGGGCATCCACTGGCTGAGGGAGGCTCCAACCTAATCGCGATGATGATCCGGAAACTTGGGGGTTACTCGTTTCAAGAGCTGAACCAACCCCTGGAGAATCTCAAGAAATTCAGCACCTGGGGACCCGACCTCAGTTACGACTTCTTCACCCGTCCTCCCTACCTGTATGCCATGGCGGTAGGGGATGCCGGCCCACTACGCCTGATGCTGCGGTTGATACAGAAGCAAGGACTCGATCAAAGCATACTCGTTCACGCTCTGCAAAACCATGACGAGCTCATGTTTGATGTCACCCATTTGCGCAAACATGGAAATAAGAAATTCCGGGTTAACGGAGAGGAAATGACTGGCAGGGCAATCTACGATGGCATGTACGAGCGGGCGAAGGACAAGATCATGGGCAGCGAAGCCACTTGTATCCGGGAATTCTCAAACCTCGGTTTCTGCGGGACGCTGGCCGGTTTTGCTGCGGCGGCATTAGGAATCCCGGACCCTTACAATATGACTCCTTCCCAGAAAGCTGAGGTTCAGCAGTTGCACCTCCTGGCGGCGGTCTTCAACGCCATGCAGCCTGGCGTGTTTGCCCTCTCGGGATGGGACCTGGTGGGCGCCCTGCTGGTCCAGCCGGAGGAGTTGGGTTCGTGGCTGGACGACCGCGATTACCGCTGGATGAACCGCGGTGCCTTCGACCTCATGGGAGTGAATCCAAGTGCGACGGCCTCCAACGTCGGGCTACCCAGAGCCGTGGCCATCTACGGCACACTTCCAGAGCAGCTACGCGATCCGGACTCATTTGCGTCGCAACTAAAGCGGATGTTTCGCGCTCGCAGAGGAAGCCGGATTGCTTTCTCGAAGCTTGTGTCCGTGCCGGAGGTTGACAAGCAGGGTATCGTGGTGATGCTCTTGCAGCGGCCCGAAGATCTTGCATGGATCATCACCGCCCTTAATTTTGGCCGAGAGCCTGTCGGTGACGCCGTTCGGTTGCCGGAGCTCGCGGGGAAGTCACCGCGGCTGATCTTTTCCACCCAGCGGGAGAAGGCAAAAGGTATCCAGATCTCCGATCAGGGGGACTTCTCCTTAGACCTGGGACCCATACAGGGCGAAGTGTTCGTCGTAGAGTAGCCGACGACTAGGCGGGGTTCTGATAGGTGGACTTAGTTCCGTCGGTTGTATCGGACCTGATCGCGGGTCTCGTTGGAAGCGGCATCGTAGCCTCTGCCGCTCTTGTAGCCCGCAAAGTAGGGTTCCGGACGGCGCGACGGTTGGCGGAACTGCTGGGCTGGCCGTCCGTTGCCTCCGTGTTCTTTGGCGTCTCCCTCATATCCGCCATCCTTCGGGGAGGGACGGAGTCGGCTGTTGTCCTGGGCGTCCTGCTGGCGCTAACAGCATCCGTCATGCTGCTCCGTTTCGGGCCAGAGCGCTTGCACCTAGCCGCGCCTGTGCCAGTGCAGCCCGTGGTTCGGTTCATCCAGGCCTATCCTTGGCGGATTCTCACCGGGTTTTTCCTCCTCACCACTGTCAGCTTGCTCCTTATCAACATTGGACCCGACCACCCCTCTGAGCGGATTGTCTTCACTGTCAACCTCGCCGATGAAGAGCTGATCGTCTTCAGGGACATCCTAGACGAGCTCGAACCGGAGCTGGGCGCCGAGGTTTTCCTCATGAACGTAGACTCCAGCCGCTACGTCGCTCGCCTGGACAAGATGGTTGCCTCGGGCGATATGAAGTGGGACCTCATCGCCGTGGACAACAACATGCTGGGCATCCTAGCCGCAAAGGGGCTAGTTGAGGAGCTGTCACAATACAGGCAGTACGACGAGATCGTTCCCAAGAGCCTCCTACCTTCCCTACGTCCCTTGCTCAAGTTTGACGGTGAATTCTACTTTGCGCCCTTCCGCCCCAACGTAAAGATCGCCTTCTACAACGAGAAGAAATTCGCCCAGTATGGTCTCCAGCCGCCCCGAGACTGGGAGGAGTTGTTGAAGGTGGCCAAGGCCTTCAAGGAGAGGGAAGGCGTGGGCCGTGTCGCAATCCAGGGAGATCCCGGGCCAGCCGCTGCGGTGACGCTATTCGAATTCGTTGTGGCAGCGGGAGGGGACCCCCTCACCCTGGACGATGACGGGTCTAGGGAAGCATTCGCCTTTCTGAAGGAGTTGGAGCCATATCTGGCGCCAGAATACGCGGAGACAACGTTCGATACCGCTAACGAGCTGTTGATAGATGACCAAGTCTATCTGGTGAGCAACTGGACCTTCGGCATCAAAGTAGTCGTCGAAGACGCAGGGAAGAAGGGAATCAAGGCCTACTCCGGATGGGAAGGGCCAGAAGGCGCGGTTCATGTCTTGGGGGGCGACGTCCTGGCCGTGCCAAAGGGTGCTCCCCATCCAGACAAGGCGGTCACGTTGATCGAGCTGCTCCTGTCGAAAGAAACCCAGCAGACAATGCTTTCCGATCTTCGCTGGGTGCCGGTGAGACTCGATGCATATGAGGCGGCACCCCCTGAGTTGGCCCCGTATTTCCAGGCTGTCGACGAGGCTTTGTCTTTCGCCGTACTGAGACCGACCGAACCGCAGTGGGCGATGGTAGAAAGCGTCCTCGACGGTGCCTTCGGCGGATTGATGCGGGAAGGCGAGGACATTGCTTCGCTAAGGAAATATTCCGCGAGCCTGAAAGAGGTGCCCTCCGAGTATGTCCGCTATCCAGTCAAGCCCTGGGACAGCCTCGAGGTGATAGCCACCAAGTACGACACCACGGTGGAAATCCTAGCTGAGGCGAATCGGATAACAACCCGAACTTCCGTGAGTCCCGGGCAAATCCTGCTCGTGCCGCCAGTAGGGCCTCGCCGCACCGACGTGACGAAGTAGCTGCTGCGGGGTGGTGGCACCAGTTGTTGTGGGACCCAAGAACTCGATCCGCGCTGCGGCCGGTTCATGCGGCGACCCACTCGTACTCGTGATGTAGACCACCAAGAACGTCTCGGGCGACGATGTGCGCTCCATTTGGTGGACGGCCGGGAACCTGGGGTTCCACGGGTGGAGCGAGGTCGAGCGAGCGATGTGGGCGCGCCCGGTTGTAGTGGTCGACGTACTCCCGGAGTACGGCGCGCAGGTGCCGTTCGTTGATGATGATCATGTGATCCAGACACTCCCGGCGCAGCGTCCCGACGACACGCTCGGCGATGGCATTGGCCTTCGGAGCCCGGACCGGCGTGAGCAGGGTCTGGATGCCGAGTCGGGCAGCACGCGGAACGAAGGCCGTGCCGTAGCAACGGTCCCGGTCGCGAACCAGATACCGCGGCTGTTGGCCCCACGGCGTCGCTGCGACGAGCTGGCGCCAGACCCATTCGGCGATCGGATGGGTGATGACGTTGAGATGGGCGAGCCAGCGACGCTCGTGGGTGATGAAGAAGAAGATGTAGAGGGTACAGAACGTGACCGTAGGGACCGTGAAGAAGTCGGCAGCCCAGATGTGTGGCGCGTGGTTTCGGAGGAAGGTGCGCCAGGTCTGGGACGGGGGACGCCGCAAGGCGGACCGACGGTAGCAGCGGACAGATTCCGCGCTCACCTCGAAGCCGAGCTTGCGGAGCTCGCCGCGGATGCGCACAGAGCCCCAGCGCGGATTCTCGCGAGCAAGGCGCTGAATGAGCGCCCGAAGCTCAGGCGCGAGGCGTGGACGGCCGCCGCGGTGTCGACTGTTCCACGTCCAGTAGCGGCGCCAGGCGCTGCGATGCCAACGGATGACGGTGTCCGGCTGAACGAGAACAAGCACGGAGCGCCACGGTTTCCAGTAGCGGGAGAGCCAAGACCAGAAGAGGCGGTCAGCCGGCTGGAGCCGCGCTCGACGTGAGGATCGGGAGAGGACGGCGAGCTGTTGACGCAGAACGAGATTCTCGAGCATGGGGTCGTGGCGCGAGCGCAGCGCGTTCCGAAGGGTGGAAGCGAGAAGCCGCAGATAGGTGAGCAGGTCGGCACCTCCTTGTGTTGGGGGATGCCCAAAGGCTCGCCTAACCGGCGTCCATGGTCAACTACTGGCCCCGGGCTAGGTTTCTGGGCCCCACACCTGAAACACTACGGTCGCTTGACAAGCCTTATGTAACGTGCTATGCACGACTTACGCGTCTAGCTCCGCTGTCACGTTTGTCAGGCGGCTCGTGGCAGCCGACTTGGTGGAGCCTTAAGAGCGGGTCGCCACTGGTGGGCGGCGGCGTGCCGAAATCCCAGGTCTAGCTGCTGCGTGCGGCTGGTTTTGCAACCGGTAAGGAGGCCGTGCCGGTTGTTTTTTGTACATTGACCGCGGAACAGTTCGCACTGCCTAGATGGCAATCTGCCGGTGAGTAGGAGCATCGACTTACTTCTCGCGGTGAGCTGCGCGTTGGCCACGATCCTAGTCGTGCTCATCGTCCCCATTGTCGCGCCGGCCCGCATCGGTCTCGGGCTCATCTTTGTCCTTTTCGTGCCGGGATATGTGCTTGTGGCGGCCCTCTTCCCTCGGAAGGATGACCTAGACCTGGTTGAGCGGCTGGCGCTGAGCTTCGGTCTCAGCATCGCAGTGGTTCCCCTAGTTGGCCTAGCCCTGAATTACTCTCCTTGGGGGATACGCCTCAATCCGATACTCGCCTTCGTAACCCTGTTCATCGTCCTTGCTGCCAGTGTGGCGGTGTACAGGCGATCGGTGCTCCCGTCCGACGAGGCCATGAGCGTTTCAGTGAACCTCGCCCTCCCGAAATGGTCGCAGGTGCGCACGACGGACCGACTGCTGGGTCTCCTCCTTGTGCTGGTACTGGCGGTCGCCGGGCTCGCCGCCTACGTAGCGGCTACTTCGTCGGGCGGTTCGGAAGAGTTCACGGAGTTCTACGTCTTGGGAGCAGACGGCAAAGCTGAGGGGTATCCCAGAACCGTCCGTGTCGGAGACAAGTTCACCCTGATCTTGGGGGTTGTGAACCACGAAGGGGAAGAAACCACCTACCGAGTTCAGGCAACGATAGGGGGTCGGCTGGCTGCGAACCTTGACAGCCTGCACCTTGCCAACAAGGAGGAGTGGGAAGGGCCCCTGGCATTGACAGCCACGCAGCCGGGCAGCAATCAGAAGGTAGAACTGGTCCTCTACAAAGTGGGCAACGGTGTGCCCTGCGGGACTCTCCACCTCTGGGTGGACGTCGAAGGTTCGCCTCCGGAAGCAGTTGTGACCGAGCCCCTGAGCCGGCAGGAAGCGGCGCCATCACCGACGGCCAGGGTAGTGCAGCCTGGCGATGCTCTGATGAGCATCGGCACCGTCTTCGGTGTGCATCTCACTGAGATAGCGGCCGATAACGATATAGCCAATCCCAACTTGCTTTACCCGGGGCAAGCACTCATTGTCCCGAGCACTAGTCCCTAGGAGGTTCTGATTGCGGACGCTCTACGACGCGGTGGTGGTCGGCGCAGGGCCGACAGGTTCGGCGACTGCCAGGGACATCGCCCGTCAGGGTTTCAAGGTTGTTCTCCTCGAAGAGCACGAAGCCGTGGGGCGTCCGACCCATTGCTCGGGGCTGGTTAGTCCGAGGACGCTGCAGACGGCTGGTGTTGGGCACGACGTAGTGTTGAACAGAATCGTTGGCGCCCGTATCTGTATTCCCTCCGGTAGAGAAGTCGTCATCGGCGGGGACAAGGTTCGTGCCTATGTCATAGACCGCACCGGCTTTGACGCTCTTCTCTGCCGTGAAGCCGAAGAGGCCGGCGCTCTGCTGGAAATGGAGACACGATTCTCACATCTGCATAGGGAAGGACGGCTACTGAGAATCCACGTAGACAGGCGTGGCAGATCCCTGTCATTCCACACAAAGCTTCTGATCGGAGCGGATGGTGCGGCTTCGAGAGTGGCGGCACAGATAGGACTTGCCCAGACGGATGGCATCATAAGGTGTCTCACAGGCGAGGTGAGATCGGGGAGAGATCCCGACGGCCTCGTAGACATCTTTCTCGACAAGAAATCTGCTCCCGGCTGGTTCGGGTGGAGCGTGCCGCTAGAAGATGGCCGGGCGCAGGTAGGAACGGGAGTGGCCGACGGATTCAAACCCAGCGCTTCGCTCCGCTTGCTTGCTCAAGTGTTCCCGAGACAGCTGGGCGATTTGAGGCCCCTGCGGCTTGAGGCGGGAGCATTGCCGCTATGGACACCCACGAAGCCATACGCCTCTAACGTGCTACTCGTAGGTGACGCTGCTCGTCAGGTCAAGCCGACGTCCGGGGGAGGCATATATCCGGGTCTGGTTGGCGCCAAACTTGCCGCCCGTGTAGCGGTAGCAGCCTTGAAGGAAGATAACCTATCCGAGGCCTTCCTCTCACGGTACCAGAACATGTTTTCGGATGAACTGGGGGACGAGTTCAAGCGGGCCACGGATATCCGACGCATCTTCCTCAGCCTCAGCAACGAACGGCTAGAGCGACTCTTGGCGAGATTGAGCGACGAAAAGAGGCAGCGCATTCTGCGGGACTACGGGGATATCGACTTCCCTTCTCGGCTGTTCTACGAGCTCGCCAAGGCCACACCCAGCCTGCTCACTCTGATTCGGGTTCCTTTGCGGTATCCCCGGGCCTGGCTGCCTTGGCGCTACAAAGATAGGAACTAGGCGCCCAGCGACTGGCGTCGAGGCAGTGGATTCGTTTCACACCTTCTCCTCATCGCCATTTCGGTTGATCTCGGGGTGACAGTTTGCTTCTCCTGGCGCATCTGGGCTTCACCACAGGGGCCGTTGGAATATCACAGAGGTTCGTCCTCAAGCGACATCTGGACTATCGCCTTGTCGCTCTGATGGCCATCCTGCCGGATCTCGTAGACCGCTCCCTGCACGTCTTCGTCATACCTGGGGCGCAGTCGGGAAGGCTCTTTGCCCACACCCTCATCTTCAGCGTCGTTCTACTGGCCGGCTTGGTGATCATCCGTCGGGATCTGTGGATATACGGCATACTCCCATTCTTTCATGTCCTTATGGACTTTCAAGGGATGTCAGCGCACCAGTTCTTCTGGCCATTCCTAGGAGCTGACTTGAGCAACGTTCACATATCAGCGGGCCTGGCGGAAACGGCGGGCCAATCATATGCTGACAGAGTCGCAGAACGAATCCACGACGTTCTACGCACATATGGCGGAGCAGGGGTTCGGTCCCTCCTGATTGAGGCCGGGGGTGTAGTCGTCTTCGTGGCCCTGGCCCTAGCGTCTAGGCTCTACGACAGGAGACGCCTCGCACACCTGGCAGCGACAGGAGACACGTAGACCCAGGTCGGCGGCACATGCCAGGGACCCGCGCTTCGTTGCTTGCGGCTGAGAGTGCCCAGAGTTGACAAATCCGCTATTCTGTGCTATAAGACGCATGGTGGCGGTATGGTTCTGAGCATCACCACAACGACGGTTTCGACAGTCACCAGCACAGCGGTGTTCGCGACTTCACTTGGACTTATCGCTGTGCTGACGTTGATCAGTTTTCTGGTAGCGAGAGAGCTTGCCAGCGTCACTGACGCGCCGCGATTGCAGCGGTTCGGCCGCGGGCTCAACGTCGCGATCATTCCGCTTTTGATGGCCTTCACGGCGATCGTGGCGGCCAAGGTGGCAGAGGTCCTCTAGGCCAGCGCGACACTCTCGTCTGCAGGCGGCTCTGGCTCCCTCGATGAGGGAGCCATTTTCGTGGCAGTCGCCGCAACGCTGCCTGGCGCTCGCCGCCGGGGATGACACAACGCATTCGCCCGTCTTGAAGGGCCAGCACTTCTCCGCCCTAGCGGCGTCGGGAACGTAGGCGGATGCCACTGAACGGCTCACGCTTGGGGCCGCCGGGTCAAGTTGCGAAAGGCTCCGGCCTCACCTTCACCCCCAGCACCGATGCCCCCTGGTCCTCCGAGGAGACGGACATGTTGATGGCTGCCAGGCGGCTCCAGTTGGCGACCAGCTCCTCCGCCCGGACGGGCGCGCTGAGGGCAACACTGATGGTGGCCTCAGCATCGTAGTAGCTGCGGACAGTGGTGCTTCCCACCGCCGGTGTGCGGTTGAGGGCGCGGTTCAGGTCGAGGAGGCCTTGGAGGCTCGCGATGCCGGAGACCTGGAAGGTCAGCGGGCCGGCTGAAGGCGTAGGCAGGGCGCCGAGCGCGGTCCGGATGACAGCGGCCCCTTTCCGGGCGGCACCCCGGGCCGCCACTGCTAGCAGGTAGAAGGTCCCCAGGAGGGCGGCGCCGAGGGCAGCCAGGGCCAGGCCGACCATCGCCCAGCCGGTGCCGATGACGGCGGCCCCCGTCCGGACGGCGCCCCGGACCGCCACTGCTAGCAGGTAGAAGGTCCCCAGGAGGGCAGCGCCGAGGGCAGCCAGGGCCAGGCCAGCCATCGCCCAGCCGGTGCCGATGACGGCGGCCCCCGTCCGGGCGGCGCCCCGGGCCGCTACCGCTAGCAGGTAGAAGGTCCCCAGGAGGGCGACGCCGAGGGCGGCCAGGGTCAGGCCGGCCATCCCCCAGTCGGTCCACAGACGAGCCAGGCCGGCGCCGAGGTCCACCGATGAAAGGACGGTGAACGGCACTATGACATAGAGCATCACGTTGAGTACGCCGTGGCACAAGGCTACGCCTGAGAGGGATTGGGTCCTCGCCACCACCCATCCAAAGAATAGCCCCACGATGAAGGCAAAGGCGACATCGGGGGCTGATTTGTGGCCTATATGAAGGGCCGCGAACACGACGGCGACCAACAAGATTGCCATCTTTCCGTAGGTGCCTGCCGAAGCAGATTGCATCACCCCTCGGAATACCAGCTCCTCACCAAACCCCGTGGCGACCAAGAGAATCAAGGCAGGCAACCAGGCCTGCTGCCACGTCAGCCCATCGATCAGGGCCTCAGGCTTCAGAATGAAGTACTCGACGATGCCCAACCCCACGCCTGTAGCGCCTACTAGCAGCTGCACAGGGATGGCCCGGACAGTCAGCCCGAGGTCGTACCGGGTCAGCCCCAGAGTGCGAGCAACGAGGAGGGCAGCCACGATCACCGGCGCGCTCACGATCAGGAACCAGTAGACAATATCCACATCCCCGAGGGGCATGGCCAAACTGAGGATACGAATCAACGGCGCCAGGCACAGCGCCAGAAGGACCTTGGCCTCTGAGCTTTCCTTGGCCGACGAGAAGTGGAGAAGCAGGGCCCAAAGAACGATAACGTGAAAGCCTACGCCCCAACGCGCGTCCACCAACGCTGTCACCATCTCGGCTGTGACAATAGCGGCAGCGTATGCTGGCAGGACAATGGCCGAGAAGCGGGGAAGCCCCCGCCACGCGACGGGTTCAACGCGGGCGGTGCCGCTGCTCATGGGCACCTTACAGCCCTTCCTTCTCTCAAGACGGGGCTAGGACAAACAGGCGGGGCAGCAGGGCCGGTGCAAGCAAGTCTCTCCCGGCTCTGCTCTGCGGCTTCCTGAACCGACCGATAGGCAACGGAATGAACCGCGGTGATACCATACCACTATGTAACGCTGTCACCATCTCGGCTGTGACAATAGCGGCAGCGTATGCTGGCAGGACAATGGCCGAGAAACGGGAGAGCCCTGGCCACGCGACGAGTCCAATACAGGCGGTGCCACTGCTCATGGGCACCCTACAGCCCTTCTTCTGTCAAGATGCGGCTAAACAAGCAGACTAGCGGAAGCAAGCCTCTCCCGGCTCTGCTCTACGGCTTCCCAAACCGACCGATAGCCAACGGAATAAACCTAGGATACCATTATGTCACATAGTAGCCCAATCGTCCGCATCTTGCGCTATTCTGAACGCCAGTGAGAAGTACCCGGTACGGTGTTAGAGGACTACAGCCCTGTGTCCTAGCGCGGCGGCTAGGGCCCTGCATGAACGTAACCTGGCTCGCCGAGGTGGCGTAGAAGGCGCTGGAACGGGCGGGAAGGTGGAGCGCTGGCACTGCAAGGCGAAGCAGAATGTAAGGCTTCTGGTTCAGGGAACCCCCCGGTGCTGCTCAGAGGGCTCTTAGGTCCTTCGTGGACTACTGCAACCATCACCGCTGCCACGGAGGCCCGGGGGAACGTCCCGCCAGCTGACGTCTGCCACGGGTGCCGAGAGGGGATCCTCAAGCCCAGGAAGGAGGTCAAGCAGCGAACCTTAGAGCTGAGCAGACAACCTCATCCGGTCCTAAGAGAGCGAGAGACGAGCCAAACCGTCGATCAGGAAATGGGTGGGAGAGTCCCAACGCCACTGACGACGTACGCCATCTCGCTTTCAGTTCTGCGGGCCGACATATCGAGGGAATCGCTTCGAAGAGCTGCGGCCTCTATCGAGAAACGCTGGAGCGTGATCTCGCGATACGTTCACAGCGCCTCCGGAACTACAAACGGTCGCGAAGCGGCTTCCGCACTACGAGCCCGATAGAGGTAGTGAGTAGTTCGTCCTCGGAATATCTCCGCATCTCTGAACGTATCTCCGGCGTGAGGAGATCCCGTCCTACCCCTTTGTCTATCTCCAGCACCCTAAGCACATCCATTCGCTGTTTGAACAGGGATAGGTACTCCTCCTTTCTCAATCGATTCAAGCTGACAGGGATACTGTGCCTTTCCCCTCGAAGATGGGCCCAGGGGGGCACCTTCTCGGGGTCTGCCCACTGGGGATGGTGTCCCCCGCTGATGCTAGAAAACAGGTGAATTCTTAGGTATGCTATTCCTCCGGGCTTCAGCACTCTGTTCAGCTCGGCAGCGGCTTTGTCCACGGCGGCAATATGCTCGAACACATCGATGGATACCCCCACATCCACGCTGTTGTCCGGCAGTTCTAGCTTTTCCGCATTCATCACCCTAATGTCTAGCCCCTCGAACACCAGGGGGAAGTCAGCCAGGTCTTGCAGGGCCCGATAGTATCTCTGGCGTCCCCTGGAAAGATCGAGGAAGACCTCCCTCGCGAAGCCGTAGAAGCTACCGGTCACCCAAGACTTCCACCACCTCTTCGCGAAGGCTGTGTCAAGTCCTATGTAGGCCGTGTCTATGCCTATGGCGCGGCTCCCATAGCTGTGCAGGAGCAGCGTCGTTGGAAAGAAGCGGCCGCAGCCGATGTCCAAGATCACCTTGTTCTTCAGCTCCCCGACATGGGGCTCGAGGATTCGCTTGAGGCTCAGGAAATGCTCGTAGTGCTGTCCGGCCCTGCTGACTAGGTCCGTGCGGGCAAGTGCTAGGCAGAAGGAAGTCAATTGCAAGTAGGCATACAGCCTGGATGTGACCTTATTGATAGCTGTTGCCTTTTCTGCTGCCACGGCAAACGCACGCTCTTCTCTCGTGAGGTTCCTTCGACTCTGTCAGGCGCTGCTACGTGGCCTGAGGCGAACATGTCGAAGGCCTCTTGCTACAAACGCTCCAGCTCAGGAAAGATCTGAAGCATAGGCCCAACTCCCTGAGCATGCCCTACGCCCCACACCTGCTCCTGCAGCTCCTTCGTCTTCGCCAGTGCTTTCTGGCCGTCGGCCTCGAAACCACGAACTGTCGGGCCAGCGTACCAGAAACCCACTAGGTCGTCCACCAACTGCCGCCGCACGGCTGTCACCTGTGCTCGTCCCGGGGCGGCATCCTGAATGTTGATGACCTCCCTGGCGCTGCCGACGA
>JBAUEL010000023.1:0-6592 GCA_049678585.1 Dehalococcoidia bacterium
GGCTTCCTTCTGCACGCCCCCCGAATCGGTGACGATGACCCGGGCGTGCTCCTCCAGGGCCAGCATGTCCAGGTAGCCCACCGGCTCCTGGATGCGCACCGCAGGCGCCGCCTCCAGGTCTCCGGACATCATGGCCAGCCGGGCGCGGGGGTGCATCGGGAAGACCACCGGCTCGCCCAGCTCGCCCAGGACCCGAAGGATGGCCTGGAGGCGACGCAGGTCATCGGTGTTGGCAGGCCGGTGCACCGTGGTCAGAACGTAGCCCCCAGAGGCAAGCCTGCGCTGCTCCATGATACGCCATCGCTCGCGGGCGCGGGGCAGGTGTGCCAGCAGCGAATCATACATTATGTCGCCTACCAGGTGCACGCCCTCGCCGATGCCCTCGCGGGCCAGGTTCTGCACGGCGGTCGCCGTGGGGCAGAGAAGGAGGTCGGCGCAGTGGTCGGCGAGCACCCGGTTGATCTCCTCAGGCATGGCCCGGTTGTAGCTGCGCAGGCCGGCCTCCACGTGCGCCAGGGGTATGCCTAGCTTGGCGGCGGCCAGGGCGCCCGCCAGGGTAGAGTTGGTGTCGCCATAGACCAGTACGCGGTCGGGCTGCTCGCGGAGCAGCACCTCCTCCAGCCGCTCCAGCATGAGCCCCGTCTGCCGCCCATGCGTCCCCGAGCCCACCCCCAGGTGATGGTCAGGCCCGGGCAGGTCCAGCTCTTGGAAGAAGACATCCGAGAGCGCCGCATCGTAGTGCTGGCCGGTATGCACCAGCACCTCCTCGTGACCGCCACGAAGCTTGTGGCTCACGACGGCCGCCTTGATGAACTGCGGCCTGGCACCGACGACGGAGACGATCTTCACGGCGAAGGGTCAGGCGCGGAGGTCGGGAGGGACCTGGGTGGGCTGCACGTCCCGCAGGTCGATGCGGGCCAGGGCGTGCAGGCGGGCGGCGAGCTCATCGCGTTGCTCGGGCAGGTGGGCGGCCAGGTGCTCGATCTTCTCGATGATCTCCTGCCCCGTGCAGGCGGGCTGACTTTCCGTCAGGCGGATCTTGGGGTGCTGGGTCTCTACGAGCCGCTCCCGTTCGCTCACCAGCTCCTCCTGCAGCTTCTCGCCGGCTCGCAGCCCCGTGTAGACGATCTTAATGTCCCGGCCGGGCTCGCACCCCTTGAGTCGCATGAGCTTCTCCGCCAGCTCGGCGATCTTCACCTCCTCGCCCATGTCCAGGATGAAGATCTGACCCTGCCGGGCCACCGCTGCGGCCTGGATGATGAGGCTGGCGGCCTCCGGCGCCGACATGAAGTAGCGGGTGACCTCGGGATGGGTCAGGAGCACGGGGCCGCCCCTCTCGATCTGACGCTGAAAGAGGGGGACCACGCTGCCCCGACTGCCCATCACGTTCCCGAAGCGCACCGCGCAGAACAGAGTGCGGCCGGCCGACCCCAGGGCCGACACCAGCAGCTCGCCGATGCGCTTGGTGGCCCCATACACGTTGTCGGGGTTGACGGCCTTGTCCGAGGAGACGAACACGAGCTTGCTGGAACCGTAGTCCCGGGCAGCCCGACACACGTTGAGGGTGCCCAGGACGTTGACCCGAAAGGCGGCGTCCGGGTGCTCCTCCATGACCGGGATGTGCTTGTAGGCGGCGGCATGGAACACCAGGTCCGGCCGCGCTGCCTCGAAGACCCGCTCCACCTGGCGCCGGTCGGAGACATCGGTGATCCAGAAGCGGACGTCGCCGGCGAAGGGGCCGGCGGCCAGGTCGCGCTGGAGGTCATAAAGGCCGGTCTCGTTGATGTCCAGCAGGTGTACCACCGCCGGGCCGAAGACCAGGAGCTGCCGCGCTAGCTCCGCACCGATGTAGCCGGCCCCCCCGGTGATGAGCACCACCTGGCCCCGCACGCACCCGGAGCACAGGGCAGCATCCACCTCTACCTGCTCCCGGCCAAGCAGGTCGTCTACGGTGATCTCGCGAAGCTCGCCACGGCTGGCCTCTCCGCGCACGATCTCCCGCAGGCTGGGCACGGTGCGCATGGGCAGCCCCGCGCCCTGGCAGATACCCACCAGGTCGCGGATGGTGGCGCCGCTGGCCGAGGGCACGGCCAGAGCCACCACATCCACGCGGTGCTTCTCCGCTATCGAGGGGATGACGTGTCGGTCGCCCAGGACGGGGAGGCCGTGGATGCGCATGTGACGCTTTCGCGGGTCGTCGTCCACATAGCCCACCGGCCGGTACTGCCACTGGGGATGCTGAAGGAACTCCCGGGCCAGGAGCTGTCCGGTATGCCCTGCCCCCACCACCAGGACGTTGGTGACGGCGCTGCCCCAGGCGCCGAAGGGGTTGCGCGCCCACAGGCGGGGCCACAGCTTGGTCACACTCATGGACAGGAAGATGAGGGGCGGCGCGGTGACGTTCACCGTGAGGGGAATGTGCCGAGGGCTCAGGAAGGCGTTCACGCCGAAGATGATGATGGAGACCAGGCCGATAGAGGACGCCAGGTTGATGGCGTCCATGATGCCGCCGTACTTCCAGGCGGTATGGTAGGTGCGGAAAAAGTAGTTGCCGATGAGATAGGCAGCGACGATGAGGGGACTGACCTTAGCGAAGAACTGGATGGACTCAGCAGGGACGTCACCGTCGAAGCGGAGGGCCAGGGCGGCGGCGTAGCTGGCCACCACCAGGGCCGCGTCCAGGACCAGGATGGGCAGCAGACGCACCACTCCCGGCAGGGCGGCAAGTGTCCTCGCCCGCAGCCCTCGTTCTGGCTGCACGGACAGACCTATTCCGGCGCGGGGATCCGTCGGTCTCCCTCCCTCTATCGCGCCCCCTTACGCGAAAGCAGCGCGGGCAGCGTGCGCGCCAGGATACTCAGGTCGCACCGCAGCGAGTGGCTCCTCACGTATTCGAGATCGTAGAGCATGGTTTCGTGATAGGTCAAATCGCCACGGCCGCTCACCTGGGCAAGGCCGGTCATGCCGGGCTTCACCTCGTGCCGGCGGTGGTACTCGGAAGGGTACTGCACCACCAGCTCCGGCACCTCCGGGCGGGGGCCCACCAGGCGCATCTCGCCCTTGAGGACGTTCAGCAGGTTAGGAAGCTCATCCAGGCTGGTCAGGCGAAGGTACTTGCCCACGCGGGTAGTGGGCCTGCCGCCGCCGAAGGGGTTGAACACGAAGGTCTTGAAATCGTCCACGCGGGGCACCGGCTCCAGGCCGTTCGGCGTGGCGTGGTCATCGCTGTGGACGAGGGTGCGGAACTTGTACACGGTGAAGGTGCGCCCTCGATATCCCACCCGGGTTTGTTTGAACAGGATGGGACCTTTCGAGTCCAGCCTAATGAGCACCGCGGCAATCAGCATTACCGGGGCGGTTACGATAAGCAGAAGAAGGGCACTTACGAAGTCGAAGAACCTGGTCAGCATGGTCTATCCCATCCTTCGAGCGCAGGTGACGTCGCGAATAGCGTGGGCCACGCGGACCACGTCCGACTCCTGCATGCGGGGATAAAGGGGCAGCGATACCAGCCCCTCATAGACGGCCTCCACGACAGGGAAGTCACCCCGGCAGTAGCCGAGGACCTGGGCGTAGTAGGGATGGTAATGGATGGGGATGAAGTGGACGGAGGTGCCGATGCCCCGCCCACGCAGCTCCTCGATAAACCGGTCGCGACCTACCGAAAGCTGCGACCCATCCAGCCGGATGACGTACAGGTGCCAGGCGTGGACCACCTCGTCCCGCACCGCCGGCGTGATGAGGCCCGGGAGGCCTGCCAGATGGCAGGTGTACTCCCGGGCATAGCGTTGACGTGTGGCCTGGAACTCCTCCAGCCGGGCCAACTGATGAATGCCCATGGCCGCCTGGACATCGCTCATGACGTAGTTGAAGCCCGGGGCGAGCACCTGGTACTGCCAGGACCCCTGAGCGGCGTAGCGGTCCCAGGCGTCGTGGCTGAGGCCGTGCAGGCTCAGGAGGCGCACGCGCCGGGCCAGCTCCCCGTCATCGGTGGTGAGCATGCCGCCCTGGCCGGTGGTGATGCTCTTAGTCGGGTAGAAACTGAACACGGTGGCATCGCCCAGGGAGCCCACCGACCGGCCCCGATAGCGGGCGCCCAGGGCGTGGGCGGCATCCTCGATCACCCGCAGACCGTGCCGGCGGGCGATGTCCAGCAGCTCATCCATGCGACAGGGCTGCCCGCCGAAGTGCACCGGCAGGATGGCCCGGGTGCGCGGGGTGATCCTGCGCTTCACCTGCTCAGGGTCCAGATTGTAGTCGTCCGGGCAGATGTCCGCCAGGACGGGCCGGGCCCGCTGATGCAGGATCACGTTGACGGTAGCGGCGAAGGTCAGGGGCGTGGTGATGACCTCGTCCCCCTCGCCGATGTCGCAGGCGGCCAGGGCCAGGTGCAGGCCGGCCGTGCAGGAGTTCACCGCCACGGCGTGCTGGCTCCCCACGTACTCCCGGAGCGACTCCTCGAATCGGCGCACCTTGGGCCCGGCGGTGAGCCAGCCCGAGCGCAGCGTATCCACCACCTCCTCGATCTCCTCCTCGCCGATGTCCGGCAGGCAGTAGGGCAGGAAATTCTCGTCCAGCTCAGCCGCTCCTCTTGGCGATGACCGCCAGGTAGTGGGTGCGCAGGATGGGGATCTTCTCCAGCAGCTCGCAGGCCAGCCAGGACCAGCGCGCCAGGGCACGGGCGATGGGAGGCGCCAGGGTGACCCGCCGCAGGTCGATGCTGTGCCCGGCGAAGAGCTCGCGGATATCCCGGGCCCGCAGGGGTCGCACGTCGGCGTTGCCGGGGTTGATCCAGAAGTCATACAGAAGGAGCACCCCGCCGGGCCGGAGCACCCGCAGCGCCTCGGCGGCGACCCTGCGCCGCGCTCCCTCATCCACCACCGAGCTGAACAAGGTAAACGCCAGCGCCAGGTCGAAGGCCCGCTCCGGGTAAGGGAGAGCCTGAGCATCGGCGACTGTAAAGCGCATGTGAGGGCCAAGCTCCTGTGCCCGCTGGATGCGTTCCGGCAGCAGGTCGACGCCCTCCAGGCAACGCGGGGTGGCGCCGTAACGCACCAGCTCGCGGAGGACGGAGCCGTCGCCGCAGCCGATGTCCAGCACCCGCCGGCCCGCCAGGGGCACCAGGCGGTGGCGCCTCAGCGCCGACACGACGGCGCGTTCGCGCTTCTGGAAGATATAGAGGTTGGCGGGCTCAGAGTAGGAGTAACGGGCGTCCAGCGCGCCCTCGGCCCGGCGGGCATAGGCCTCGCGCAGCCGGGCGGCCTCCGCGCTGCCAGCGCGGGTGACGCTCACCTCGAGACCCCCACGGCCCGAGGTCGGGCCCCTGACCGGCCCAAGATGAGACCCGCCAGGCCCGTCAGGAATCCCATGCCATACCCAACGTGCAGGCAGGCGAATGCCAGGGGCAGCAGGGGCAGGTAGCGCCAACCCCGCCGGGCCGCAGCCATAGTGGAGGCGGTCAGGGAGGCGGTGACATAGGCCCCGCTCACGGCCAGCAGGGGTAGGGCGCAGGCCCCACCCCTGGGCGCGACCACTGCCGAGGCCAGCAACGTCGACACGAAGGCCGCCGGGACCAGCTGCCGCAGCCGGGCCTGGCCGGGGTGGCGTCTCAGCACCTCCATCTTCGCCTGCCCGTAGGAGAAGTACTGCCGGAAGACCTCCGGAAAGGAGGAGCGGGAGTAGTAGGTGGAGCCGATGGCCGGCGTGAGGAGAATGCGACCGCCGGCCTCGCCCAGGCGATAGTGAAACTCGCAGTCCTCGCCCCGGTCGATGTCCTCGGCAAAGAGGCCCAGGCGCTCGAAGACCCCACGCCGATAGGTGCCAAACGCCACCGTGTCCGTCCATTGCTCCTGCTGGCTGTAGCGGAAGACGGCGTCACCCACCCCGAAGGGAGAGGAAATGGCCAGGGCGATGGCCCCTCCGGTCAGCCCATCGCCCACTGTGGAGATGGGGCCTCCCACCACGTCGGCGCCGGACGCTTCCAGGGCGGCCACGCTCTGCGCGAGGAAATCCGGAGGCACGCTGGCATGGGCATCTACCCGCGCGATGAGCTCGCCGCGGGCCGCCCCCAGGCCGATGTTCAGGCCGCAGGCGGTGGTCCGAGCGGGGTTGTCCAGCAACCGCACCTCGGGAGAGGAAGGCCCAACGAAGTTCTCCGCGAGGGCACGCGAGTGGTCGCTGGACCCGCCGTCCACCACCAGCACCTCGAAGCGGTCGGACGGATAATCCTGCGCGAGGAGGCTGCGCAGGCAGCGCTCGATGTGGCGCTCCTCGTTACGCATGGGTACGATCACCGAGACGAAGGGTGCGCTTTCGCGGCCCCCAGCCATCATTGCGGACCTAGACCCAGCTACAACTGCTCCTGACAGTGAAAGAAAACCAACCAGCCGTCCCCAGCTAGCAAAGGCTAGAGTAAGGTAGCACGAGGCTGCCCTTTTGTAAACGGTCCGGCCAGCGTCTGATAGAGACGCTCCATCTGGGCAGCGTTGTCCTGCCAGCGGTAGCGCCCCTCCACCAGCGCCCGCCCGCCCCGGCCCAGGCGCTCCCGGAGGTCGGCGTCATCTGCCAGCCGAGCCAGGGCTCGGGCCAGGGC
>JBAUEL010000024.1:0-1993 GCA_049678585.1 Dehalococcoidia bacterium
AGTTAGATGGCCAAATTTTAGTCACTTTCCAGACTTATCCGGGTTAGCGTTGCCGATATTCGATAAAAAGAAGTGAAATTAAAAAAATGTATTGTAACCGTCGCGGTTTTTTAAAAATCGGGGCACAAACAGCTGTGAGCGGCCTATTTCCCATGTCGGCTGTTGCGTCAATCAATCGCTTTTTGACTCCGAAACGCAGGCTGTCCTTCTATAATACGCATACCAATGAAAGGCTTGAGGTCTGCTATTACACCCAAGGCCGGTATCGACCCAATGCCTTGAGAAAAATCAATTATATTTTTCGTGATCATTATTCAGGAAAAATTAAACCCATCCATAAAGATCTTATCGATTTTCTCCATACTATTTCTAAGGCCATGGGTGATGGCGCTCAATTCCATATCATTTCGGGATACCGTTCTCCTGAAACAAACGCCATGCTCCGTAAAAAAACCAAGGCCGTTTCAAAGAATAGTCTGCATATGCAAGGAAAGGCCGCCGATATCCGGGTTCCGGACTGTGATACCAAAAGGTTAAGCAATATCTGTATGAAGATGCAAACCGGCGGCGTAGGGTATTATCCTGAGTCCGATTTCGTCCATGTGGATACCGGAGATGTGAGGTGCTGGTGAAATCCAAAATGTAGTGTTGTTTTTTTAAGTGAACCCTAACCCGGATAAACCGGAACCAAAAATATTTGCCACAAAGACACTAAGGCACAAAGGATATATTTATTATTCTTTCTTCGTGTCTTGGTGCCTTAGTGGCAGAATGGAAAAAGTTTTTTCAGGAGGATTAATATATTTTGGAGTTAATAGAATTAAAGACAAATATCAGAACCACCACAGGCAACGGTCCTGCACGCAGACTCAGACAAAAAGGGCAGATACCTGCCGTGCTTTACGGCCCGGGAACAGAATCCGTTCTGCTTTCCGTGAATATCAGCGATATCGACAGGGTTCTGAAGAAGGGACGGATCGGTCAGGTCCTTTTAAACCTTGTTATTCCCAATAATGGAGAAACATCCACCAAGACAGTGATGGTAAAGGAACTGCAACTCCATCCGGTTTCACGCAATTTCCTGCACATCGATTTCTATGAGGTCACAATGGACCGTAAGATCGTTGTGAACGTTCCTGTAATGACAACCGGTAAGGCAAAGGGCGTCGAGATTGGGGGCATACTGCAGACTATCAGACGTGAACTTGAAGTTCAGTGCTTACCCCTGGATGTCCCGGAGTCCATTGAGATTGATATTACGGATCTTGATATCGGAGATACGATCCATCTGCTTGATATTCCCAGGCAAAGTGAAATTGAGTTTTTGGATGATGAAAATTTTACGGTAGTAACCATAGTCAGCCCCAAGATAGAAGAAGAGGTGGAACCGGTAGAAGAAGAGGAAGAGGGGGGTGAAGCGGCCATTGCTGAAGAAGGTGAAGAAAGACCTGAATCCGGTGATAAAAAATAGTGTGACGGACTTTAGTTATGCCGCAAAAACGCGTACGCTTGGTGGTCGGACTCGGCAATCCGGGTAATACTTATAAAAGGACCCGGCATAATGTTGGATTTATGGTGCTGGATCAAATTGCAGAAGATTTTTCTATCGCCCTTGTAAAACAAAAGTTTGATACCGTTTTTGGACGGGGATCCATAGACGGTGTTGAGGTTGTCCTGGCAAGACCCATGGCCTTTATGAACAGAAGCGGGCCTCAGGTTCAGAAAATTGCACGATATTACAGGATATTAAGTGAGGACATGTTGGTTGTTCACGATGACATAGACCTTGCTTTTGGAAGAATAAAAATAAAGGAGAAAGGAGGGGATGGGGGACACAAAGGTGTAAGATCAATAATAGATGCCTTTGGCGGAGGTAATTTTGTACGTCTTCGTATAGGCGTCGAGCGGCCCGAGGCCGGGATTAGCGCTGCTGATCATGTTCTGGGAAAATTTTCTTTAAAAGAAAAAAAAGTTCTACACCGGATCATTACAG
>JBAUEL010000025.1:0-17603 GCA_049678585.1 Dehalococcoidia bacterium
AAGAAGACTGCCCCCACCACCGCCAGCCAGGCTAGGTCCCCCAGGTGGCTCCAGTGCGGCGAGCCCTCCACCAGCGCCCGGTAGAGGCTGACCACGTGGGTCGTCGGGATGAACCAGCCCACCACCCGCAGGGCGTCGGGCAGCTTGTCCGGGGGGAAGAATGCCCCGCTGAACCAGAAGGCAGGCATCATGAACAGGGTAAAGAAGTAGTTGAGGGAGCTGATGGAGAAGGCCACCGAGGTGTAGGACAGAGCCAGGGCCGAGAAGACGATACCGGTCAGCAGGGACACGGGCAGGATGAAGATAACCAGGGGCGACTCGATGAGGTCATAGAAGGGAGTGAACAGGAGCGCCACCGCGAACACGAAGACCGTGCTCAGCATGAGGCGGGTCGAGCCCCACAGGATCTCTCCAGCGATGACATCCTCGACGTTCACCGGCGTAGCGATCATCGCGTGGTAGGTGCCCTGGCGTTCCATGCGGAAGTAGGAGCCCCACAGACACTCTCCCACCGCCGCGAACATGGGGAAGATGGCCAGCATGCCCGGCACCAGGAACTCAATGTACTCCTGGTCGCCGCCCAGCTCCACGTAGGCTCCCAGGCCCAGGCCCATGGCCACAACGAAGATAAGCGGCTCCAGGGCGGGGGCGACGAGCTCCGCGCCCCAGAAGCGCAGGAACACGTCGCGGTTGCGCTGCCACACCCGATAGGACCGGTAGGAGACGCCGCCCAGGCTTGGCTCCAGCGCCCTCACTCCCGCAGCCCCCTTCCGGTGAGCCGCAGAAACACATCCTCCAGGGTGGCCTGACGGACCAGCACCCCCTCGCCGGAGGGGGAGATCTCCGCCAGCACTCGCTCCCTGTCCTCCTGCAGGCCGAAGACATACAGGACATCCTCCACGTCCTCCACGCTCAGGCCATCGCGGTCCGAGAGGCGCTGCAGGGCCCGGCGGCGCTCCTCAGCAGGCAGGTGCAGCTCCACCACCCGCTCGCCGACGTGCCGGGCCACCAGCTCCGCGGGCGTCCCCTCCACCAGGATGCGGCCCTCGTGCATGATGACCAGACGGTCGCAGAGATGGGCAGCCTCCTCCATGTAGTGGGTGGTCAACAGCATGGTCACCCCTCGGCCCTTCATTTGCCGCAGCTTCTGCCAGACCAGATGACGGGCCTGCGGGTCCAGGCCGGTGGTGGGCTCGTCCAGGATGAGGATGCGCGGCTCGTTGATGAGGGCACGGGCGATGAGCAGCCGCCGCCTCATGCCGCTGGAGAGGGCCTGCACCACCGCGTCGCGGCGCTCCAGCAGTTGAAAGAGGTCCAGCACCTCCTCGGTGCGCCGGCGGGCCTCTCCCCTGGGGATATCGAAGTAGCGGGCGTAGACGGCCAGGTTCTGCCCCACCGAAAGGTCCGGGTCGAGGTTGTCATCCTGGGGCACTACCCCCAGCACAGCCTTGATGCGCCGCCCGTCCCGCCGCACGTCCAAGCCGTCCACGGTGAGCTCGCCCGCAGTGAGCGGTGAGACGCAGGTGATCATGCGAATGGTGCTGGTCTTGCCGGCGCCGTTGGGGCCGAGGAAGCCCAAGCACTCGCCCTCCCACACCCCGAAGTCGATGCCGTCGACGGCGACGAGGGTGCCGAAGCGCTTGACCAGATGGCGACCGCGGATGATCTCGTTCATGACCACGCTGGGAAATGGGGTTCGCTCTGACTCTAGCAGAAGCGACGGGCGGAGGTCGATGCCTCCGCCCGCGGAAAGCCCTGTCTACGCCGGCCGAGGCTACTCCTCGTACTCCTCCTCCGCCCTTTCCTTCTCCTCCTCCGCCTCGACCGCCTCACTGAGGGGTACGTCGCCCGACCGGGCCTCGGTCTCGCCTTCCCACTCCTCGCCCTCCTCAGGCGCCTCCGCCTCCTCCTCGGTGCCGTAGCGAAGCAGGCTCTCCTTGGTATAGGGACGGACCCCTTCACCCACCACGGCCACGGGGAAGGAGGGACGGCCAGCCAGGCTGGGATGCTGATAGACCTCCTTGATGATGACGCGACAGTTGCCGTTGTTCACGCTGGCGATGGCAGCGGCGTAGCGGTTGCCGCTCTCCATCAGCTTCAGGAGGCGCAGGCCCAGCTTGGGCTCCACCTCCCCCAGGTACTCGCCCTGGGCATCCTCCACCACCAGCGCGTTGCCGCGAGGGCGCAGCTCCACGCGGTCGCCAGCGGTCATTTTGGGCACCACACCCGCCGCGACCCGCTGGAGCAGAGTGACGCCGGTCTTGCCGGTCTCCTCAATAAACAGTTGCGGGTCCACCCGCTGGGCCGCCGCGGCCCGACCCCGCCTGGCCTTGCTCAGGCTGGCCAGACGCTCCAGGTTCTTGCGAGCGATGGCGTTCCCCGGTTCCAGCTCCTGGGCCTTGCCGTAGGCCTCTCGCGCCTTCCCGTACCTGCCCAGCTCCGCCAGGGCCTTGCCCAGGCGGTTGTAGGCGTCCACGTCGCTCGGGAAGAGAGCGATGATGGCACGATTGGCCTGAGCGGCCTCCTCCCAGCGGCTCTGCATGGCTAGCTGGATGGCTTGCTCAGCGCGCTGCCTCTTGAGCCGAACCTTCTCCTCAGCCTGATACATCTTGCCTCTTCCAGGTGCCTCGAATTTTGTCCGAGCGATTGTAAGACCTCCCCGTGTCCATGGCAAGGGAGTACCGACCCGATTTTACAGTTTTCCAGGGAGATTTTTCGGCCGGTAGATGGAGATTCTGAAGGGTGTAACACCCCCAACCAAAGATTCGCGGCACAGAAAGGTCACCGCGGCCTCTCAAACGCTCCGACTTCGCCCGCGTGTGTCGTTCCATATCTGGGGCGAGCAGCCCGCCCGGGGTTCGCACAGGGGCTCCTGCGGCGCGCCGGTTGGGGTGTTTGTTGACATTGCCTCTGCCTGCCGATATACTCTGTGACCACAGATGTAGGGGCGAAGAAGGGAAGTAGTAGGGGTAACTCTCGTCACAGAGAGCCGGAGCAGCGGTGGAATTCCGGCAGCAGGAGCCCCCGAACTCGTCCCTGAGCCTCCGGGCTGAACCGGCAGTAGGTCCGGACGGGTAGCGACCGTTAGCACGCTCAGAGTGCCCCGAGGCGGGTGTCGTTCAGGCGTCCGGTTCCCGGGGAAAAAGGGTGGTACCGTCCCGCCCCCGCGGGATCCCTTTGGGGGTGGGTTTTTTGATCGGGGAGCGACAGCACGTTCATGCAGACGATGCCCTTCGCGAAAAGATCGCTTCAGGAGGCGATACCGGTCTCGGCACGGGGCGCTGGCTGGTGCCCGCGCGTGCGCCGAGGCCGCGCCGTACCCCTCTCCGCAAGAGGACCACTCTTGGGGCTGGTCCTCTCTTCTCTATGAGGTCCCCGGCCCAGCCCGCCGCGGGCCAGCAAGGGGACCTATCAGCAGCAGGCCTGGACAGAGCAGTAGCCACTCCGGACTATCGGAGTAGCTTCCAACATAATAGGGGGTCATGAAATGAAGAAGACAGGGGCACAGATCGTTCTGGAGTGCCTCGTGCGAGAGGGGGTAGAGCATATCTTCGGCTATCCCGGCGGGGCCAGCCTCCCGCTGTACGACAACCTGCCGTCGTTCCCCCAGCTAAAGCATATCCTGGTGCGCCACGAGCAGGGCGCCGCCCACGCCGCCGACGCCTACGCCCGGGTCACCGGCAAGGTAGGGGTCTGCTTCGCCACATCCGGGCCGGGGGCCACCAACCTCGTGACGGGCATCGCCAACGCCTGGATGGACTCCGTGCCCATGGTAGCCATCACCGCCGAGGTGGTGACCTGGCTCATCGGCCGCGACGGCTTCCAGGAGGCGGATATCACCGGCATTACCCTGCCCATCACCAAGCACAACGCCCTGGTGCTCGACGCTGATGACATGGCCCGAACGGTACGGGAGGCGTTCCACATCGCGGGGACGGGCCGCCCGGGCCCGGTGCTCATCGATATCCCCCGCGACGTCCTGCAGCAGGAGACAGAGTTCGAGTACCCGGAAAAGGTGGAGCTCGGCAGCTACCGCCCCACCCTGAAGGGCCACCCCACCCAGATAAAGAAGGCCGCCCAGCTCATAGCGGAGGCGAAGCGCCCGCTCCTCATGGCGGGGCATGGAGTGATTATCTCCCGCGCCTTCGACGAGCTGAAGGAGCTGGCCGAGAAGGCACACATCCCCGTGATCAGCACACTGCTGGGCCTGGGCAGCTTCCCGGGCTCCCACGCGTTGAACCTCGGCATGCCGGGCATGCACGGCATGTACTGGAGCAACATGGCGATCACTGAGTGCGACCTGCTCATCGGTGTGGGCTGCCGGTTCGATGACCGGGTGACCGGGCGGCTGAAGGACTTCGCCCCCGACGCCCGCATCATCCACATCGACATCGACCCGGCGGAGATCGGCAAGAACGTGAAGACCGCCGTGCCCATCGTGGGCGACGTGAAGAACGTCCTGCGCGCCCTCATCCCCCAGGTCAAACCCAAGCGTCACCAGGAGTGGTGCGAGCACCTGCAGCAGATCCGCCAGGAGCACCCGTCCATCGCTATCCCGGAGACGGACAACCTGCTCCCGCAGTACGTCATCAGCAAGATCTACGAGATTACCGGCAGTGATGCCTACTACGTGACAGGGGTTGGGCAGCACCAGATGTGGGCGGCCCAGTTCTTCTGGAGCGACCGGCCCGCCTCCTTCATCTCCTCCGGCGGGCTGGGCACCATGGGTTTCGAGATCCCCGCGGCCATGGGCGTACAGTTCGCCCACCCCAAAGACACCGTGTGGGCGTTCTGCGGCGACGGCGGCTTCCTCATGACTGTGCAGCAGCTGGCCACCATCGTGGAGTACGAGCTGCCCATCAAGTTCGCCATCCTCCACAACTCCTACCTGGGGATGGTGCGGCAGTGGCAGACCATGTTCTACGACAACCGGCTGATATCCACGCACCTCTTCTCGCCGGACTTCGTCAAGCTGGCGGAGGCATTTGGTGTCGCTGGCCTCCGGGTGACGGACAAGGTCCAGGTGGTGCCGGCCATCGAGCGGGCCCTCCAGCACCCTGGGCCCGTGGTCATCGACTTCGAGGTGGAGGAGCAGGAGAACGTCTACCCCATGGTACCGCCGGGGGCCAGCCTGGCGGAGACTATCGATCAGCCCAAGGTTGAGCGCGCTCCTAAGCGCAAGCCTAGAGCGAGGGTGAAGGCATGAAACACACTATCGTGGCACTGGTGGAGGACAAGCCGGGCGTCCTCAATCGCATCACCAGCAAGTGGCGGCAGCGGGGCTTCAACATCGAGAGCCTGGCAGTGGGCCACTCGGAGGTGGCGGGCCTCTCCCGCATGACCTTCGTGGTGGACGGCACCACCACCGACGTGGAGCAGGTCACAAAACAGCTCTACAAGATCATCGATGTCGTGCGCATGGTCGACCTGACGGAACAGGAGATGATCTCCCGCGAGCTCGCCCTCATCAAGGTGCGGACCAGCACGGCCAACCGTAGCGCCATCATCCAGATCGTGGACATCTTCCGCGCCAGCATCATAGATGTCTCCCCCGATGCGCTCATCGTTGAGGTGACGGGGCCCGAGGAAAAGATAATGGCGATGTTCGAGATGCTCAGGCCGTATGGCATCCGGGAGATGGTGCGCACCGGCCGGGTGGCCATGCTTCGCGGGCCCTCGGCCACGATCTCCGGGAACGGAGGACATGAGCAGCGCCGCTATCGACCCGCCGGCGAGGGTAGGCCCAGGGTGGGGAGCCTGCTGTAAGAGGCTCCCGTAGGAAAGGGGACACACGATGGCCAAGATGTACTACGACCAGGATGCCGACCTCTCGCTGCTGCAAGGCAAAACAGTAGGCGTAATCGGCTTCGGCAGCCAGGGCCATGCCCATGCCCAGAACCTGCGCGACAGCGGGGTCAAGGTTGTCGTCGCCGAGGTTCCCGGCTGCGAGGCCTGGAAGGCAGCGGAGGAGGCCGGCCTGCCCGTGGGCGCGGCCACCGACGTCGCCCGCGAGGCGGACATCATCGTCATGCTGGTGCCGGACCAGTTCCAGCGCCAGGTCTATGAGCAGGCCATCGAGCAGGGGCTCTCAGCCGGCAAGATGCTCATGTTCGCCCACGGCTTCAACATCCATTTTAACCAGATCCAGCCGCCCGCCGATGTGGACGTGACCATGATCGCCCCCAAGGGCCCCGGCCACCTGCTGCGTCGCGTGTACGTCGAAGGGGGCGGCGTCCCCGCCCTGGTGGCGGTCCATCAGGACGCTACGGAGACAGCCAAGCAGGTTGCCCTGGCCTATGCCAAGGGCATCGGCTGCACCCGGGCCGGGGTACTGGAGACCACCTTCAGGGAGGAGACCGAGACGGACCTATTCGGCGAGCAGGTGGTGCTCTGCGGCGGCGTCACCTCGCTCATCAAGGCAGCCTTCGAGACGCTGGTGGAGGCCGGCTATCAGCCGGAGGTGGCCTACTTCGAGTGCATGCACGAGCTGAAGCTCATCGTGGATCTTCTCTACGAGGGCGGTATGAAGTACATGCGCTACTCCATCAGCGATACCGCCGAGTACGGAGACTACACCCGCGGCCCCCGCGTCATCGACGAGTACGTGCGGGAGAACATGCGGGAGGTGCTGGCCGCCGTCCAGGACGGCACGTTCGCGCGCGAGTGGCTGCTGGAGAACCAGGCGGGCCGCCCCAGCTTCCTGGCCCTGCGCCGCCTCAACGCCGAGCACCCCATCGAGAAGGTGGGCGCGGAGCTGCGGGGCATGATGAGCTGGCTGAAGAAAGGATAGGCAGGCATCCTGTTCCACCCTGCAGGATGAAGATGTTGGTGAAGAACTGGCGTAATCGGGGGTGCAGGGGGCTCTGCCCCCTGCCGGGGGGCAAGGGGGGTATCCCCCCTAGATTCCACCAGCTCAACCTTCGCCGGCCCTCCGACCGGTAGGTCGGGAGGGCCTGACGGGGAATCCATCACCTGGGCTTAGCATGGCCCGGAGGAGGTTGAGCAACATGGTAGAACGAGTAATCATCTTCGATACGACGCTGCGGGACGGGGAGCAATCCCCGGGCGTCGCCCTGACCACGTCGGACAAGCTGGAGATCGCCCGCCAGCTCGAGCGGCTGGGGGTGGACGTCATCGAGGGGGGCTTCCCTCTCTCCTCGCCCGGCGACTTCGAGGCGGTAGAGGCCATCGCCCGGGAGGTACGGGGCTGCATCGTCGCCGGCCTGGCACACGCCCACCCCGAGGCCGTGGACGCCTGCTGGAAGGCGGTAAAGGGAGCGGCGCAGCCCCGCATCCATGTTTTCCTCTCCGTGTCCGATATCCACCTAATGCACCAGCTTCGCAAGGAGCGGGAAGAGGTGCTGGAGATGGGCCGCACCATGGTGGCGCGGGCCAAAGGCTACACCTCTGACGTGGAGTTCAGCCCTATGGACGCCACGCGCTCCGAGCGCGAGTACGTGTACCGCATGGTGGAGGAGTGCATCGAGGCCGGGGCCACCACGGTGAACATTCCCGACACGGTGGGCTACACCATCCCGGAGGAGTTCTCCGACTTCATCCGCTCCATCTTCGAGAACGTGAGCAACATCCATCGTGCGGTAGTATCGGTCCACTGCCACGACGACCTGGGGCTGGCCGTAGCCAACTCCCTGGCCGCGGTGCAGGTGGGGGCCAGGCAGGTAGAGTGCACCATCAACGGCATCGGCGAGCGATCTGGCAACGCCTCCCTCGAGGAGGTGGTGATGGCCCTCCGCACCCGTCAGGACTTCCTGGGGTTGGAGACGGGCATCAACACCAGAGAGCTGTATCGAACCAGTCGGCTGGTCTCCGACCTCACCGGCATGACCGTCCAGCCGAACAAGGCCATCATCGGCGGCAACGCCTTCCGACACCAGTCGGGCATTCATCAGGACGGCATCCTGAAGATGCGCGAGACCTACGAGATCATGGACGCCGGGGACATCGGCTGGCCTACCGGCGGCGCCGAGATCGTGCTGGGCAAGCTGTCGGGGCGCCACGGCTTCAAGTCCCGCCTGGAGGACCTGGGCTATGAGCTCACCGAGGAGGAGCTCTCGCGCGCCTTCGCCGCCTTCAAGGAGCTGGCCGACAAGAAGCCGGAGATCGACGACCGCGACCTGGAGGCCCTCGTCGCCGAAAAGATGCGCACTACGCATGAGGTCTACCACCTGGACTTCGTGCAGGTGTCCTGCGGCGACCACGCCACGCCCACGGCGACGGTGCGTCTCATCGCCCCCGACGGCAAGGTCCTGGCTGACGCCGCCCTGGGCAGCGGCCCCGTGGACGCGGTGTACCGGGCCATCAACCGCATCGTGGACGTGCCCAACGAACTCACCGAGTTCACGGTGAAGAGCGTGACGGGGGGCATCGATGCCATCGGCGAGGTGATCATCCGCATCGAGAGCGAGGGCAAGACCTACGTGGGCCGCGGCGCCGACACGGACATCATCGTCGCCTCCGCCAAGGCCTACATGAACGCCCTCAACCGGCTGCTCTCGGTGCAGCGCCCGGCAGACGTGCAGGTGCGGACGAGCCCGTAGGGGCGCTGGCACCAGGGGAAGCAGAGGGCGGCATGTCGGCGCCTGACGGAGATAGCTGCGTGTACCGGGAGGAGCGTATCCGGGGACGAAATCGAGAGTGAGCGCATTCCAGGTTCAAGAGCTGAATGACGGCCACCGCGACTGGGCGGCTTCTCTCATCGAAGAGCATTGGGCCTCTACGAGAGTCGTCAGTCGCGGGAGGATCCATCGGGTCGATGCCTTGCCCGGTTTCGTCGCCTCGCGAGAGGGCAAGCCGATCGGGCTGCTGACATACCGGATAGACGGTGACGAATGTGAGATCACTACGCTCAACAGTCTGGTTCAGGGCATAGGGATTGGCACCGCCTTGGTGGCAGCCGTCAGGGACGCCGCCGTCTCCGCGAAGCGCAAACGCCTATGGCTTATCACGACCAACGACAACCTGCCCGCCTTACGTTTCTACCAGAAGAGGGGATTCCTGCTCGTGGCGGTCCATCGGGATGCGCTTCAAGAGTCGCGCCGACCGAAGCCGGAGATTCCCTTAGTGGGCAGAGACGGGATTCCCCTGCGAGATGAGATAGAGCTGGAAATGCTGCTGTGACGTGAACGCCATGCCCATGACCCTCGCCGAGAAGATCCTGGCCGCCCACAGCGGCCGCCCCCGAGTCGAGCCGGGCGACCTCATCAACGTCCGCGCTGACCTGGTGATGGCCAACGACGTCACCGCGCCCATCGCCATCGAGCAGTTTCGCAAGCTGGGCGTGTCGCGGGTCTTCGACCGCGAGCGGGTGGTGCTGATAGCCTCCCACTTCGTGCCCAACAAGGACATCCAGTCCGCCGAGCAGGCCAAGGTCATGCGGGAGTTCGCCCGCGAGCAGGGCTGCGTCTATTTCGAGCAGGGCCAGGGCGGCGTGGACCACGCCCTGCTGCCGGAGCAGGGCCTAGTCTTGCCCGGCGATGTCTTCGTGGGCGCCGACTCTCACACCTGCACCTCGGGCGCGCTTGGAGCCTTCGCTACGGGCATGGGCAGCACCGACATCGCCGTGGCCATGGCCACCGGCGAGATCTGGATGAAGGTGCCGCCGACCATCCGCTTCGTCTACCACGGCCGCATGGGCGGGTGGACGCGGAGCAAGGACCTGATCCTGCACACCATCGGCCACATCGGCACCGACGGCGCGACCTACGCCGCCATGCAGTTCGAAGGCGAGGCCCTTCAGGGCATGTCCATGGACGCCCGCCTCACCATGACCAACATGGCCGTCGAGGCGGGCGGCAAGACGGGCCTCATGCTGGTGGACGAGGTGACCCTGGACTACGTGCGACCCCGCGCCCGGCGCGAGTGGACCGTCTACGAGCCGGACCCCGACGCCGAGTACGCCGCCACCTACGAGTTCGACGCCTCGCAGATCGAGCCCACCGTCTCCCTGCCCTTCAGCCCCGGCAACGCCGTCCCCGTGCGGGAGGTGGGAGGAAGGGACATGCGCATCGACCAGGTGTTCATCGGGAGCTGCACCAACGGTCGCATCGAGGACCTGCGGGAGGCGGCGGACATCATCGGAGGCCGGCGCGTCGCCGAGGGCGTGCGCTGCATCGTCATCCCGGCGACGCAGAGGATCTATCTTCAGGCGCTGCGGGAGGGTCTCATCGAGGCCTTCACGGAGGCGGGCTGCGCCTTCTGCGCCGCCACCTGCGGTCCCTGCCTGGGCGGCTACCTGGGCGTCCTGGCGGAGGGCGAGCGCTGCGTGAGCACCAGCAACCGCAACTTCCCGGGACGCATGGGCCACGCCAAGTCGGAGGTGATCCTGGCCAGCCCGGTCGTGGCGGCGGCGAGCGCCATCGCCGGCCGGCTGGCCTACCCGGAAGAGGTGGTGTCATGAGCATCCGCGGGCGTGCCCACAGGTTCGGCGCCCACGTCGATACCGACCAGATCATCCCCGCCCGCTACCTGGTGACCACCGACCCCCAGGAGATGGCCCAGCACTGCATGGAGGACGCCGACCCCAACTTCGTCGGGCGGGTCCGCCCCGGCGACATCATCGTGGCCGACGTCAACTTCGGCTGCGGCTCCTCGCGGGAGCACGCGCCCATCGCCATCAGGGGGTGCGGCGTGAGCTGCGTCATCGCCAGGAGCTTCGCCCGCATCTTCTTCCGCAACGCCATCAACCTGGGGCTGCCTGCGCTGGAGTCGCCGGAGGCGGTCGAAGCGACCCAGGACGGCGACGAGCTGGAGGTCGACCTAGCCACCGGCACCATCCGCAACCTCACACGGGGCCGGGAGTTCCGGGCCAAGCCCTACGAGCCGTTCATGCTGGAGCTCATCGAGGCGGGCGGCCTCATCGAGCACACGAAGAGGCGGCTGGCAGGCCGGGGAGAATAGGCACCAAGCATCGGGTGGGAAGGCCCCACCATCGACATAACCGCGCCCGCCTGCTACCCTTCGCTGGTGTGACACAGCCGGCCGCTGGCTTCCCCGCCCGGTGAAGGAGCGGACCCTCAAAGAAAGAGAGATCCATGTATCGCATAGCTGTTATCCCCGGTGATGGGACCGGCCCCGAAGTAACGCGAGAGGCCCTGAAGGTGCTGGACGCGGTCGCCCAGGCCTCGGGCTTTCGCTACGACACCAACACCTACGACTTCGGAGGCGACCGTTACCTGCGCACCGGCGAGACCGTGCCCGACTCTGCCCTCGACGAGCTGCGCGGATACGATGCGATCTTCCTGGGGGCCATCGGCCACCCTGACGTGCCGCCGGGGCCGCTGGAAATAGGCATCCTCCTCCGCATCCGCTTTGAGCTGGACCAGTACATCAATCTGCGCCCGGTGATGCTCTATCCGGGGGTGGACTGCCCGCTCAAGGACAAGGGGCCGGAGGAGATCGACTTCGTGGTGGTGCGCGAGAACACCGAGGGCCTGTACTGCGGCATGGGCGGCTTCCAGTACAAGGGCACGCCCCAGGAGGTCTCCACGCAGGTTCACCTCACCACCCGCTTCGGGGCGGAGCGGGCCGTCCGCTACGCCTTCGAGCTAGCCCGCAAGCGCAACAAACAGAAGCAACTCCACCTCGTGGCCAAGACTAACGTCCTCACCTTCGTCCACGACACCTGGTGGCGGGCGTTCAACGAGGTGGGCGACGCCGACTATCCGGACATCAAGCGCGAGTACGCCCACGTCGATGCCGCCTGCATGTGGTTCGTGAAGAACCCCGAGTGGTTCGACGTGATCGTGGTCGAGAACATGTTCGGCGACATCATCACTGACCTGGGGGCGATGATTCAGGGGGGCATGGGCGTGGCCGCGGGAGGCAACATCAACCCGCAGGGCGTCTCCATGTTCGAGCCCATCGGCGGCAGCGCACCGAAGTACACCGGCCAGGACGTGATCTGCCCCCTGGCGGCCATCGCCGCAGCGCAGATGCTGGTCGCCCAGCTCGGGGAGGAGCAGGCCGCCGATAGGATGGAACAAGCCATCATCAAGGCCCTAGGCAGCGGGAAGATCAAGTCGCTGAGTGCGCGCCGGATGGGCCTGAGCACGTCGGAGGTCGGGGACCTGGTGGCGTCGTACGTGTGAGGTGAGGAGCACCGGAGCTCCTCCTCGCTGGCTCCTCTCATGATTCGCCTTCCGCCGGTCGATATGCTATGGTAGCACCATGAAATCGCTGGACCGCGCTCCTGCGGGTCCCTCGGAGGTCAGGATAAGCCCCCGACGCTGTCGGGGGCGGGCGATCGACGCCGCCTCCGCGCCTATCGCCTAAGCCGCGTTCCCCGCCACTCTTCGAATGGAGGCACTCCACACCATGAAGGTAGAGCTATACGACACCACTCTCCGCGACGGCGCCGGCATGGAGGGCATCTCCCTCTCCGTGGAGGACAAGCTCAAGATCGTCCAGAAGCTGGATGAGTTGGGCGTGCACTACATCGAGGGGGGCTACCCGGGCTCCAACCCCAAGGACGCCGAGTTCTTCGTGCGCGCCCAGGGGCTAGAGCTCAAGAACGCCCGCCTCGCCGCTTTCGGCAGCACGCGACGCGCCGGCGGCCGCGCCGAGGCCGACCCCATCCTCCGCTCCCTCATCGACGCCCACACGCCCGTCGTCACCATCGTGGGCAAGGCGTCGGAGTACCAGGTGCGGGCCGTCCTCGAGACCAGCCTGGAAGAGAACCTGGCGATGGTCGCCGACTCGATCCGCTATCTGAAGGCCCACGTGCCCGCCGTCTTCTACGACGCCGAGCACTTCTTCGACGGCTTCTTCGCCAATCCGGAGTACAGCCTCCAGTGCCTGCGCGTGGCCGAAGAGGCGGGCGTCGATGGTATCCCGCTCTGCGACACGAACGGCGGCACCATCACCGCTAAGCTGGTCGAGGCGATACGCGCCGCCCAGGGCGCCGTTTCTGTGCCGCTGGGAATCCACACCCACAACGACGCCGACCTGGCCGTCGCCAACAGCCTCGCCGCCGTCGATGCCGGCGTCCTCCAGGTCCAGGGCTGCATCAACGGCTACGGCGAGCGCTGCGGCAACGCCAACCTAACCAGCATCATCCCCGCCCTCAAGCTGAAGATGGGCATCGACTGCATCACGGACGAGCAGCTCGCCCGCCTGACCGAGATCTCCCACTACGTCAGCGAGATCGCCAACATGGTGCCGGACACCCACGCCCCCTACGTCGGCGTCAGCGCCTTCGCCCACAAGGCCGGCCTCCACGTCGCCGCCGTCGTCAAGGACGAGAAGTCCTTCCAGCACGTAGCTCCGGAGCTCGTCGGCAACGAGAGCCGGGTGCTGGTCTCGGAGCTGGGCGGACACCGCAACATCATCACGAAGATGAAGGAGCAGGGCATCGAGCTGGACCTGAGCCGGGAGGACGCCCGTCGCCTGCTGGAGAAGGTGAAGGAGATGGAGAGCCGCGGCTTCCAGTACGAGGGCGCCGAGGCCTCCTTCGAGCTGCTGGTCCGCCGCAGCCAGCCCGGGTACGAGCCCCCCTTCGAGCTGGAGGACTTCTGGGTGGTGGAGCGCCGCGGCCACAGGAGCGGCGACGTCGAGACCATCGAGATGCAGGCCGAGGCCATGGTCAAGGTAAGCGTGGGCGGGAAGATGATCCAGACGGCCGCCGACGGCAACGGCCCGGTCAACGCCCTGGACGCCGCCGTCCGCAAGGCCCTGCTGGAGTTCTACCCCAGCCTGGAGGCGGTGAAGCTGGTGGACTACAAGGTGCGCATCATCGATAGTGCCGCCGGCACCGGCGCCAGCGTGCGCGTGCTCATCGAGTACACCGACGGGGAGCACTTCTGGACCACCGTGGGCAGCTCCACCGACATCATCGAGGCGAGCTGGCTGGCCCTGGCGGACAGCCTGGAGTACTGGCTGCTGAAGCGAGCCGGGGAAAGCGTCGCCTGACCGCTGGCGCCAGCGGGACGTCGGGGAGCGGCTGCCGAATCTGTCTCGCCTTCCCGGAGGGGGTGTAGCATGCACTCTTCTACTGATACCGAGCTTCAGGAGCGCCTGGGCGCGGACATCGCCGGACTGTGCCGGTTCCACCGGCCCTCCGCCTCCGAGGGCGAGCGGCAGGCCGCCGAGTGGGTGGCCTCTCGCTTAGGGGAGATGGGCCTGGAGCCGGAACTCGAAGAGTTCCGCTTCTACCCCGACTACTGGAACGTTTGGGGCGCCCATGCCGCCCTTTCGGCGGCCGTGGGCCTGGCGGCCCTGGCCTCGCGACGGCTGGCCGGCCGCTCCGCGCGGCTGGCTGCTACGCTGGCGGCGTCGTTCTGGGGCGATCTGAACTGCAGCTTCTACTGGCTGCGCAGCGCCTTCCCGGCCCGCCCCTCGTGGAACGTGGTAGCGCGGCTGCCCAACCCCTCGGCCTCACGGTTGCTCATCATCTCCGCCCACCACGACGCACCGCATTCAGGGCTCGTCTTCCATCCGGCCATCCCCCGCTGGCTGGTCCGCACGTTCGGGCCCTCGACGGAGACGCCCGCCATTCTCAAGCTTCCGTTCGGGGCGCTCCTGCTGGTGACGGCGGGTGCCTGGCTGCGATCGAGAGGAATCGCCGACTTCCTGGCTCGGCCAGCCCTGCGCCTCGGCGTCGCCCTGAACGGGCTGATGGCGGCGCTCATGGCGGACATCGGCCGCAGCCCTGTCAGCCCCGGCGCCAACGACAACGCCTCCGGCGTGGCCGCCGTCCTCGCACTGGCCCAGGAACTCTCGCGCGAGCGGCCCGCCAACCTGGAGGTGTGGTTCCTCTCCAACGGGTGTGAGGAGGGCATCATGGGCGGCATGCTCGCCTTCCTGCACCAGCATAACGAAGAGATAGCGGGGCGCCGACCCTTCTTCCTGAACTTCGAGATGCTCGGCTCCGGCAAGCGGGTGTACCAGACGGGGGAGGGCTTCCTGAAGTTCTATCCCTACCATCCGGAGGCCGTCGGCCTTGCCGCGCGCGTGGCGCAGGAGCCGGAGTTCCAGGACGTGGGCAGCGAGTCGACCCGCCTGGGCACCGACGCCCTGATCCCGATACGCCGCGGCCTCGTGGCGATCACCATCGCCTCCGCCAGCGACATCGGCTTCGCCCCCACGTACCACTGGCCGACCGATACGCCAGAGAACATCGACCTTCGATCGGTCGAGCGTGCGATTCAGTACAGCCGCCGCATGGTGCAGCTTCTGGACGAGGAGGCCGCGGGCTAGCCGCGGCGGCGCGGAGAGAGGAAGGACCCCTATGGCTATCGACTACGCATCCAAGAGCTTCTGGCTGAGCACCACGCCCATTGAGCCGGGCCCGCCCCTGGAGGGCGATATTCAGGCTGACGTGGCCATCGTGGGGGGTGGCTTCACAGGCATGTCCACCGCCTACGAGCTGTGCAAGGCCGACCCCTCGCTGCGGGTGGTGGTACTGGAGTCGGACGTGGTGGGCTACGGGGCCAGCGGACGGAACGGCGGATTCGCCATGACCCTGCTGGGGCTCACCCTCTGGCTGACAACCAAGCGCTTCGGCAAACAGCGGGCCAAGGAGGCCCACGACCTCATGATTCGCGCCGTGGACCACGTGGGCGAGCTGGTCCGCGAGCACAACATCGACTGCGACTACGAGAAGAACGGATTGCTCACCATGGCCACCTGTCCCGCCCACGTCAAGCGTCTCCAGGCCGAGGTGCGCCTCGCCGAGAAGCTAGGCTTCCAGGGGATGCGCTGGCTTGACGAGACAGAAACCAGGAGCCAGGTGCGCTCACCCACCTACCTGGGCGCCCGCTTCGAGGAGGATTGTGTCCTCATTAACCCTGCCAAGCTGGCGCGCGGCAGAAAAGACGTCGCCACGAGCGTGGGGGCTGAGATCTACGAACAGACCCCCGTCCTGGGCGCCCACTTCCAGCCTCGCCTGCGCCTGGAGACGCCGCAGGGCAGCGTGGCCCCGAAGAAGGTGATCTTCGCCACCAACGCCTACTCGGTGCTCTTCCCGCAGCTCAAGTCGAAGGCGATACCCGTGTTCACCTACATCGTCCTGACGGAGCCGCTGAGCGATGCCCACTTCAAGGAGATCGGCTGGTACCACCGGCAGGGCATCGAGGACGGCCGCAACCTCATCCACTACTATCGCCTCACCGCCGACAACCGGCTCCTCATGGGCGGCCACGATGTCCTCTACTACTACGGGAACCGCCTGGACCAGGACACGCACGAACGGACCTTCACCAACCTAGAGCGCTTCATCGTGGAGACCTTCCCCCAGCTTGCTGACGTGGCCATCACTCACCGCTGGGGCGGACCCATCTCCGTGCCGATGGACTTCTTCCCGGCCCTGGGCTACCTGGGAGGGGACCGACGCATCATCTACAGCCTGGGATGCGTGGGTCACGGCGTGGCCCTCAACAACATGCTGGGGCAGGTGCTCCGCGACCTCGCCCTGGAGAAAGAGACGGACCTGACGGACCTCTTCTTCGTCAACCGGCGCGTGCTTCCCTCGCCGCCGGAGCCGCTTCGCTTCAGCGCCTCCGAGGCTATCCTGACGGGTATGCGGGCCATGGACGCCCGCGAGGCGCGGCAGGGCGCCAAAGCCAGGGAGGCGGCGACGCGTCTCTGATCTTCTCTTCGCCGGCCAAGGCCAGAAGGCGGACGGGGCTCCCAACGTGGGAGCCCCGCGATGTTGTGGCGATATGGCGGAACCTACGACTCTTCCGGGGGGCTGAAGGCCAGAACAACGGCGGCCTCGTCGCCCTCGCCGACGGCGATGACCACCACACGGTCGTTGACCTCGAGGTCGGCCAGTTCGGCCCTGCGGAAGTCACGACGGATGCGGGTGTCCTCGGTGATGGCAAAGGTCTGGAGCGTGACCTGGGGCTCATTGCCGGTGACGGTCAGCGTGCCCTCGCTCACATCGACGCCGCTCACGGTGCCCCCCAGCGCCTGCACTGATGCAGGCTTTCCGTCCTCGTCCAGGTAGCGGACCTGGGCGCTGATGAACCGCCCCAACGCCTCGTCCAGAAGGTCCCGGCGCTCCACGAACCGCCATGCCCGCTGAGGGAAATCTTCCGGCAGCAGGTCCTCCAGGTCGAACTCCGGCAGGCGCTCGCGGAGGCGCCCGGGCGGAATTCCCCCGTGGCCCGGCGGCAGCTCGAGGCGGGCGCGCTCGGGCGCCAGGCGCACCTCAATGTCGAGCTCCCGGCCCTCTCGCTCGACGGTGAAGATGAGCTCGTCGCCCGCCTCCGCATCGCGCACGCGGCCTATCACTGCCTCGACACTGTCCACCTTCTCCCCATCAATGGCCCGGATGAGGTCGCCCTCGCGGAGGTCAGCCTCGGCGGCGGGGCTGCCCGGAACGACGCCCGTGATCTCGACCCCTTCGTCAGTTTGGGCCAGGGTGACGCCGACGAACGCGCCCGCGCGCACCGCCGACACCTCGCGCACCTCAGGGGGATTGGGATTGAGAAAGAACTGGAGGTCGCGCCCCGGCGCCAGCTCCGTCTCCATGCGGATCGCTCTCGGCTCCGCCTCGCCGCCGTCGCCGCGGGCTGTTGCGGCCACGGCGAAGCCGACCATGACGAGGATGCCCAGCGCCAGGGCCGCCAGGGTCCACTTTAGCT
>JBAUEL010000026.1:0-2239 GCA_049678585.1 Dehalococcoidia bacterium
TATTCAGGAATTGCTCTAGCTTACTCTGATCACTTGTCATTTTGATATCAAATCGGTGGACTCTGTATTTCATTTTCTTTCCTCCTTCAACAGATAGATTCTCTTTTGGTTTACGCCGCCTAACGGACTGCAGCTCAGGCGCTTGGCCGACTGTGCAACACCCCATTCATTTTAATCAAAAGGTCATCGAAGCAATATTCGCCATTTTGGCCGCGCTAAGGCCAAGTCGCCTGCAGCTGCTTGTTGGGCGATTTCCTCGCAATATTTTGTTATTTCTATTTTGATTATTGTTATTCTAAACTAGCCTGCTTTGTCTCGCAGAGTCTCTTTAATTCCGCAAACTCAGATTCTGTCTGGTGCAAAATACCTTCCTTTATTTTGCGACCGAGAATGAGGCTAATTACATTCATCGGAAATTTCCAATGTATTGTTGATTCTGCTGTAAATGTCGATTTATTGTCATTCCACATAATTGAATAACTTACATCAAGCCTGTGTATTTTACTTTCCAGATGAAATGATATTAATTTGTCTTGGATATAATTTGTAATTTCTCCATACATTACAATACTATTTCCATTTTCTTCCATTTCTTCTCTAAAAGTTGTACCTATCTTTTCTGGCGTCTCTTTTATAATTTCTCCCCCTTTTACACCTTTCTGCCAAAGCATTGCTTTATCTGGCTCGGCTATCCAGGGGAATACTTCTTCTGGTTTACATAATATATCTACTGCGAGTGTAATTTTCATTGTCTTATCTTAATCGCCCAACGATTCGAGATGAGCGGCCGGGGCAAGCTCCTTCTCAGAATTTTCTTGTATCCCCATCATACAACTTAGCCTGCTTCTCGCCCAGCATCCCCGGTCCGCTCCATTGAGGTGTTAGGCTGCCGAAAAATCGTCAGATCTGTGAGTAATGATTTATTCGACCGGGCAGCACAAACTTACACTATGATGATAGGAGCGGAATGATGCTAAGCACGATCCCTAGCCCATTCGACATGAAGTGAATCAAGAATGGAGGCGTAGTGTTCTTTGTGCGTTGTGCGATAAATGGCAGCATCCATTGCTTCAGAAGTAAGAAAGGCACAGCCCACCACTTGAATATATGGAAAAAAGACCAAAGAATACCATTCACGATCCAGGCGAATTTGCCGTGCTCCAATTCCTGGCGAGGGAGTATATAGCCTCGCCACCATAGTTCTTCACTAAAGATATTCGCAATGAACACGATCAATAGAAACGGAATATTTGTCAGAGGGATATCCGCATCGGGAGGCCAGAAGTTCAACAACTCATACATGAATTGAGCAAGTGTGTTAAGAACAAGACCCAACACGAGGTATAGAAGCAAAAAGGATATCGTCCACTTCCAAGCCGAGGAATCCATTGGCTTGAATCGCAGCCTTTCTCTTAGCGTTGCCCAATTGAGCGGCCAGCCTTCAACTCGGAGTGCGATTATTATCAAGAGGAACAGAAGGATGAATACCGTCAGATGTGAAGTATTGTATGCATTCTCCTGAGAAATCCCCAGCCGTGTAAGAGCAGGGAATAGAAGGTAATACGCGATTACTCCGTATAGACCGGGACCTATAAAGAAAAGTATAGATTGCCAGAGTTTCATTGGCCTGAAGATTTCTCTAGTAGACATGGCTCGATATCCTTTCGGTACATCTGATGAGATTGAATTATGCGGGTTTGAAAAGGCAGCCTAACGGATGGCGCATAAGCCGCCTTGCGGCTTGCGCTGTGTAACCAAACTGGTTTCAATACGCTCCAAAACCGAAAACACCCTCACAGAAACTGTCGATAGCAAGGTCGGCTTCATGCGCTTGTTAGGCCGCAGCTCTTACTCCCGCGTTATACCTGAAGCTGTCGCTTCCTTCCTATTAGAGCTAATACCAATAGTAGGATTGTGAAAACTGCGTAATATAGCGGCATTCCCTCAGAAATAGCAGCATCGCTTGAGCCTATATAATCAAAGGCTAAAAATTGATCTGCGACCAGAGGAAAGCCAAGTGCTGCCATCATCTGATTCATTGGTCCCAGGGTCCATAAAAGAAGATACACCACCTCGAATAACTTGGAGCTTCCACTCCAAATCCCAAGCGCGAGAGCCGCTGCAGGGATGAAAGCCGCCGCAACAACCACTGACAATATTACATTCCAGTCACTCGCCAGGATTAGGCGAACGATCACACCGCTGCCTGCTATTAGCGTGAGGATGAAGCCCGCGGTCC